>MEWM01000107.1:5120-7646 GCA_001775355.1 candidate division Zixibacteria bacterium RBG_16_43_9 | reverse complement strand
GATGATGGTCTGGTCCGGGAAAGCAGATTAAAGATCGATTTTGACCAGGAAAGCCTCGGAGCTACAGGCACCCAGATTTTCAGGGAGATAAGAGAATGCCTTCCCCGGATCAGTTTTGGAGGACTCCAGCAGTTCCTTCTCGAGACCGAAGAGATGTGCTTCTGGGCTATCAAACTGAAAAAATATATTCTGCTGTTAGTATGTAGAAGCGAAGCCAATCTCGGGTTTTTGAAGATACAGGTTGACCAGATATTAGAGAGACTGGCTGAGGAATAAAATTTAGAAGGGCTGAAAATCATGGAAAGAAAAGACAATTTAAAAGAATACCGGCAGTTTTTTATACTTTCTGCCTTCCTGGCGGTTTTCCCGCTGGTCTTTTTTCCTCAGAACCTCGGGTTCGAATTAAAACCTCTTTTGCTTTTTCCGTTGGAACTGGTCTGGTATATTTTAATTTACTTTCTCCTTTTCCCTTTTCTCTCCTTTCCTATGGTTGCTCTTTATTCTTTTTTCAGTCTTTTGCTCAGAGTCTCGATCGGCATAATCTTCGGGGTTCTCATTTCCTTTATGTTCTCTTTAAATCTGCTTTCATCCTTGAAATCGGGGATCGCAACCTATCTTCCGGCGAGCCTGTTTCAGATGATTTTGCTACCCCTGCTTTTCAAGTTTTCTTTTGGAGACAAAATCATAAGACATGAAAGGGAAAAGAAATTAGAGAGGTCCAGGCCTATACCGGAAGTGAAGGAGGAAGTAGTTCCGCTCCATCCTAAGGCTGAACCTAAAGAGGGGACTTTGGAAAATGCCTTAAGTTATCTCAAAGAATATTCCGGGGTGGAGGGCGCGTTTTTAGTTGACTCTGAAGGGCTGATCATAGGACAGGCTTGCGAGGAAGACTTGGACGGCGAGAAGGTTGCTCCTTTAGCCCTGAGCCTGGAGGATATAAATTCTAATCTGCTAAAAAAATTGGGAGAATCCAAGATAGAAAGAATTCAGCTGTTCACGCCCAAAAGATGGATAAATCTGAATAGGGTTTTAGATTTTACGCTGGTAACCATAGCCAGTCGCAATACGGATGAACTGCTGAATATCCGAATCATCAAATCAGCTGAGATGCTAAAGAAATTCTTAAAAGAAAGGTATGGGAAACTCCTGGGATCAGAGGAGGGAAGAAATGTATCAGATCTTAGAGGAGCTTAACAAAACCACCGGTATCACCGGAAGCATGTTGGTGGGGAATGATGGTATAATTATCGCTGCGGACCTGGACACCAGTTTTCAAGATGAGACCGTGGGCGCAATGGCAGCCTCGATCGTCAGCACGGTTCAGAAATCTCTGGAGAGGCTGAAAAGTACTCATCTGAAGCAGGTGACCATCGAAGCCGAGCAGGGGAAGCTTTTCCTGACGGATGTGGGTTTTGGGATACTGGTGGTGACGACCGAGCCGAACGTGAACGTCGGATTGGTTCGGTTGGAGATCAAGAACACTGCTTCAAAAATCAAAGAGCGGAATTTTTAAAAAAAGAGAAAAAAGCAGAAGATGGTCTCGATAAACTATGCTTTCAGAGAGATCTCCTGTAAGATAGTCTATTACGGACCGGGGTTGAGTGGCAAGACCACCAACCTCATTTATATACATAAGAAGGCTCCTCCTCAAACCAAAGGAGAGCTGATCTCTTTGGCAACCGATGCGGACAGAACCCTGTATTTCGATTTTCTGCCCATCGATATAGGTCCGGTACAGGGGTTTGCGACAAAATTTCAGCTCTACACGGTTCCGGGCCAGGTTTATTACAATGCCACCAGGAAACTGGTCTTGAGAGGAGTGGATGGGCTGGTCTTTGTGGCTGATTCGCAAGCAGCTAAGTTAGAGGAGAATATCGAAAGCATGAATAATCTGATAGAGAATCTGGAAGAATACGGTTATGTCCTGGAAGAGCTCCCTATGATTATTCAATATAATAAAAGGGACTTAGAAGAAGTATCCAGTTTAGAAGAGCTGGAGAAGTGCTTGAACCCCAGGGGACTCCCTTATTTTGAAGCTGTGGCGGTAAAAGGGATAGGTGTCTTCGATACTCTGAAAGCCATCAGCAAGCTGGTGCTGGAAAAAGCCAGGGGTAAATCTGAGCCAGAGGGGGAAAAAGAACTGATCTCAGTGTCAGCAGAATCCAAATCTTCGGTTATGCCATCAGCCGAGAAAGAAGAGCTGGAGAAAAAGCCGTATGCTCCCGCAAGAGAAGCTATACCTGAAGCTCCGCTGGGGAAAGATTCTTTTGAAGAGGTGGAAAGAGATCTGGAACAGCCCGAGAAAACCTACCGGGTGGAAGAAAAGTTAGAAAAAGCGAGAGAAAGAGAAAGGGAAAAAGAAGAGCAGGCCAAAGAAACAGTAAGGTTACAAAAAGAGAAAGAGGAAGAATTAATCAAGGCAAGACTGAAAGAGCAGGAAGAGAAGGCAAGAAAGGAGAAAGAAGGAGCAGAAAGAAAGAAGCTGTTCCTGGAAAGGCTGGAAAGAGAAATGGCGGAAGTCGAAAG
>MEWM01000107.1:1144-5090 GCA_001775355.1 candidate division Zixibacteria bacterium RBG_16_43_9 | reverse complement strand
AAAAGAAGCAGAAGAGTTGAAGAAAAAAGAACAAGCAGCGCTAATCGAGAAAATGAAAAAGATGGAGGAAGAAAAAAAGACGCTTATCCAAAGTCAATCCGAGATCGAAAAGGAAACTGTCGAGGCTGAAAGAGTCTCTAAAGAGACAGTCCCGGAGGGGCCGGTTCAAACGGTAAAAGCTGATGAAACCGGTCTTCCGTTCCAGAGTAAAATCATCATTTCGCCGATGTTAAAACAAAAGAAAACCAAGCCCGCCAAAGGCGGATTCTTGTGGAGATGGATACAAAAAATAGCAGGTCCGAATTTGGATCCAAAAGACAGGAGGTAAAATTGCAGGATGATAGCTTGATTATCCATGAGGAAGAGATCGAGAAAATCGATCGAGCTTTGATTAAGCTGATCAAAGGGGCTGAAGCTAAATGTGCTCTTCTGGTGGATAAAGACGGTCACCTGATAACCCGTCAGGGGTTCACTCATTCCCTGGATACAACGGCTTTGGCAGCCCTTCTTGCGGGAAGCTTTGCCTCAACCCGGGAGATCGCCCGACTAGTCGGGGAACCTGAATTTTCGGTTCTTTTCCATCAAGGGAAAAGGGACCATATTCATATCTCCTTGGTAGGAGAAAGGTCTATCCTGGTGGCTATCTTTGATGACCGGACCACCATCGGGATGGTAAGGCTTTACGCCAAGGAATGCGGTGAGGAATTGGCCACTATCCTGGGGCAGGCACACAAGAGCAAGAAGAAAAGCGAGCCGGCTATAGATTCTGGCTTTGCCGCATCAGCCGAAGACCGGTTAAATGATATTTTCAGAGATTAAAACTGATCAGCTTTAATAGTCTCAGAGTAACTAACTATGTCAGTAGAATTGGGGGAGATGCTGGTCAAGGCTGGAAAGATCAGCCGTGATCAGTTAGCTAAAGCTTTAGAGCTCCAGAAAAAAGGGGATGCCAAATTAGGGCAGATCCTGGTGAAGATGGGAGCCATCCAGGATGAGGATGAGCTGTCCGAATTCATCGGGAGACAGCTTAACATCGGAGCTCTGAGGATTTCGGATATCGAGCTAAACCCCGAAGTCGTCAAGCTCATTCCTGCGGACATCGCCAGGAAATTCAACGTCATCGCAGTCAGCAAGTTAGGCCGCACCTTAATAGTCGCCATTTCAGATCCCAGCAACATCTACGTATTAGATGCAGTCAAATTCATCACCGGATGCTCAATTCAGCCGGTCATCAGCCCGGAAAAAGCTATCCAGAAGGCAATTGACGCCTATTATCAGGACAGCTGCGGTATAGATGAGATCCTGAAAGGGATGAAGGATGATGATTTAGAAGTCATCGAGACCTCGGAGGAAGTTCCATCTGAACAGGACCTGGCTTCAGCAGTTCAGGACAAGCCTTTAGTAAAATTAGTAGATGGGATTATCTCGGATGCTATAAAAAGAGGTGCCTCGGATATTCATTTAGAGAGTTATGAGAAAAGAATCAGGGTTAGATACAGATTAGACGGCAACCTGCAGGAGATGTCTCCTTTACCTTTCAAATACCGGGCCGCTATAGTCTCCAGGGTAAAGATTATGGCGGATTTAGATATCTCTGAGAGAAGACTTCCCCAGGACGGAAGGATAAAGGTAAAAATGGGAGAGCGGGCAGTTGATATCCGCGTATCGGTTCTGCCAACTATCTTCGGAGAGAAAGTGGTTATGCGTATTCTGGATCCCAGAAGCTTGATGGTGGATCTGACTAAACTTGGATTTCCGGAAAAGGGATTAAAACAATTTGCAGAAGCGATCAAGTTACCTTATGGAATGGTTTTAGTAACCGGTCCCACGGGAAGTGGTAAAACCACCACTCTGTATTCGGCTTTAAAACAGATTAATGAACCGGATATAAATATTATGACAGCAGAGGACCCGGTGGAGTTCAATTTCGACGGTATCAATCAGGTGCAGATAAAGAGCGATATCGGTTTAACCTTTGCAGCCTCCTTAAGGTCATTCTTGCGTCAGGACCCGGATGTGGTAATGGTTGGAGAGATAAGAGACGCTGAGACAGCCGATATAGCTATTCGAGCCGCTTTAACCGGACACTTGGTCTTCTCCACCGTGCATACCAATGATGCTGCCAGCACTGTCAACCGGCTGGTCGATATGGGGGTGCCTGCGTACTTGGTGGCTTCTGCCATAAGGTTGATTATGGCTCAGAGGATGGTCAGGAAGATCTGCAACTATTGTAAGGAGGAAGTTCAGATAAACCCTGAGACCCTGTTAAGATTAGGAGTTCCGGAAAAAGAGATCAAGGATTTCAAAGCGTATCAGGGAAGGGGATGTCAGGAGTGCACTAACACTGGTTTTTCCGGCAGAACAGGTCTGTTTGAGATTATGCCGATCGCTCCGGATATCGAGAAGATGATCTTAGAGGGTAAATCCAGTCAGGAGATAAAGGAATATGCTGTCGCTAATGGTATGTTGACTCTGAGGATGGCGGCTATAGAAAAACTCAAAAATGGCATAACTTCCATCGAAGAGGTGATAGCGGAGACGACAGTCTAAGACAAAAACCGTGAGCGTAATTCGTTAATCGTGACCGTTAATGCTCGACGTTGGTCTCCTGACCAACGTCGAGGAAATATCGTAGCGTCAGGGTTTGTCCCAGACGTTTTTTTTGTAGAGGTTCAGCCTTTGGCGGGACCATTTTTTGTTTTAAGAAAAAAGGTAATCCCACCTTGCCCTCAAGGTGGGATTATGAGTGACCTCCTCATACTATAAAATGTGGTAGGGGCACGGCACGCCGTGCCCCTATATTTCCTATGAAGCAGGACGTCGGGCGTAAAGCCCGACGCTACGATTGACCTCTCTCCAAAAGGAGAGGAGAAGAACTAATATGCCCTTAATCCTTTCTTTATCTCCTCCGCCTTTTGATATACCTCTTCAATCCCTCCAACCATATAGAATGCTTGTTCAGGCAGGTTGTCTAATTCTCCCTGAATTATCTTTTTGAATCCTTTGATGGTATCTTCTAATTTCACATATCTGCCTTCAGTTCCGGTAAATGCTTCTGCCACACAGAAAGGCTGGGAAAGAAATTTCTGGATTCTCCTTGCCCGGGCTACGATTGTCTTATCTTCCTCTGAAAGCTCATCCATTCCTAAGATTGCGATAATATCCTGCAGGTCTTTATATCTCTGCAAAATCTTCTGTATCGCTCTGGCGGTATTATAATGCTCTTCTCCTATTATCTTAGGGTCTAAGATGCGAGAGGTTGAAGCTAAGGGGTCAACTGCCGGGTATAAACCTAATTCGGAGATCTGTCTGGACAGCACTGTAGTGGCATCTAAATGAGAGAAGGCAGCAGCTGGCGCAGGGTCTGTCAGGTCATCTGCTGGCACGTAGATTGCCTGAACCGAGGTTATGGAGCCGGATTTGGTTGAAGTGATTCTCTCCTGCAGGTCACCCATCTCAGTGCCCAGGGTAGGCTGGTAACCAACTGCAGAGGGCATCCTGCCCAGAAGGGCTGAAACTTCAGAGCCAGCCTGGACAAATCTGAAGATATTGTCGATGAATAACAGGATATCCCGGTTCTCCTCATCCCGGAAATATTCAGCCATTGTCACACCGGTCAAACCAACTCTTAATCTGGCACCAGGAGGTTCATTCATCTGTCCGAAGACCATGACGGTCTTAGAAATAACACCGGACTCCTTCATAGAAAGCCATAAGTCGTTTCCTTCTCTGGTTCTTTCTCCTACTCCGCAGAAGACCGAATAACCTCCATGTTCTTTTGCTATATTTCTGATCAGCTCCATCACAATTACGGTCTTACCGACTCCTGCTCCGCCGAAAAGCCCCACTTTTCCACCTTTGACATACGGCTCTAAAAGATCGATCACTTTGATCCCGGTCTCGAAGATGGAAACCTTTGTATCCAGCTCTTCAAATGCAGGAGGGT
>MEWM01000107.1:849-1135 GCA_001775355.1 candidate division Zixibacteria bacterium RBG_16_43_9 | reverse complement strand
TCGGATATTTCTTCCCTCCATCCTGCAGAGGGCCTAATTCGTCGATCGGATCACCAAGGAGGTTGAACAGCCGGCCCAGGGTGTTCTCCCCAACCGGTACTGTTATGGGACCCCCGGTATCAATTGCCTGCATCCCCCGGACCAAGCCATCGGTTGAGGCTAAGGCGATACATCGGACCAAATCATTCCCGATGTGCATTGCTACCTCAACTGTCAAATTGATATTCCTTTTCTGATCCACGATCTTAATTGCGTTCTGGATATTAGGCAGTTTGTCCGAAGGGAA
>MEWM01000107.1:366-729 GCA_001775355.1 candidate division Zixibacteria bacterium RBG_16_43_9 | reverse complement strand
GAGGAGATCGTCTTTTTTCTCGTAGGTCGGGCCCCTTGCCCGACTATTCTGCTATTGGTTCATTTCAAAGCCTCTACTCCGCTGGCGATTTCCACCATCTCCTTGGTGATAGAAGCCTGGCGGGCTTTATTTCTGAGCAAAGTCAACTGGTCAATCATCTCCTCGGCGTTTCTGGTAGCGGCTCCCATTGCAATCATTCGGGAGCCCTGCTCTGAGGCAAATGCTTCAGATAAGGCTATCTGAACACGGGTCAGGCAATACCTGGGTAAAAGATCATCAAAAAGCGTATCCGCTGAGGGTTCGAAGATATATTGGAGGTAACCTTTTTCTTCTTTATCCTCAAACCTCTCTATATTCAGAAAC
>MEWM01000107.1:0-168 GCA_001775355.1 candidate division Zixibacteria bacterium RBG_16_43_9 | reverse complement strand
TTTTTGCCTATGAGTACTAACTTGATCTTGTCCTTACTCTCCTGACTTAAGAACTCCTCTGCCTTGCGAAAAACATTCACATTATAAGAACCGCAAAGTCCTCTATCCGAATTTATTATAACCAGGCACTTGTGCTTGACCTCTCTTTTCTCAAATAGAGGATGGGTT
>MEWM01000106.1:6076-6230 GCA_001775355.1 candidate division Zixibacteria bacterium RBG_16_43_9 | reverse complement strand
TAGGACTACTTCTTGCCCTGTCTATGTTTAATTCTCCCATCTGGGGACAAGAAACATCGGAAGAGTTAGTAGGGGCAAGAGTCTTTATCAATCCAGGACCTGTGTTTAGCCCAAGTACTGTAGCCCTTAATCTGCCTTACAATAATCAATCCAA
>MEWM01000106.1:2282-5871 GCA_001775355.1 candidate division Zixibacteria bacterium RBG_16_43_9 | reverse complement strand
ACCCAATGGGGTATGATTATTCTGATTGCTTTGATTATCGTAACCGGTGTCTATCTCTGGATGAGGAGAAAACCTGTAACAGCCTAAGTACAGGGCGAAAACAATTTTAAATAAACCCCCTTTAGTATCAGTCTAAAGGGGGTTTATAATGATTATGAGAAAATTCACAGCTGATTAAACGGATTAAGCAGATTATGGTAACAGATTTATCAGCCTCAAGGTCAAATTCGAGTTAATCCTCTAAATCAGCTTTGAGGCGTTTTATGAATAGCTAAATGGAAGGCAAAAAATCTCAAGACCTTGACGGCCTTCCGCTACACAACCGGTAAAATAGACATTTCCTACGGATCCGTTTCTCGGACTTGTCTGTTTTTTTCGCTGTCAGACAGGAATGTCTGACCTACCGGTACATTGGAGAAGATTTTTATGTAGCGGAAACCTTTCCTATGGATCCGTTTCTCGGACAGGTTTCCATAAAGAGGTCTATGAAAAAGTCAAATTTTCGGAGAAGGTCACTGGAGTGTATCCGCTTGAGGCGGACAGCTTTACCTTTAGCTTTTCTATCACCCGATGTAAAACAATAGAGTGCATTTTGATAAACCTAAAGGTTTATACTCCAAAAAACTACTTTTTCAGAGTTCCCATAAAGAGAGCTCTGAAAAAGTGGAGGAGTGTGGTCGGGCAAGGGTGCCCGACCTACGAAAAATCAACATTTTTGCTCCCGTAGGCGGGGCTCCAAGCCCCGCAAAGTAATTTTTCAGAGTTCCCATAAAATATTCTTGACAAATCTTGGTCTCACTCTAAATTTTAGACCTTATGAAAAAAAAGTCAAAAGGACCAATCACTGATAATAGAAAAAAATCCATTCCCAAAGAAGAGAAAAGCAAAGCTTACAAAGCAATTTTACGATTTGTCCTTTTATTTATAGGATTGCTGATTCTCTTAATCATTTTATTCTCCTTAACCGCAGATAAATTCTTATCCCCTACCATTGATAAAATAGAAATAGCCACTGCCCATATAGTTGGTCTGGTTTTAAATATATTTGGAATGGGAGCTCAGGTTAGCCAGAAGTTTTTAAGTCTAAAAAACTTCTCCGTCGAAATTATCGCCGAGTGCACCGGACTCTTTGAGATATTTATTTTCTTAGCGGCAATGTTGGCTTATCCAGCCAGTTTTAAAAAGAAACTCTGGGGTGTTTTCTTAGGTATCCCGTTCATATTTTTGGTCAACATCTTAAGGATGGTCGTTATAACAGTCGTCTCCAATTACCGACCATCAGCCTTTGAATTTATGCATCTTTATTTTTGGCAGGTGGCTTTGATCTTGATCCTCCTTAGTGCCTGGATCTTATGGATAGAGAAAATAGTTAAGTCTGAAAGATTTTAGATGTAGAGATGCATTCGCCTGAGGCGGATCAAAAGGGCTTTTCATCACGCCCTAAAAGGGTCACACCACGTTTTATGAGAGAAAAGTTTCTACCCTTCATCTTAAAATTCACTGTAATCTCTTTGATCTTATTCGCCCTCTGGTATTGGAAAGGTGAATATTATTATTTCCTTTTCTTTAACTCTACCATCCCAAACTTTCTTAAACTCTTTGGCATAGAACTAATCCTTCTCCCCCTCTTAGTACCATTGTTTTACAACTTTTTGCCCTTCATCTCCCTGATATTAATAATTCCGGGAATAAAATCACCAAAGATATTACAAAAGCTTTTGTTTGGACTTCTCCTGATTTTCATCTGGCAGATCTTATTAGCTGAATTCCTTTTTTTAATCCACGGGGAATCCAATACCCCATCTGATGCTGGCTTAACTTTATCTTTAATACTCTATTTTTTAAACTGGTGCATTCCTTTTATCTTATGGTTGATTTTAGCAAGAAAGAGCCTTTATGCCTGGTTTACAACTAAATAAAGAATGAAATGTAGCAGTTCGGCAAGGCACTGTAGGCGGAACACCTTGCTCCGCCTGAGAAACTATCTAAATAATCAGGAAATGCGGGGCTGGGAGCCCCGCCTACGAAAACTTATCCCAAATCCTCTAATTCATGCAATACCATAGAGGAAAAAACAATTCCGGCGGTTTCAGAGCGAAGCCTTCTGGGTCCTAAGGAAACAGGGATAATCCCGGATTTGAGGGATAAACCCAATTCCTCCTGAGTAAACCCGCTTTCAGGACCAACTAAGAGCAAAACATCCTTTACTCCTTTTTTCCCTTCAAGAATTTCTTTCAAGAATTTTGAGCCTTTAGCCTGACAGGCAATAAGAGCTAAATCATAATCTTTGACTTTAGCTAATAGTTCTTGAAATGATACAGGATCCTGGATTTCTGGCAACTTTGAACGTAGAGCTTGCTTCATCCCGCTAATGGCAATCCTTTTCCACCGGCTCACCCGCGAAATCACTTTAGAATCCTTTTCCAGTTTAATCAAGCCTTTCCCGGTGATAAGGGGAATAATCGAAGATACGCCGATTTCTGTGACCTTTTCCACCAGGAAATCCATCCTTACCCCTTTGATTAAAGCCTGGGCTAAGGTTAGCTCCGTAAACGGCTCGTTTTCCTTTCTGGTCTGGCTGATGATTTTACCCTGCACCCAATCTTTTCCCTTAGCCGTAACCTGAACCTGATATTTCATCCCCTCACCGTCCACCGCATCGATGATCTCCCCTTCCCCCTTTCTCAATACCAGACAGATATGCTTAGCCTCCTCCCCTTCGATCCTGAGAGAATCTTTCCCCACATTTTTCGGATCAACATAGAAATAAGTGATCATATACTCTCTCTCTACTTTGAAAATATCAGACTTGCAGGGCTGGGAGCCCTGCCTACGAGTAAGAAACATATTGACTCTCGTAGGTCGGGCACCCTTGCCCGACTACTTTTTTCCGTATTAGAATTCTTCATCTAACTTTTTTTCACCCACAAAACAGACCCATCCCTTTTCCGATAGGGTCTTTTTCAATAATACCTTTTTTGTAATAAAAAACTTCTCCATCTCTTTTTTTTCTTCAGTTTGAATACCGGATAAGACGAAAATACCTCTTTTTTTCAAAACGCAACTCATCCTCTCAAAAAACTCCATTATCTGTGTTTTAGTCAGGTTAGCAGCAATCAGGTCGAAGTGATCGCTTGGAATCTTGCTGCCCAGAGTCCCCAATTTTAAATCGATTATTTTTTGAACTTTGTTTTTTTTAATATTCTCCCGTGCATTGCTGATCGCGTCCTGGTCAATATCCAGAGCCAGCACATAAGAAGCACCTAATTTAGCTGCGGCGATAGCCAGAATACCGCTTCCAGTCCCCAGGTCTAAAACCCGAACACCAGCTCTTATATATTTCTCTAGTACTCTTAAACAGAGCCTGGTTGTGGAGTGCTCTCCGGTCCCGAAAGCCATCTTGGGTTCCATCTCGATCACAAGCTTCTGAGGAAATCTTTTCTTGATCCAGCTCGGCTTGACAACAATTCTACCTGTCGCCCGAATTGGCTTAAAAGTTCTTCTCCACTTTTTTGACCAATCCTCCTCTTTTATTTCTGTTAACTCGACCTTGACCTCTATATCGTTTTTATCAAGTTTTCTTAGCGAT
>MEWM01000106.1:250-2204 GCA_001775355.1 candidate division Zixibacteria bacterium RBG_16_43_9 | reverse complement strand
CTTTCCTCTGTGACGTACCCTTTACAGCCATTGTCTACCAGCAGATTACCAAAAAGCTCAGAGAAGGTTTTGGGGAGGGCCAACTTGATCTCAACAAAGCTTTTGTTCATACGTGCTGAAATCTTTGAATCTCCCCGGTTAGAAATTTCCCCTCTCTTTTGACAATGTTGACTATTAAGATTTTATTTTTCAGTCCCTCATCACCATCGATCAGGATACGGATATAATTATCTGTCAACCCAATCAACCTGCCAGTTTTCTTGTCCTTAGTGCCCTCCACTAAAATCTCCATCTTTTTTCCGGTAAAGCGTTCCAGATGTTTTTCCCACTTTTCTTTTCCAATCTGATGAAGAATTTCACTCCTCTTATGAATCACCTGAGGCGTTAGTTTATCTCTCATCTCCGAGGCTGAGGTTCCCCTTCTAACCGAATAACTGAAAACATGAAGATAAGAAAGGGGTGAGGACAAAATAAATCCGCAAGTCTTTTCAAAATCCTCTTCGCTTTCTCCTGGAAATCCAACCATAACATCCGCACCTAAGGTTACGTTTTCAATCCTGTTCGACACATCATAAATCAAATCTCTGTATTCCTCTACAGTATAATTCCTTCTCATCCTTGTGAGAATTTCGTTACTTCCAGCTTGTAGAGGCAGATGCAGGTGCCGGCAGATTCTTTTTTCTTCGACCAGAAACCTGATCAATCCCTCACCCAACTCTTTTGGCTCGGTTGAGCTTAACCTGATCCTCTCCACTTGAGTCTCGGATAAGATTTTCTTTAGAAGAGCAGTAAGGTTCATTCCGTCTTGTGAATATTTACCAATGTGAACACCAGTCAGCACCACTTCCTTAAACCCTTTATCCCTTAATCCCTTTATCTCTTCAATAATTTCCCTCGCATCCCTGGATTTTTCGTTCCCGCGTGCCCTAGGAACGATACAATAAGAGCAACTTTCATTACACCCATCCTGAATCTTCACCAGGGCGCGGGTGTGCTTAAATCTGCCCGTGATAAGGGTCTTCTCCTCCTTTAGGTTTGATTTTTCTCCATACAGCCTTTCAAGTATAACCTCTCCTATCCTTTTCTTTTCCTCGTTTCCCAGAACCAGGATAACGCCTGGCAGTCTGTTCAGCAAATCCGCCTCGACTTCAGAATAGCAGCCTACAACCGCAATCTTTGAGTCAGGGGACCTTCTAAAAGCCCGATAAACAGCCTGCCTTGATGAATAATCACTCTGAGCCGTTACAGTGCAGGTATTGATTATATATAAATCCGCCTGCTCTGAGAAACCAACCCTCTTGAAACCGGCTTTCTCCAGACTCTCCCCCATCCATTCGGTCTCGTACTGATTTAGTTTACATCCTACGGTATATAAAGCAACTTTTCTCTGGCTCATAATGATTAAAGTTAAACGACAATTAAAATTTAATCTTTGGAGTTAAACTTGTAAATAAAAAAAGTGGCGTAGGGGCAATTATATCCATTTGGATCTATCTGGAAATTGCCCCTACAATTACATCCTCATCAAGTGTTCGCTCTAACCGGCTCTGCAAGAAAAAACCCGCCTTGTGGGCAAGGCCGGACTACCAATTATGGCGTATCTTGTCACATTCGGTAGACCCATCTTGCCCTCAAGATGGGTCAGGGGCTGATAGTAACGAACGGGCATAGATGCCTGTTCCACCTCATTCTGCTACAAGAAGATACCCTAACCTGAAAGAGAATTAGGCAAACGGAGAATGGACCATATCTCTATATAAGTCATTGGAAATTACACCCTTTAACATTATAGACAGCTTTTCTTTTTACACCAGTTCTAATAAAGAATTTCACCCGAAAGTCGATAATAGTAAAAGAACAATCCAGAACTTGGATTAAGCAATTTTCATTCCTTAAACCCCTGGAGAACCTATGGTAGGCTTAAGAGAACTTTTAGAAACGATGGTCAAAAAGA
>MEWM01000106.1:0-222 GCA_001775355.1 candidate division Zixibacteria bacterium RBG_16_43_9 | reverse complement strand
AAGCCCTCCGCAAATGAGAATTGACGGCAAACTGATAAAGACCAGCCATGACCTTCTGACTCCGGAGGATACCAAGAAGCTGGCTTACTCCATTATGAGCGAGAAACAGCGTCAGAAGTTCGAGGAGAAAAGCGAGTTGGACCTCTCCTTCGGGATAGAGAACCTCAGCCGGTTTAGATGTAATGTATATATGCAAAGGGGAAACGTAGCTATAGCCTTGCG
>MEWM01000105.1:12738-15360 GCA_001775355.1 candidate division Zixibacteria bacterium RBG_16_43_9 | reverse complement strand
AGACTAAACTAAACCCTGATCCAGCATGGCATCTGCTACTTTGATGAATCCGGCGATATTAGCACCCTTCACATAGTTTACCCAGTTACCTTCTCTACCATATTGCATGCACTGACTGTGAATAGCCTTAATAATCCCGTGCAGTTTTGCATCCACTTCTTCACGTGTCCAGGACATTCGCATAGAATTCTGGCACATCTCCAGACCTGAAGTGGCAACACCGCCTGCATTAGCCGCTTTGCCTGGTCCAAAAAGGATCTTGGAATTGAGAAATACCTGGGTTCCTTCAAAGGTGGTTGGCATGTTTGCGCCTTCACCCACAGCTTTACAGCCGTTCTTAACCAACGTCTTGGCGTCCTCTTCACTTATCTCATTCTGAGTGGCTGAGGGGAATGCAACGTCGCACTTGATCTCCCAGGGACACTTGCCATTTACGTATTTGACCCCGTACTTGTCCGCATATTCTTCTATCCGGCCGCGTCTTACGTTTTTGAGCTCCATAACGAACGCAAGTTTCTCCGCATCAATACCTGCGGGGTCGTAGATATAACCACTGGAATCAGATAAAGTAACGCACTTACCACCTAACTGGTTTACCTTCTCCACAGTGTACTGAGCAACATTACCTGAACCAGAGACCGTGCAGATCTTTCCTTTAATGGAATCTCCTTTGCTATTCAGCATTTCTTCGACAAAGTAAACACATCCATATCCAGTCGCTTCTGTTCTGATCAAGCTCCCGCCCCAGGTAAGCCCTTTTCCAGTAAGCACGCCGGTGAATTCATTGCGGAGTCTTCTGTACTGGCCAAATAGAAATCCTATCTCTCGGCCACCAACTCCTATATCTCCTGCCGGAACGTCTGTATCCGGTCCAATATGCCTTTGCAGCTCAGCCATAAAGCTCTGGCAGAATCTCATCACCTCATTATCCGATTTTCCTTTGGGATCAAAATCTGCTCCACCCTTACCACCTCCCATAGGAAGGGTGGTGAGAGCATTCTTGAACACCTGTTCAAAAGCCAGGAATTTCAAAATGCCCAAGTTGACTGTTGGATGAAAGCGAAGCCCTCCTTTGTAAGGACCTATCGCGCTGTTCATCTCTATACGGTACCCGCGATTGATCTGGATTTCCCCTTTGTCATCCATCCAGGGAACACGGAACATTAACACTCTTTCCGGCTCTGCAATCCTCTCCAGGATCTTGGCTTCCTGATATTTGGGGTTCTCCTCCAGAAAAGGCATCAAGGACTCAGCCACCTCTCTAACTGCCTGGTGGAACTCATCCTCGCCGGGATTTTTCTCGATCACTTTGTCCATAAACGCATTGACTTTCGCAGAAACATCCTTTGACATAGAAAAAACTCTCCTTTCATTATGGGTTTCTTTTCGATGATCACCAACTTAAAAATATTTCGGCCTTGGTTCCTCCTTTCCTTAAATTCTCTGTTTTAAGAAGTTACGCTTTCTCTAAGCTTATGCTGATAAAGTTTGTGAAATCTTTAACAAGCAGAATTAAATAAAAAAAATTTTATGCGCTGTAATCTGATTGGAATTTTCTTTCACCACACTTTACTTATTATCATCCTCTATAGACTACAAACATACTGCAAATCTTCTCTATTATATATCCTTTACGATTTTTGTCAAGAAGAAATTGGGGTATAATTTACCATTTTTTTATGTATCCCTGAAAAACTGGGAATAAATCCTCCACCCAAAACTTTTCCGCTAATACATAGTTAAGTTTTTGGGATTCATACCATTAAATCAGTACATAGATTTCATTATCTATACAAATTTTTAAATCGTATATACTTTGAACAATTATAAAAGTGAATTAATTCACAAAGTAAGTTGGTTTAGATATCACGCTTTTTTATTTCTCCCTTGACAACCCTGTAGAATTTGTTAAAGTATATAAAGTTATGAACAACAATAAGTCAAACCAGAGTAAGATTCGGCGTTCAGGTCGGAATTTAGCTGAGGATTTTTACTTTCTCTCGCATCAGATATTACACCATGCTAATCTAGCACTCCCCAGACTTGAATTCGTGCGGGAAGTATTAAAAATGCTCATCGAATTTTCCGGGTGCGATGCGGTGGAACTCCGCCTGAAAAGGCGGGAGAAATATTATCGATGCCAGATGATAAAAGACGCAGAGCAACCCTTCAGTTGGGAATATTGCCCTTGTCTGCAAACCGGAAAGCACAGAATGATACCATGTTTACCGGATGATTCTGGTATGGAAAAGCTCTGCAGGGATATAATCCTTGGCCAGTTTGACCACACCTTGCCCTTTTTCACAAAAAGCGGTAGTTTTTGGACAAATGATTTAAGCACTTCCCAAGCTCAACCCAGGCAAAAGAACAGGGAATCAAATTTCTACGATCTCTCCACAATCGGTGATTACAGTTCTGCGGCATTTTTCCCACTGGTAGTAGATGAGGACAATATCGGACTCTTACAGTTGAAGAACAAGGAAAAAGACTATTTCACCCAGGATGAGATCAGGTTCTATGAGGGACTTGCTCAGACCCTCGGGGTGGCCCTGATACATCGAACTGCCTTGGTGGCTTTGCGGGAAAGAGTCAAAGAATTGACCTGTCTTTACGGTATCGCCA
>MEWM01000105.1:12393-12646 GCA_001775355.1 candidate division Zixibacteria bacterium RBG_16_43_9 | reverse complement strand
ACCGCCAGAATTATTTTTGATGGGGTTCCCTATACCGCTCCCAATTTCCAGGAAGGGTTATATAAACAGACCGCAGATATTATTACCAGTGGCAAGAAACGGGGTAGAGTAGAAGTCATCTATGTGGAGGAAAAACCAGAGCTGGATGAAGGTCCGTTCATGAAAGAGGAGCGAAGCCTGATAGATGCAGTGAGCCGGGAGATATCGCTTCTATTTGAGCGAAGACAGGCGGAGGAAGAGAAAACCATACTGC
>MEWM01000105.1:0-12297 GCA_001775355.1 candidate division Zixibacteria bacterium RBG_16_43_9 | reverse complement strand
GGGGTTTGCTCAGCTTACAGCTAAAGTCCCGGGGCTTACTCCGCAAGTAACTCAGGATCTAGAGAAAATAATAAATGCATCCCTTCATGCCCGGGAGATCGTAAAGAAGTTATTGATATTCGCCCGGCAGATGCCAACTACCAAAACCAGGGTTAATTTAAACCTTATCGTCGAAGAAGGGCTTTATTTCTTTGAGTCCAGATGCGCGCAGGAAGGAATAGAGCTGGTGCGCTCACTTTCGACTGACCTGCCGGAAATCACGGCTGATCCAGCCCAACTGCATCAGGTTCTGGTTAATCTGGTAGTAAACGCTATCCAGGCTATGCCGAATGGAGGGAAGCTGACTATAAAGACACTGTCTGATCAAGCCTATGTCTCTCTGATCGTAGAAGACACTGGCATAGGTATGAGCGAGGAGATTATGAAACAGATATTCATACCATTCTTTACTACCAAGGAAGTTGGGGAAGGAACTGGACTGGGACTTTCTGTGGTTCATGGAATAGTCAGCTCACACAAAGGGGTTATCAAGGTAGAGAGTAAAATCGGTGCTGGCTCGCGTTTTGAAATCAGATTTCCCATAACAATCCGTCCAGAAAAAAAGGAGAGCAAATAATATGACTCCTGATTCCAAAAAAGAGAGTCTTTTGGTCGTAGATGACACTCCGAATACTCTGGAACTGCTTCAGAGAAAACTGACCTCCCAGGGGTATCAGGTATATACTGCCCCGGATGTGGCGCAGGCGATTAAGATTTTAGAGTCAACTCCGGTGGACCTGGTTATAACTGACCTCAAGATGCCTAAGGTGAGCGGATTAGACCTGGTGAGACATATCCGTGAAAATCTCAAAGACACTGAAGTGATGATGATCACCGGTTATGCTACGATCGAAGGAGCGGTCAAGGCTATTAAGATCGGGGCTGAAGAATACCTTGCCAAACCGTTTACCGACGAAGAGCTTTTCTCTGCAGTAAGGCGGGTGTTGGCTAAATTACACTCTCGCAGAGCTGCACGCAACCGAACACCTTCGAGGTCCGTAGCCCCGCATGGCTTGATTGGCGAATCCGGGGCGATGCTTAAAGTTTTTGATGCAATCTCCAAAGCGGCATCGACTTCAGCTACTGTGTTGATCTCCGGAGAGAGTGGCACTGGTAAAGAGCTTGTTGCCAGGGCAATTCATTATAGCAGCTCGCGTGCTTCAGCTCCATTTGTCCCGGTGAACTGCGGGGGGATTCCTGAAGGGCTTTTGGAAAGCGAGCTTTTCGGACATGTCAAAGGCTCTTTCACCGGAGCCACCGATTCCAGGGCTGGTTTTTTTCAGACCGCAGATGGAGGTACAATCTTCCTGGATGAGATCAGCGAAACCAGTCTGGCGATGCAGGTGAAGCTTCTTCGCGTTCTGCAGGACAAGGAAGTTTATATGGTCGGAGCCACTCATCCCACCAAGGTAGATGTAAGGATTTTAGCGGCAACCAATAAGGATTTACTTAGATTACTGGAGAAAGAAGTCTTTCGTGAGGACTTATTCTTCAGGCTAAACGTCATCAGCATTGCGATCCCACCCCTGCGTGAAAGAGGAGACGACATTGTTCTTTTTACTAATCACTTCTCAGCTAAATTTGCCAAAGAATTTTCCAAACCGATTCCCCGTTTCACGGAGAAAGTGCTCCGGGCTTTTAAGACCTATGACTGGCCCGGGAATGTCAGGGAACTGGAGAATGTGATCCAGCGCCTGCTGTTGATGACTGACAGCGATACCATAGACGTTCCTGATCTCCCTTCGCTAATGCGTTTCTCTGCACAAAGGGTTGCGGGACTGAACCGGACCTTAGCTGAAGTCGAAGCTGAATATATTCGTAACGTGCTGGCGAGCGTAAATGGAAATAAGACTAAAGCTGCTCAAATTCTGGGGATCGATCGAAAAACCCTTAGAGAAAAAATACAGAAGATACCACCTCTGAATGGCTTTATGTGAAAGCTGAGACCGGGTAAATTCTCCTCAATGGTTCAAATCTAACCAGAATTTAAGGGGCTTAAATTAGACCTACCTACAAATCCATCTCCTCAGTTGACTAACATATCTTCCTAAAAATCTTTTGTATGGCTTTGACTTATATGCGAAGCTCTATAATCAGATGCCTCTTCTAACCTAATCTTAAGACTAAAATCTCGAACGGCACGGAGTTTGCTTCTCCCTTACTCTGGATTGACATTAAACCTGAAGGAGGTAAACAAAATGTCTAAACGCTCAACCAAAGTAATGGAGAAAGTAAGTCCGGTCACTAAGAAACGGGAATATACCGGGCTTTGCCTGACCTGTCAGAATGCTTCCACCTGTATATACCCGCGAAATTTGGATCAGCCGGTATTGCAGTGTGAAGAGTTTGACTGCTATGAAACGCCGATGGAGAGAACTACAGTAGATAAAATTCTTGCCATTGCTCGCACCCAGGCCGAATCCAGGCCTGAGAAGATGAACTCGCTCAAAGGGCTTTGCATTAATTGTGAAAACCGCGCAACCTGCATCTTTCCAAAACCGGAAACTGGCGTCTGGAGATGTGAGGAGTATATTTAAATTCGCTAAACCAGAATTTCCCTGTTGTTTAGTATGCTTGAAAAGTTAATGCTTGACGAGTAAATTCAGCTTATATATATTCGCTGATACTCGTCAAGCATTTGTTTATATATGGAGATAAATCAGACACCTGATATTTAAGGAGTTAATATGACAGATTCAGAAGTTGGGAAAAGGGGAAACGTTTATGAAAATGTGGTCTGGCAATTCAATAAAGCCTCAGATCTGATGAAGCTTGACCTGGATATACGCAAGATCCTTGGGAAAACAACCAATGAGATCATTGTGAATTTTCCGGTCAAGATGGATGATGGCCGGATAGAGATGTTCACCGGCTACCGGGTCCAGCACAACAACGCTCTGGGTCCTTTCAAAGGCGGACTGCGTTTCCATCCGGCAGTTGACATCCATGAGGTCCGGGCACTTGCTACCTGGATGACCTGGAAGAGCGCCTTGACTTACATTCCGTTCGGCGGTGCCAAGGGAGGGATACAGTGTGACCCCTTCAAGTATTCGCAAAGCGAACTGGAGAGGATATCCCGCCGGTTCACTTTCGCTCTGGGAAACAACATCGGACCGGAGTACGATATCCCCGCGCCGGATGTGAATACCAATCCCCAGATAATGGCCTGGATTCTGGACACCTATATATCAACCATGCCTGCACACGAAAGACAGGCCTGTATCCACGTGGTTACCGGAAAACCGATCGAGTCCGGGGGAAGCCTGGGCCGTGACAAGGCAACTGGTCAGGGAGTAGTCTACACCGTTGAGGAATGGGCAAGGGATAAAGGTTTTAATTTAGCAGGAGCCACTTACACGGTTCAGGGATTCGGAAATGTAGGTTCCTGGACTGCGCTTCTCCTGAAACAGCACGGGTCAAAATTACTTGCAGTCGAGGATGCCAGCGGAGCAATTGCCAATGCAGAAGGGATCGACCCCGAGGACCTCATAGCTTATGCTAAGAAAAATAACGGGCTGATTTCCGAGTATCCTAAAGCCAGGCCAATCGACCGCAAAACCCTGTTCCAGACTAAGGCAGACATCTTTGTTCCGGCTGCCCTGGAAAACCAGATCACGGCTGATACTGCACCCTTGCTAAATGTGAAGCTCGTGGCTGAAGGAGCCAATGGACCCACTGACCCGGACGGAGACCAGGTCCTCCAGCAGAAAGGGATAGATTTGATTCCGGATATACTCTGCAACGCCGGTGGCGTGATCGTCAGCTACTTCGAGTGGCTCCAGAATAAACGGAGTGAATTCTGGGAACTGGAGGAAGTGGACACTAAACTGCATCGAAAGATTGTCAGCGCTTATGAACGGGTGCGCGATACGGCAAAAGAATATAAAACTGATTGGCGCACGGCTGCCTATATCGTGGCTTTGTCACATCTGGACACAGTTTACAGAGAACGTGGGATTTTCCCATGATAAAAACAAAGAAATCAACTTAACCTAAAAATTATGCCAAAACAAAAAAGTTTTTGCGATTATGTGGTCGAGCATGTTAACCAGGCCGCTACCCTGATCTCACTGGACCCGTATATCCACAGCATTCTGACCAAGACAATCAACGAGGTCACAATCAACTTTCCAGTGAAGATGGAGGATGGACGGATCGAGATGTTCACCGGTTACCGGGTACAGCATAACAATGTTATGGGGCCTTTTGAAGGGGGAATACGCTTTCATCCTACCCTCGGAATTGAAGAGGTACGGGTACTGGCTAACTGTATGACCTGGAAAGCAGCCATAGCCAATATACCGTTTGGAGGAGCCAGTGGTGGAATTCAGTTTGACCCTACCAGATACACTTTCAACGACCTGGAGAGAATAACCCGCCGTTTCACTTTTGCCCTGGGAAATAATATTGGCCCGGAGTATGACATTCTCGCACCGGATGTCGGCACCAACTCCCAGATTATGGCCTGGATCCTGGATACCTATTTGTCAACTATGCCCCCTCATAAGCGCCAGGCTTGTAAACATGTGGTCACTGGTAAACCTATAAAATCCGGTGGGAGCCAGGGACGAGATAAAGCTACTGGTCAGGGAATTGCTTTTTTAGTGCAGAAGTGGGCAGAGGAGAAGAACTTCAATCTGAAAGGAGCCACTTACATTGTCCAGGGATTCGGTAACGTTGGCTCCTGGACAGCACGTCTCTTGAAACCGCTTGGTGTCAGGTTAATTGCAGTTGAGGATTTTACCGGCGCAATTTTCAATCCGGAGGGTATAGATCCCGATGATTTATGCGAATACGTCAAAAAGAATCGCAAAATCGCCGGCTATGCTCAGGCAAAATCAGTTGACCACAAGACCTTTCTCCAAACCAGAGCCGATATTTTCGTACCTGCTGCTTTGGAAAATCAGATCAATTCCGAAACCGCACCTTTGTTAAACGTGAAGCTGCTGGCTGAAGGAGCCAATGGACCGACTGATCCGGAAGGAGACCAGATACTCCGTAAAAAAGGTATCGATCTGATTCCTGACATCCTGTGTAACTCAGGTGGTTTGATAGTCAGCTACTTCGAATGGCTCCAGAACAAACGCAGCGAGTTCTGGGAGCTGGAGGAAGTGGATAGCAAGCTGCACACCAAAATCATCAGTGCCTATAATCTGGTGATTGATAAGTCAAAAGAGCTGAAAGCCGATTTGCGCACTGCGGCTTATGCATCGGCGCTAAGTCGGCTGGAAAGAGTATATAAAAGACGCGGGATCTTCCCGTGAGACAGATTATATAGTTGGAGTGTAAACCTTTAGGTTTACCCTGATAAAGCTACGCCATAGGCAGATCTGCCTATGGCGTAATTTTTACTCCAGTTAATGTAGTTGCCCAATTCATTGGGCTCAGTTGCTCGATAAATCGAGCGACTACAATCTTTGTAGAGACTTTAGAAATTTAAGATTAGCCCTGAAGGAAAAGTCAAAACGGGGCTAAATCGTTCTCTCTTTTATACATTCTTCGCAAATTACAACTCTGTTCTGAGCCCTTTTTAGGGCAGCTATTGCCCTGGGGATATCAATATCTTTTTCTTTTGATTTGAGCCTCTGTCTTGCCCTTTCCAGGGCTTTTTTCGCCCTTTCCGGATCGATATCTCTGGCAAACTCCACTGCATCAGCTAAAATCACCACTTTATTCTTCAATACCTCTAAGAATCCACCGCTTACCGCCATTATCACCTCTGGTCCCTTTGAGTTCTTCACAGTTAACTTCCCTGGGACTAAAACGGTGATCAAGGGAGCATGGTCAGTCAGAATTCCCAGATATCCTTCGATACCCGGCGCAATAACTGAGGATATCTCTTCCTCATAGAAGGTTTTCTCCGGGGTCACGATGCTCAAAAGAAACATTTTGATTCGCTACTCGCTTTTTGCTGTTGGCTATTTGCCAAATCATTAATCTTCAGACAGTAATTATATCAAAAAATAGTTCTTCTGTCAACTTTTTCCTTGAAAATCGTAGTTGCTTGATTTATCAAGCATTTTATTGCCGAGCAACGTGTCTTCGATCGTCATTGCGAGCGACTTAAAGGAGCGAAGCAATCCCTCCACCCTGTAAGGATTGCTTCGTCGTCCTGATGGACTCCTCGCAATGACAGATACCAGCTACAAAAATAGAAGCTTACCGCAACAAAACCATCTTCTTAGTAGCTGTGTATTCCTCAGTTCTTAACTGGTAGAAATATATCCCGCTTCCTACCTCTTTGCCCAAATTGTCCTTCCCATCCCAGATGACTTTATAGTTTCCTGGAACTTTTTCCTCATCCACCAGTGTCCTCACCAACTGCCCCAGGATGTTGTAGATCTTCAGGGTGGTGTGGCTGGGTCTACCAGCTCCAGGCTTCCTGCTACCGGCTTGGAAGGGTATGGTGGTGGAAGGGTTAAACGGATTCGGGTAGTTCTGCGCAAGGTCATATCTCTGTGGCAGAGCTGCAGAAGGATTATCCTCCACCCCCAATGGCTCTCCAAAATCCCTCATCAATGACCTTACCATTTCCTTTGCACCCGGTGCTTCCAGATAATATAAGGGTAACCCAAAAAAGGCTAATTTGTAATCGGTGCCATCATACTTCAAACCGCATACCTTACCCTCATAAGCCGGGTTATCCGAATAGGAATCAAAATAATATAACGCTTGCGCTCCAGGTCTCAAGTTGAATATATTCACATACTTTAATCTACCTTGCCAGTCGCTTATATATTTCAAAGTGTCTGATTCAATCTCCGGATAAAATAAAGTGTCATAGGAAAAAGCTCCGGCAAAATCGTTTACAGGGTTCTCATTTGCCCAGCTTATGTGCAGATAATCATAGACAAAACTACCCGGATAAAATGGCTTGGGCAAAGTTCCCGCAAACCTCCTTAAACCAGTCCAGCTAAATAAGATAAACCTGCCTCCATACCCCAAATACTCCTTTATCAGGTTATCATCTTTATCCGTTACAAAATTGAAGATCTGAAAATCATCATCCAGCCATACCACTGTCGAATAAGGGCCCAAGTCGATGATCGAGGGCTGGGTGGAGATTTCGGTATATTCATAAAAACTCACCTGATACCCGGAAAATAGCTCCGAATATAAACTGTCCTGCTGAAAATCACTGGAGGGCATAGGAGGATTTCCCATGCTGTTGCCGGTCTCGTCTATTACCAGGATTCCCTGATCTAAGGTGATGGCGATCATCCTCACCTCTGGCGAAAAACTGCTCTCATTCCCTGAAGTGTCCACTGCGGTTACGCAATAATAATACCAACCTCCCTGGACAGTGCTGTCCAGATAGGAAAGACCCTTTATCCCGGTAGCGATACTGTCATAACCTGAGTCGGAAGTGGTGCTGCGATAAACCTTATAGTAGGCAAGGTCTGCCTCCTGATTGGGCTGCCAGGATAAGTTTATCTTGAAATAGCCAGTCTGGGCAGTAAGCCCTGAAGGTGCCTGTGGGATTGCATGTGGGGTGCCTACAATCTCTATTTTGTAAAAACTTTCTTTACCTAAATTATTCACCGCTGTAACAGCCATATAATAAGGCACCCCGGTTTGAAGATTTCGCAATGTATCTGAGTTGATGGTTAAAGGAACAGTGTGGGTATCAGTATAAACCCCGCTCTGCGTGCCATAATACACCTTGTATTCAACCAGGTTATTTTCCAGCAAAGGAGCCCAGCTTAAATAAAGCTTTTCTCCATCTCCGGCATCCACTACCTGCAAGCTCTCAACTGGACCGGGAGACTCTGCTACCTCGATTAAAGTAGCTAAGTTCATTTTGACGATCTGGCTCATATAAGGGATATTCGTATAAGATACAGAATCTGTAGGTTGGTGCCAGTTATTACTGAAGATGCGTTCAGCACTGTATATGATGTTATACCCTACCTGAGAAAAGGGCCAGCTATCACTGCTGGATGAATTCCCCAATATATGAGGAGTGAGGCTGGTATATAAACCTGCCATCTGGGTTAAAAGTAAAGCATAAGGCAGAGAAGGGAGGTCTGTATGGATATTCATTTCAGTTGAGTTTGGCCAGTGAGCTATCATATCAAAATTAATCATCAACTGAATATCCTTCCCTTGAGAAGCCGCATCCCAGGCATAAGCCGAGCTTCCGTAAAGACCAAGCTCCTCAGCCGCAAATGGCATCAAGATAACTGTCTTTGATAAAGGACGATGTGCTAATAGCCTGGCTATCTCTAAAGTAGCCGCAGTTCCACTGCCATTATCATCTGCTCCCGGTGCTGGATCATTAAAATTCCACATGCCCCAGTTCACAGAATCGTAATGTCCGCCTACTACAATAACTTTATCCGGAGCAACTGTCCCCGGGATTACTGCCACCACATTAGAATCCTGTAGCCAACCTTCTATGAACCAATCCCAGGTGGTGAAAGGATAGAAATAAACGCTATCGATCCCGAACTCTTTAAACTTATCATAAAGCCAGTGCCGGGCTTTCACAATCGAATCGGAATAAACAAATCTGGTGTCAAAAGATTGCAGTTTTAACAGATAGGACCTCAAAGAATCTATGGAAACCTGACCAACCAGAGTGTCTCTTTCCGGAGAATAGGATGAGACCGGAATGGAAGGTGAAGGAGGAGGAGTGTATTTCAAAGGAATAACCTGTGGAGTAACCCTGGTCAGACGATACCCGAAATTAAGAAGCTCCAGAGCTTTGTTCTGATCAGTTTTCAGTAAGGTTAAATCATCCTCATCTAATAAAACCTGCCCGTAATTTGAAAGATTTACTTTCGTTCTAAATAAAGACTTTGTGACCAGGAAATATTCCTGGGTCCAGGGAGTTTCATCTATAATCTGGTAAGGAATTTTAGCAAACTCTAATTTTTCGATCTTATCTTTCTCGATTTCACCCAGATAAGCTTTATCCAGTCTTACAAAAGCTTTTAGCCCAGCTTCGGCTGCTAACTGGTAATCCTTTGCCGTCTTAAGGTCGATTTTGACCAGGACCGGCTGCGCACCAGAAGAAAAGTTAAAAAGAAAAACAACTAGCAAAGCCCCAAAACCTAAAAACTGAATCTTTCTCCAGAACATAAGTCTCCTCCTTTAAGGTTGAGAAAGAACTTTTAACTCATAGAGCAATTTAAGGAAAAAAATGGCATTGTCAAGAGTGCTTGTCCACAATATGGGGACGAATTGCTGGGTTTCAATGCATCACAGACTTAATTGAATCGTCTTTTCGGGGTTGTGGGGACAGAACGGTGTTCTGTCCCTACAGCGAGACCTTACTCCAGGCTCTCATCTAAGACATTCTGCATCCTTTCCGTGACTTTAAAAAACCTTCCTTGCCCTGCAGCGACTATTTTCCCTTTCGAGTTACTGACTGTCCCTTCGGCTGTGAATATTTTCTTCTGTTCTCCAGTGATCTTCCCTTCCAGAAACAACTTCTCACCAATTCTCACCGGCTTGATGAATTTGACCTGGATTTCAGCGGTAACTACTAAGATACCCCTTGCAATCACGGCTTTGATCATCACCTCATCTAAAAGAGCAGAGATGATTCCGCCGTGCAGTAAATCTTTATATCCCTGGAATTTTTCCCCAGCCACATACTCAGCTCTGGCTATGCCTTTGTCATAAAAAAAATCGACTTTCAATCCATAATCATTCAGATTACCGCAGACAAAGCAGTCGCAGTACCTTCTTATCAGCTCCATAATCTTGCCTCTGATTTCTCAAACAAAAATGGTGGTCATCATTTCAGAGTGAAAACCACCATTTTGATGTTCTTCAGGCTTTTCACCGATTACTTAGGTTATTTGGGTATTTTGGGAAGCTCTTTCTTCAAAGTATCAATACCTGGTGCTTGTTCCATCTTCTCGGTCCGGGGTATAACTAATTTCTGAGGCTCTTCAGTTATGGCGGACTTGGCATCTTTTCCGAATTTCTGGATCTCCATACTCATTCCCTGGGTAACTGATTTTGCCAGTCCAAAAAATGGAACCTCCTTAGCCTGCCAGACGTCTGATACCTCTTTATTTTCTGATACATATTGCATGTGAAAACATTCTAAAATTCCCGCAGGGGTTTGCATCTTCTCCTTGCCCAGATTCTTGACTTCTCCCTCTTTTTTGATTTTTTCTTCTTTCTTCATCGGGGCATTTATCATCCGCATCATTTCTTCCGGAAGCTCCATTGCTTTATCCTGATTATGCTTGAAGATCATCCGGTTTATGGTCCCTTTTTTCTGAGGATCTCCAGAGATTAGCATCTTGACGATGTCGATATTCTCGGTTTTGGGATCAGTGGTCTGGTATTCATACCAGTAAAGCTCCTTACCATCTGGAGTTTTTTCTTTCCCAACTATGGACATTTTGACGATTGTCTCTACCTTTTCAGACGGGTAGGTCATTTTGTACTCGGCATAGCTTCCTACCTGTGGCATCTTGAACTCACCGAACATCTTGGGCATGTTGCCGGGACCTGGAATTCCTGGCATCTGGGCACTGGTTATCTGGACAAGAAAGAAGAACAGGCAGAGCCAGAGTAAAGATTTTTTGTTGAACATAGAACCTCCTTTGGTTTCGCGGTTCGCTATTCGACTTTTGCTCTTCGCCCATATGGACGAAAATAATGACGTTGGTCTTAGACCAGCACCAAGTAAAATGGCTCAATAAATTGAGCAACTTGTTTAAGCGACCCTGAAAGGGTCGCGCTACGATCTTTTTTGACTTTAGACTATAGCCTTCAGCCTTTGGACTTCTTTAGTAGCTCGACGATGATCCCTTTCTGGATATGCAGTCTGTTCTCTGCCTGGTCAAAAACGACCGAGTTTTTCCCATCCATCGTCTCATCTGTTATCTCCTCACCCCGATGAGCAGGCAGGCAGTGCATCACCAGACTATCCTTTTTAGCATATCTTAATAGTTCGGAATTAACCTGAAATTTTCGCAGGAGATTGGCTTTTTTCTCATATTGACTTTCCTGGCCCATACTTGCCCACACGTCCGTGTAAACCACATCTGTATTTCTGACAGCTTCAACCGGGTCATAGGTCAAATTTATCTTGCTCAAATTCGATTTTTTTGCCCTTTCCAGAACATCCTTATCCGGCAGAGTCTCAGGAGAGGTGCCTATGCGTAAATCCAGAGGTATTAAGGAAGCTGCATCTAAAAAGGAGTTGCAGACGTTATTGCCATCCCCAAGATAGGCGATGGAAACATTTTCGATTTTTTTCTTCTTTTCGAAAATGGTGAAAAGGTCTCCTAAAATCTGGCAGGGATGATAAAGGTTCGTCAGGGCATTAATCACCGGGACCCTGGCGAATTTGGCTAATTCCTCGACCCCGGAGTGCTCGAAGGTGCGGATGACAATAAGGTCTATCATCCGGGACAAAACCTCTGCCCCATCATAGTACCATTCCCTTTTTTCCGGATCATCTTTTTTACCTAACTTGAATTCATTCCCAGTGATGTAAAGAGACCTGCCGCCTAACTGCTGAATCCCTACCTCGAAACTTATCCTGGTTCTTAAAGAAGGCTTGTGGAATATGCATACAGCAGCTTTATTCTTAAGGGGCTGGGGTTTAATCTTCCCTTTCTTCATATCCCCAGTCAGTTTAAAAACCTCTTTGACCTCCTTATAGGAAAAATCTGAAACCGCTAAAAAATCTCTTTTCATATTTGCTCCTGGAATAAGCTAAATTGGCATAAATTTAAGAAAGATTCCCTACAAGTCAAGAAAAATCAACATGATGTCCCCTCTCCTCTTAGGAGAAGGTCAGGGTGAGGTCCTTCAGTAGCGTGGGGTTTAAGCCCGACGGGAAAAAGATCCGCTTAAAGGTATTAGGACAGAATCCGCCTCAGGCGGATTCTGTCCCTACGAAAAGAAAAACGTCCGGGATAAACCCGGACGCTACGAACTTCACGCTCACGGTAAACGGATAACGATCACGTCTTTTTCTTTTCCCTTTGAACCTTTTAACCCTTGAACTCTTGAACCGGTGAAGGGTAGAAGGGTAGGGTTAAAGAATATACCTACTTAAATCCTTATCCTCCACTATCGCCTTCAGAGTATCTTCCACCATCTTTTTCGTCACCACGATTTTCTCCATTTTCATCTCCGGTATCTTGAACATAATATCCTCTAAAAGAGTGGTCATAACCGTATGCAGTCTTCTAGCACCTATATTCTCAGTCCGCTCGTTTACTAAATTGGCTATATGGGCAATCTCCCCTATCGCCTCTTTCTCGAATTCGATCTCCACAC
>MEWM01000104.1:6505-6770 GCA_001775355.1 candidate division Zixibacteria bacterium RBG_16_43_9 | reverse complement strand
TCAACCTTAGAATATGTGCTCAGCCAGGCAGGATTCCCTGGTTCTGGTTTTCCGGTCTTATGCGCAAATCTGGATATGTCCGGAGACCCGGTGTTGGGCAACTTTGTCAAGCCTTATACCATAAAAGAGTATAATGGCTTAAAAGTTGGCATTTTCGGACTTTTGACTGAATTTACCAATCAGAACTCGAATCCCTCGCCAGTGATAGTTCTGCCAGCTTTAGCTAATGCTCAAGCTTGGGTAGATACTTTAAAAGCTCACAACT
>MEWM01000104.1:2357-6454 GCA_001775355.1 candidate division Zixibacteria bacterium RBG_16_43_9 | reverse complement strand
TTGCCTCCTCTGTTTCTGGAATAAATATTATCGTAGGAGGGCATACCCATACCTTTATCAGTTCACCTGTCCAGATCGGTAATACCTTGATAGTGCAAACAGGCGAGTTTGGGAGATACCTCGGTAAGTTGACACTCTATCTGAATGACAAGACTATCCAGACGTGGAATTATGAGCTTCAGTCAGTGGATGCCTTTGTTCCAGAAGAGCCGACTACCGCCTATATGGTGGGACAATTAGCTGCGGGGGTAGAAGCAGATCCCAGGTTTGGTCCGGTTTATACAGATGTAGTAGCACAGGCAGATACTGATATCGAAAAGCCGTTAGGAGAAGGTCTATTTAAAGATAACGGCCTGGGAAACTTAGTCTCCGATGCCCTCCGAGGCAAAACCGGAACAGATATCGCTTTCCATCCTCAGGGATTTTCCTCCCAGACGATTTATAAGGGAAGAGTCAAAGGAGCGGACATTTTTCAGGCGATTCCATACGGGTTTGATCAGACTTCTGGGTTGGGACTGAAGCTGGCAACCTTCGAGACTGACGGAATGTCAATTATCTACGGGCTGGAATTTTCAGTCTACTATCTCCCGTCTATGGAGGATTTCTTCCTGCACTGCTCAAATTTCTCCTATGTCTATAATTCACTAAATCCTCCAGGCTCGCGGGTTGATTATTCGTCAATTTCAGTGAACGGACAACCCTTGAATCCCTACTCCAATTACACAGTCACTGTGCCGGATGGGGTGGTTCCTTTCTTAAGCCAGATACCGGGATTTCAGATTAATAATCTTCAGATAACCGATTATTTTATGTACACTGTGGTGAAAGACTTTATGATTTCTCATTCTCCTGTTTCTTATTATACAGAAGGTCGAGTAATTGATCTGGCACTACTTTCTGACCCGCTCAAAGGGACCCTGGCTCTGTTAGAAGTAGTTGGGCTCTATCTGGAAAATGGCTCGATTGACAATCACGGGATCGCTAACAGCTTAAAAAGTCAGTTAAATGAAATTTACTCCTATCTGCAAGCAGACAATCTGGAGGAAGCTTTAGGAAGCCTCAAAGCTTTCATGAATCATGTCAAGGCACAATCGGGTAAACATATCTCTGCTGGGGCAGCTCAGAAACTTCTCTATCTGGCTGACGTTCTGAAGCAGACCATTTTGAGCTCTTCGCTTGCTCAGGCGCACCAGGGGAAGAAAGAAAGACTTGACGATCCTGGCTTGTTCCAGAACTATCCCAATCCCTTTAATCCACAGACTGAGATTTCCTACAGTTTACCCTCTGACTCTTATGTCAAGTTGGAAATCTACAACCTGCTTGGTCAAAAGGTGAAGGTGTTGGTGAATGAGCATCAAAACGCAGGTGCTAAAAAGGTGGTCTGGGATGGTAGAAATGAGAATGGAGAGAAAGTATCAAGCGGGATCTATTTCTATAGACTGGATGCAGGAAATTATGTCCAGACCAAAAAGATGAGCTTGTTAAAGTAAAACGATAGAATTCACAGCTGATTGAGCGGATTAAAGGGATTAGAAAAGCGGAGTCATCAGCCTCAAGGTCAAAATCGACTTAATCAAATTAATCAGCCTCAAGGTCAAATTCGACTGTGAGATCTCCGTAGGGGCGTATCGCAATACGCCCCTGCATTTCATCAAACGGTCTCAGCGCCCGATATCTCTGGCGGATATCGGGTGCTTTTTTAATTATGATTTTGTGTAGAGACTCAACAAATGCGTCTCTTCTGGCTCACAAAATGTAACACCTATGTCTTCTAAATCATAACATCTACAATTGTTTGTGAAGCTGAAAGATTAAGCACCTTTTATAATCTCCTGCTCTGCTTTAGGTTAATTTCTTCTATTCTTTTATTTTGAACTGGTATCCTGCTTGCTATTGACAAAGGATGAGAAAATATCGACAAAGGAGATTTATATGAAAGTTCTTTTAGTTTACCCGGACACAGATCGAATAAGCATAATTCCCAAAAAACTTATTAACATTGAACCTCTGGGATTGGAGTATCTGGCTGGAGCAATTCCAGAACACGAGGTAGAAATCTTAGATATGAAGATGGAGAATTTCTGGGAAAGAAAGATTGAAGAATTTCAGCCTGATGTTGTGGGGATCACAGGCACGATAATTCATACTCACCGAATGTTAGAGGTTCTGAGAAAAGTCAAGGAGCTTAATCAGAAAACTTTGACTGTAGTGGGAGGAACACATGCCACTTTAATGCCTGAGGATTTCAATCATCCTTTTGTGGATGTCATAATCCCCGGTCACCGGGTCTCATCTTTTAAGCAATCGTTACAGAATTTTGAGAAAAAGAAATCTTTTGAAGATATTGAGGGATTAGCCTTGACCAATGGAGATAAGCTGAATTTCACTCCGGTAAAAAATCCGGTAACTGATTTAGATCATCTCCCTTTGCCCAGAAGAGATTTGACTGAAAAATATCGAAAAAGATATTTCCATTTAGTCTGGAGACCAACTGCGCTGATTGTCACCTCAGCCGGCTGTCCTTATCAATGTAACTTCTGTCCCTGCCCGGTCCTTACCCAGAGAAGATTTCTGAAAAGGTCACCTGAGCTGGTCTTAGAGGAGCTTTCTCAGATAAAAGAGGAATATATATATGCCGGTGATGATAACTTTTTCTTTGATTATCAGCATGCCTTGAGAATCTACGAGATGATAAAAGAAGCAGGAATCAAAAAACAGTATTATATCTTAAGCCGGGTAGATGAGATTAATCGTCATCCGGACATTGTGGAGAAATGGGCAGAGATCGGGTTGAAAAAGGTATTCCTGGGTCTGGAGTCCTTCAAAGACGAGGAGCTCAAATCTTTAAATAAAAGATGCACCGTGGAGAAAAATAATCAAGCCATAGAAATTTTGCACAGAAATAAGGTTGACCCTTTAGGCGCTTTTATCATCCAGCCTTATTATAAGAAAACGGATTTCGAAGCCGTTCTGAAATATATGGACGAGATGAAGATCTTTTATCATGAGTTCACTATTTTAACCCCGCTTCCCGGAACAGAATTCTATGACGAGGTCAAAAGTAAGTTAATGTTCGCCGATAACCGTCTTTTTGACCTGGCTCATAGCCTTTTGCCTACTGAACTTCCCTCAAAAGAGTTTTACAGGCTTTACAGCAGGCTCTATCGAAAAGCACAGTCGCCGCTGAGAGCTTTGAAGATAAGGCCAACTGTTTCCCCGTTTACCAGGATGCGTTTCTTGAGGCTATTGCCTGGGCTTTTCTCTTTATTTTATTCGGGCAGAAAAGCTTACCGAAATCTTTTGCGATCTAAAAACTCAGCTGCTAATTCTACATAACCTTTTCTGTCTTTATTCTAAGCTCATCAGAAAAAGTAATCTGCTCTATTCGATAATACCCTGTGTCAAATTAAAATAATGTTTGACAAATCGACCAGGCTTAACATATATTGAACTGCGAAATTAAAGACTGGATTTCGTATTAATTAAGGGTATTTTGGTCGAGGAGGTGATTTTAGAGAATGGCATTGAAGATAACAGACGAGTGCACTGCTTGCGGACTTTGCCTACCAGAGTGTCCTCAAACGGCTATAGCTGAGGGGGATATCTACCTGGTCGACCCCGGTAAATGTAACGAATGCGAGGGCTTAGAAGGAGGTTCTCGCTGTGTTCAGGTCTGCCCGATTGATTGTATAATCAAGGCTACTTGAGGTCGTACAAACTACATTTGAAGGATTTTGAGTATATAAGCACGCCGCCGTTTCCTACGGATCCTGCAAGGACTCTCAAGAAGCGACGGCGTTTTGAATTGGATGTAGCGGATGTCTTCAGACCTCCGCTGATAAGAAACTAATGGAAGGCTGAAGCCTTCCGCTACAGATTTATATTATCTTGAAAAACCAAATATTGTCAGGAATCAAGAATAAAGATGAGTGGTAAAGGTATTGTCATTTTGATTCTTTCGCTTCTACTGGTTCTCTTCATCCTACAAAATACCGGAATGGTTTCTATCAAGTTTCTTTTTTGGTCCCTGCCAATGTCTCGTTCTATCCTGGTGTTCTGGTTCTTCTTCATGGGTTTTGTTTTGGGATATATTCTAT
>MEWM01000104.1:0-2182 GCA_001775355.1 candidate division Zixibacteria bacterium RBG_16_43_9 | reverse complement strand
AAACATGTCAAGCCGGAGCAAAAAGAGGAGATACAGATAAAGGATTTGAATTTAGAGGATCTTCTGTTCGATTTCATTTCCGAACTTGTATATCTGAAGGATGCCCAGAAAGTTTTCTTCTCTAAGTTCGATTTGAAGATAAGTAAAAATGAGGAGTATAGCTTAAAAGGAACAATTTGGGGTGAGAAGATAGATTACAAAAAGCAGGAAGTCAGGAGAGATGTTAAAGCTATTACTTATCATATGCTTGAAGTTAAAAAGATAGATAGTGAGTGGAGAGCTCAGGTGATTTTAGATACTTGAGGGAGGGAATATGCAGGTCAAAAAAATAGAAGATTATGTCTGGGAAATACCAGTAACTGAAAAAGAGGGGATGCGAGTTCCTGCCAGGATAATCGCTTCAGAAAAGATAATGAAGGAAATGGACCAGGGGGTTTATAACCAGATTACCAACGTGGCCTGTTTGCCCGGGATTCAGAATTATGCATACTGTATGCCGGATGGGCACTGGGGTTATGGATTTCCTATCGGCGGGGTGGCAGCATTTGATTTAAAAGAAGGGGTCATCTCACCTGGCGGAATCGGGTTTGACATAAACTGTGGAGTGAGATCGGTTCGCACTAATCTGACATTAGAAGAGCTTAAGCCAAAATTAAACGAACTGATGGATGCCCTGTACCGTCTTGTTCCAGCCGGTGTAGGATCTACAGGTTTCGTGAAATTGAATATTGAAAGGTTTAAGGAGTTAATGGTAAAAGGGGTGGACTGGTGCATTCAGAACGGTTACGGCTGGGAAGAGGATCGGGAAAGGATTGAACAGGGGGGTAGGATTCCGGGAGCAAATCCGGAAAAAGTAAGTCAAAAAGCAATCTCCAGAGGAGTTGACCAATTGGGAACTCTCGGTTCTGGAAACCATTATCTTGAGCTTCAGGTTGCCCAGACCGATCGAATCTTTCATCCGGAGGCAGCTAAAATATTCGGTATCGATCGCCCTAATCAGATATTCGTGATGATTCACTGTGGCTCCAGAGGTTTCGGACACCAGATCGCCACAGATTATCTCCGGGTCTTTACTGAAGCAATGAGAAAATATAATATCAAAGTGCTGGATAAAGAGCTTGCCTGCGCCCCTTATAATTCTCCAGAAGGACAGGACTATTATGGAGCAATGGTTTGTGCGGCTAATTCCGCTTTTGCTAATCGTCAGGTAATTCTGCATCAGGTCAGGGAAGCTTTTAGCCGGGTATTTCATAAAGACCCTAAGGATCTGGGCATGCATATAGTTTATGATGTAGCACATAATATCGCTAAATTAGAGGAGCATCTGGTCAATGGTGAAAAGAAGAAGGTTTTAGTTCATCGCAAGGGTGCTACCCGTTCTTTTGGGCCAGGGCATCCGGATGTGCCTGCGTTTTACAGACCGATTGGTCAGCCAGTCATTGTAGGCGGTTCTATGGAAACCTCTTCTTACCTTTTAGTAGGGGGTCAAAGAGCAATGGAACTGACTATGGGCTCGACTTTACATGGCTCAGGCAGGACTATGTCCAGGGAGGCAGCCAAGAGAAAAGTGAGAGGATATGAGTTAATGAAGTCAATGGAGGAAAGGGGGATTATAGTAAGGGCGGTTTCAATGCCCGGGTTGGCTGAGGAGGCGGGGATAGCTTATAAGAATATCTCCGAAGTGGTCGATGCAGTTGACTGCGCGGGCATATCCAGGAAAGTAATTGAGCTCAGACCGGTCGGGAATATCAAGGGATAGAATTAGGGACTGAAGATTTTAAAAGCACTTAAAGTTGCACGTGAATCAGCGAACTTACTATTTATTAAAGATAGGGATACCAGAAGACTTAAAGTATTACTTTAAGCTGTCTTTTATTCACGAGAAATTAGTCTCATAATTAAGAAATGACTTTTTTTCAGGCGGAGCTTTTAATCCGCCTCTTTTTGTGCCGAAATTGTAGTTGCCTGATTTATCAGGCTTTCGTTCATTGCCCAATAAATTTGGGCAACTACATTTGGTAGAATCCAGACGGAATAAATCTCTTATGATTGAAACTCTTGTCGGGTTACTTTCGCATCACGGTTACCCCATAATTTTCTTGCTCTCAGGCGGATGTTATCATCCGCCTACTTTTCCGCTGGATGATAACATCCAGCGGGAGCAAAAAGAGGGGAGGAGGGG
>MEWM01000103.1:4395-5193 GCA_001775355.1 candidate division Zixibacteria bacterium RBG_16_43_9 | reverse complement strand
AGCCGTTAAATTTTATATCAGCTCAGGTGGAACTTATAACTATGTTTACCAGGTAACCAACCACTGTGGGTCTGCAGACTATGATACTGCTACCTGGACGATTACCATGAACTCACCACCTGTAGTCACTGCACCCGATTCGACTAAATCTTTCTGTGGGCCAGATACCATAAGATTCACAGTCACTGCCACTGATCCGAATACGGGCGATACGCTGACCCTGTCCGGTCCTGGCATACCTTCACCGATAAAGGGACTTTCACCTTTGTCTGCCAATATTAAGATTTATGTGAGTTCAGCAGGAACTTATGGCTACATCTATACCGTAACAGATAAATGTGGTGCCTCAGATGCGGATACTGCTACCTGGGTGATCACCATGAACACTCCTCCAATCGTAAATGCTCCGGATTCGACCAAAAAACTCTGTCAGCCTGACACCATAAGATTCACTGTCACAGGCACAGATGCTCAATCTGATTCTATAACCTTGGAAGGTCCGGGAATAACACCCCCCAAGAAAGGTGTTTCACCCTTATCTGCACAGGTGAAATTCTACATCTCCACTGCTGGCACCTATACTTATATCTATAAGGTAACAGATGCTTGCGGAGTTACAGATTACGACACCGCGGTCTGGAATGTGAATATTAATAATCCTCCGGTTGTAGTCGCAGTTGATTCTATTAAATCCTATTGCACTTCTGATACTATCAGGTTTAAGGTCACAGCTACTGATCCGGATGTCGGTGATACCATTACTTTAAGTGGAGCAGGGATATCGGTCCCGATTAAAGG
>MEWM01000103.1:4224-4303 GCA_001775355.1 candidate division Zixibacteria bacterium RBG_16_43_9 | reverse complement strand
GCGGTGGATTATGACACCGCCACCTGGACCGTTACCGTCAATAGTCCCCCAACCCTTAACCTGCCTCAATCCATAACCG
>MEWM01000103.1:4003-4165 GCA_001775355.1 candidate division Zixibacteria bacterium RBG_16_43_9 | reverse complement strand
AATATCACTTTAGAGAAACTTTCAGGAGTGGGCAACTTCATTACCCTTAATGGAAAACCGCCTTTGTCCGGTAGCTGGACGTGGGTACCGGGAGCTTCTGACACTCTTTCCAAAGTAATCTTTCAAGTCACAGACCACTGCGGACGTTCTGTGATTGATACG
>MEWM01000103.1:0-3805 GCA_001775355.1 candidate division Zixibacteria bacterium RBG_16_43_9 | reverse complement strand
AGCGGGCTTCCTTCTGGCTGGGAGTACTTCACCTACAGGCAGCTCCCTTGTCCATTATGCGGATGCTGTAAATACAAACTTCTCCTCTTAGGGATTTATGACATTAAAGATTTGCATGCCGGGGTACCAATAGAGCCTAACTCAGATTACATTGAGATCGCCAGGGTTAAATTTCAGGTTGCCAATGATAATAATCTTAGAGGTTTCTTCGCCAACGTTTGCTTTGAATGGGATGAAGGGAACTGTACCCAGAACTCATTCTCGGATGTAAGCGGATACAGATTGTATGTATCTTCCAACCCGGATCAATTCAGTTATGCCGATTGCGACACCCAGTTCCACGCTGGAAACGAGGTTCTAAATCGGGTTTGCTTCGAGGACTGCGGAGGGATTCAGATTTGCACGACGGGTGAGAAGAAGAGAGGAGACATCAACCTCAACCTGATAGCTTATGAAGTTGCTGATGTGGTTTTATTCTCCAGCTACTTCATCTATGGTACCAGCGTATTCACCATCGATCCACCGGTTCAGATTGCCAATACCGACATCAATGCCGATGGATACCCGCTCTCCTTGAGCGATTTCGTTCTGATGCTGAGGATATTGACCCATGATGCTACCCCGATACCCAAGCCGACTCCGGGTTCGGACTTAGCCACTATCTATATGATAGGTGATAAAGTCTCTACCAATGCCAACTTGGGCGCGGCTCTGTTTGTATTCAAGGGCGATGTAAAAGTTAGCACCGACCTGAAGAACGAGCAGGGTGTGGTAAACAACCAGACCAGAGTTCTGGTTTATATGAGCTCCAATACTGGCATGACTGGTCAGCTTCTCACTGCAAAAGGTGAGTTAGTATCAGTCGAGGCAGTTGACAACTTCAGCCGTCCAGTGAAGACCACCGTGGTCAACCGGGCGATCCCGACTGCTTATGCACTGAATGCCAACTATCCCAACCCATTTAACCCGAAAACCAATATCAGCTTTGCACTGCCGATAGACTCCAAGGTTTCCTTGAAGATCTACAACATCGCAGGACAGCTGGTTCGCACCCTGGTGAATGAGACCATGGTTGCGGGTACCCACACGGTTACCTGGGATGGAATTAACTCCAATGGTGAGAAAGTCGCATCTGGTATCTACTTCTACAAACTGAATGCTGGCGACTACAGCAAGACCATGAAGATGGTTATGACGAAGTAAACTTCGTCGCGGTTTTACCGAAGGAGGGGGAATTTCTCCCCCTCCTTCGATTTAAAATGGAAGGAAAAAGAGGTTAACTGAAAAGTCGATATAGTTTTTGAAATTTCTTCTCCTCTCAGGGATGATGAGTAACTGACTGAAGAGCAGTAGTATTCTTGACGATAGAAAGTTTAGATAGTTTGTTCGAAAGAAACTTTAGAGGCGGAAGAATAATGAGAAATAAACCCTTTTTCTTTCTTTTTCTTTTTGTAGCCTTTCTTCTTTCTAAAAATCTTTCCTTTGCTCAAATTTCTGATACAGTTGGAGTAGTTGATACCTTAAGAGTAGGAAATTCAACTGCTTATCCCGGTTCTCAGGTAATTGTTCCGGTGTATGCGTTTAATGATGAGCCCTTAGGGGCTATGGTCATCCCTCTTAAGTTTTCCAGCTCTGACCTTTTATGTGATTCAGTCTCCTTTGTCGGAACAAGGATTTCTGATGCACCGCTAAAAGGAGATACTATAGATAATGTAAATGGAACTATTCAATTCTATGCTGTCACTTTCACTCAGATAGACCCTGGAAGCGGTTTAGTGGCTAATCTGTTTTTCACGGTCAAGCAGAATGCTCCTCTGCAGACAGTGGAGATAGACACTTTTTCGACCTCTAATCCTTCAGTATTTTTAGATTTTACCTATACTTTTTCCGTGGATATGACCCCAGCTTTTGTAAAAGGGGGAATTACTATAAAAGAAAAAAATCTGGCTCCCCAGATAAAACCGATTGGGACTCAATATGTGGTGGAGGGGGATACTTTAAGAATAAAAATATTAGCAGATGATCCAGAAGGAGATTCAGTAAAAATTAGCTTGTTAAATTGCCCAGACGGTGCTTTTTTTGCAGACTCAGGTAATGGAAGGGCAACTTTCCGCTGGACTCCTCCTTTTACTGGTCCCTGGTCTGCAGTCAACAGTCCTTTTAAGGTTGTCTTTGTGGCTTCAGATGGAAAAAACAGCTCAAGAGAAGACGTGGAGATTAAAGTAATAGATAAAGATTTAGGGCTTAAGGCATACTCTCTGGAAGTGGGAACAGACTCAGGCTTTTTCTCGGATACTGTCTCTATTCCCATAACCCTTGTAAACCCTGATTCTGTAGGCAGGATGCAATTGCTACTTCATTTTGACCCGAGTGCACTATCTTTATTGAGCGTAAGCAAAGCAAACACCAGAATTAGCAACTGGGAGTATTTTCAGTATATATTGAATCAGCCCTCGCCAGGTGATGTAAAAATCCTGGCGCAGTCAGACATCTTAGATACAATAGTTACAAAACCTGTTTCGCCGGGGGAAGGGGTAGTTGCCAATTTAAATTTCAGGATAATACTTGACCCAAGTCCTCTTAGTTTATTGGCATCCGTAGTCTTCAAGTTTACGAACTCCACAGACAATACTTTTGGCGGTGCCTATGGGCAGAAGTTCATTTCGCAGGACAAAATCAACTATTACGAGGGAGGGATTTACATTAAGAGTTTTGGTACACTGATAGGTGACATAAATTTGAATGGAATACAATATGAAGTCGGAGATGTAGTTTTATTCAGTAAGTTTCTGATAGATCCGGTTAAATATCCCTTTAACCAAGAGCAACAACTCAATTCGGATGTGAATGAGGATGGAATCTGCTGTACTCTAGCTGACTTCATTTTATTACTCAATCGCGTGCTGGAAGGGGGCAATCCGGGCCTGGTGAAGTTATTGGCTCAAGGTAACAGAGTCCAGGTCAGTCTCCTGAACAGCCCAAGTGAAATATCCGTATTAATGGATTCAAAAATCCCCGTGGGTGGTGCTCTATTGGTAATTAAACATCCGGGAATAGAGTTCGGGGAACCGATTCTGTCCTCAGATGCAGGAGGTATGACTCTACTGAAAAAAGATGATGCGGGGGAATTGAGACTGCTCATCTATAGCCCCCAGGCTAAATATATTGAATCAGGGCAAAGAAGATTATTAACCATTCCAGTTATAAATGGGGATGCAAACATAGAATTGGATAAAGCTTACTTATCGGATTATTCAGGAAATCTAATCCAGGCAACTGTTTCATTTGAGAGAAATCAGGAGATCCCGGAAAGGTTTACCTTATTCCAGAATTATCCAAACCCTTTTAATCCTGAGACCAATATCTCATTTTCTCTGCCTGTGGAAAGTGAAGTTAATTTGAAAATATATAATCTAAAAGGGCAGTTGGTCAACCAGCTAGTAAACACCAGGTTAAGTGCGGGAGTTCACACCTTTACCTGGAAGGGAAAAGACGAATCCGGTAAGGATGTCTCCAGCGGAATCTATTTTTATAAATTAATAGCAGATAAATATTCTGAAACCAAGAAAATGGTGAAAATTAAATGACCGTCAGGATGATAAAGTTCAACAAGAAAAAAAGAGAGTAAAAATATCACTTAGCCGGGAAGCTCAAAAGTCAGACTAAAAGATAAAGAGGAACTTAAGATGAGAGCAAAGAAAACTTTTTTTGAAAAAGGAAAATGGTGGGGGATTATTTGCCTTGCGGTCCTAACGGTTTTGTTTTCCACTTCAGTTAGCTGGTCACAGTTTGTCAACCGCCCTCA
>MEWM01000102.1:2940-6339 GCA_001775355.1 candidate division Zixibacteria bacterium RBG_16_43_9 | reverse complement strand
GGTAGCTGCGCCTTTTCTGCAAGGGCGACCCCCTCTTCGGCTCCGCTCAGAGCAGTGAGCCTGTCGAACTGCCGGGTAGCTCCTACATTCTTTGATAACCTCGCGGACAAATATACGCTTGCGAAGCCTATTAAAATTCCTGCAATGACATCGGAAAAATAATGATACCTGCCGTAAACCGTTGCCAAGAAAAAAAGTATGATTATCGGGCAGACGAAGGCAAATAGTTTTTTGTCGAAACGATAGGATAAGAATATCATCACGGTCCCGGCAGCGCAGTGGGCAGAGGGGAAGGAGCCGCCCTGGAACTGGCCGTTTCTTTCAATGAAAAGCATAATTTTTCTAAAGATGAATCCCTCCAACTCTCTACCTCCGTCCAAGACGAAACGGGGGCTGGCTGCAGGAAAAAGAAAAAAACCTAAAAAGCAAATAGAGTAAGCCAAAATCAAAGGCAAAAGAAATTGGTCCAGCGCCTGCGGGTTAACTTTAAAATAAAAATAAATGCATAGAAAAGGTACCATAGGCAGATAAATGAAATAAGCAAACATCAGGATTTCAGTCGTAACTGGTGAAAAGAATTTCTCCAGCCAGAAATTGGGCAGCACCCCGAATAGATTTATTTCAAAACTCATAATTAAATTATCATACCAGCCCGGATAAAAGATGTGAACCATCTGTCCTGATTCCTTGTAGAGGTAAATAGAGGCGATTAGAGGGAAAAGCGCAAGGCCAAAACCCAAAACATTACTGATCAGTTTCTCCCTTAAAAAGGATAAAGAAATCAAACCCAAAATGAAAATTAAATTAAGGAAGACGAGAGAGGAAAAACCTGAGTTATTCTTGCCGAAAACGATTAAAATCAGAGTCAAACTTAACAGGTAGACCGTTAAAAGCAAATCAACCGGTCTTAAAAATTCGAGAGATTTTCTCATTTTTAATAAAGGATAAAAAGATCCATAGCCATTCCGATAAACCAGTGTAAGAGGAAAACATAATAAATGGATTTTCCCCTGAGGGCCAGCTTCCCGAATAATATACCGGCAGCGATGGAGGCTAAAATCTCCCCGTCCGGTTTACCGATATGCATTAATACGGATGGCAAAGTCTGAATCAGAATAGCATTCAACTCTCCGAAGATATCTTTCAGTCCGAAAAGAAGGTATCCCCGGAAAAAGAACTCCCAGCTTATATAGTAAAGCCCATACATCAGCTCATACAGCAAAACCAGGGAAAAAGTTTTTCCAGCCAGAGCAAAGAGAGGATACTCCGCCTTGAATTGAGGCATCCTGGAAGAAGGGAGAATCATAACCAGGGCAATCAAAGGGAATAAAATCAGAAAAGAGGTAATCCCGAATTTGAAATCCCCCTTTTTTAAGCCATAATCTGAAATCTTTTCTTTCAGGACATATTTTATCAGGATAAAAGGGACCAGGATCAAAAGCAAAACCGAGCAAAGGGAAAAATATGTATGAGCTGGGAAACAATGTTTGAAATCTACTCCACACCTGGTAGAGAAAATGGAAACAAATGACTGAGGATAGCCATAATATTTGAAAATGACCAGAAGGATAGAAGCAGATAAAAGTATCACACTCGGCTTGAGATCGATTTTTCCTCTGTTAAGTTTATTCACCGTATGCGCTGTTTCGCCTCAGTTAAGAGTTTAGTAGAATCTCTGTTAGGAGCTGTTTTCTGGTTTAATATCCACTCACAGGTAATTTTCAGTCCTTCTTTCAGGGGAAGATATTTATATCCGAGTTCTTTTCCCGCCTTTTCAGTAGAATATACCCAGTTCTGCAAAAAAGTATCCACCCAATCCCGGCTGATCATCGGGTATTTCTTAAAGAGATCTGCGATCTTCTCTTCAAGCCAGGCAATGAATCTGGCTATTCCTGGAGGGACATTTATCTGAAGGTGCTTAGTTTGTGTAATCTCATTCATAAGGGAGAAGAGACCTTTTAAAGATATATTATCGCCTCCCAGGAGATACCTTTCTCCGGGTTTTCCTTTTTCCATTGCCAGGATGTGGCCTGTGACCACGTCCTCTACAAAGGCATAATTCCCAATCTCTTTACCCCGGTTTAAAATCAGGGGGAATTTCCCTTCGATGTATTGTTGCGCTATTCTCGTAACTGAATTGGCTTCGGTCAAAAGTCCTGGTCCATACACTCTGGTCGGGTTTACCATCACCAGGTTTAATCCTTTTTCGACGAATTTTAAGGCTTCCAGTTCAGCCAAATATTTGCTCTTCTCATATTCGGTATAAAAGTTTTCTCTCGGTTTCCAGTCTTTTTCGGTAAGGGCTCTATCCTGGCTCGGACCCAGAGTTACACAGGATGAAGTGAAAACTATCTTCTTTACTCGATTCTTGAGTGCTGATTCAAATACATTTACTGCACCTCTCACATTGACTTTGTAGTACTGATTTTTCTCAAAACTCCAGTTTCTGGCATAGGCAGCCAGATGGTAAACTTTGTCACATCCTTTCATCCCTTCTAAAACCGAATTTTCATCGGTGACATCTCCGTAAAAAAAACGAATCTTCTCTTTTCTTTCTAAATTGGCAATGCTACTCTGCGAACGGACTAAAAGATGCAAAGCCTCATCTTCCAAAGAAAGCCTTTCGATTAATTTTCTTCCGATAAACCCGGTACCGCCGGTGATAAAAATAGCCATAATCTAAGAACCCTCAATTGCTTGTGAGAAAATAAGCTCAATAATGTTTTTGTCAAGAGTTTTTGTGTTTACGAAATCTGGTTAGGGTAATGCAGATCTACTTGTTATTGAATAAAGCATGAGGTCGGAGTTCAAAATTTTGAACTATTACGGTGCTACAAAAATTTATCTAATCTTTTTAGTTGCTTTTTTTCGGTTATTACTTAAAATAGATAAAAGATGTCGAGATTTTGTAGGGGTAATCCGCCACAGGCGGACTCGCCCTCCTGGCTTCAAGTCATTCTGAGGAAGCGAAGCGACCGAAGAATCTGCCTCAAGGTCAAATTCGACAGATTCTTCGTCCCGCCTTCGGCGGACTCAGAATGACAAAATGACAGAATAATTATGAAACATTCAGACTTTGTTCACCTTCATAACCATACGCAATATAGCCTCTTAGATGGTGCCTGCAAGATAAATGAGCTTCTGGCCCTGGCAAAGGAATACCGGCTGCCGGCCTTAGCTATTACTGACCACGGCAATATGTTCGGAGCTATAGAATTTTACAACAAAGCTTTGGACTGCGGGATAAAACCGATTATCGGCTCTGAAGTCTACGTTGCTCCAGAAGGCAGGACCAAAAAAGAGCCTATGCGCGGTGTGCCGGATGCAGGTTATCATTTAATCCTTCTGGCAAAAAATCTTGCCGGGTATAAAAATCTTATTCAGCTTTCCACCATCGGA
>MEWM01000102.1:2539-2817 GCA_001775355.1 candidate division Zixibacteria bacterium RBG_16_43_9 | reverse complement strand
AATTACAAAAAAGCAAAAGAGGTGGCTTTAGAATATTATGAGATTTTTGGAGAGGGTAATTTCTACATAGAACTGCAGGATCACGGATTAGAAGAGGAGAAAAAGGCTAAAAAGTTGTTGATTCAGCTTTCCTCAGAAGCAAAAATCCCCCTGGTGTGCACCAATGACTGTCATTACCTCAGAAGAGAAGACTATTTAGCACACGATGCGCTTCTCTGCATCCAAACTGTCAAAAAGACGGAGGATGCTGACCGGATGAGGTTTGGCACAGACCAGCT
>MEWM01000102.1:2121-2457 GCA_001775355.1 candidate division Zixibacteria bacterium RBG_16_43_9 | reverse complement strand
TTTAGAGTTGGAGTTCGGCAAGACCTATTTGCCTCATTATCCCCTGCCAGAAGGTCATGAGAATTTAAGCTCATATCTGGAGTTTCTGGTTCAGAAAGGGTTTGAACAAAGGTATCCTCGCCAGACTGAGGAGTTGAAACAGAGACTGGAAAAAGAGCTGAAGGTTATAGAGCAGATGGGGTTTGCCGGATATTTCCTCATCGTCAAGGATTTCATTGATTATGCCAAGAACAATAATATTCCGGTTGGACCGGGAAGAGGTTCTGCGGCTGGAAGTTTAGTCTCTTATTGTCTGGGGATAACCAACATTGACCCCATAAAGTATGGGCTTCTGTT
>MEWM01000102.1:1853-2109 GCA_001775355.1 candidate division Zixibacteria bacterium RBG_16_43_9 | reverse complement strand
GAATCCGGAAAGGATTTCTTTGCCTGACATAGACATAGATTTTTCCGACAGAGGCAGGGACAAAATCATAAAATATGTGGTGAATAAATATGGTGAGGAAAACGTTTCCCAGATAATCACTTTCGGGACTATGGCAGCAAGGGCAGTTGTCCGCGACGTGGGCAGGGTACTGGGGATGCCCTATTCAGAGGTGGACAAGATCGCCAAGATGATTCCGATGGAGCCGGATATTACTCTGGAAAGGGGAATGGAGTTA
>MEWM01000102.1:1533-1736 GCA_001775355.1 candidate division Zixibacteria bacterium RBG_16_43_9 | reverse complement strand
ATTGACCAATTTCGTTCCCTTATACAAGAGCAATAAGGACGAAATAACTACTCAATACGATATGAAGGGGATTGAGAAGATCGGGCTTTTGAAGATGGATTTTTTAGGACTGCGCACCCTTACGGTTATAGATGATACTATCAGGCTCTTGAAAGAAGAAGGTAAAAAGGAGCTCGACATAAATTCCATTTCACTTCAGGATG
>MEWM01000102.1:0-1384 GCA_001775355.1 candidate division Zixibacteria bacterium RBG_16_43_9 | reverse complement strand
GATAGCTACGTGATCGATGATTATATCGATTGTAAAAGAGGGAGAAAAAAGATTGTATATGAACACCCGCTTTTGGAGCCGATCCTGAAGGAGACTTATGGTGTAATTGTCTATCAGGAACAGGTCTTGAGGATTGCCAGTGATTTAGCAGGGTATACTCTGGGCAAAGCTGACATCCTGCGCAAGGCGATGGGTAAAAAGCAGGCAGAGGTAATGGCAGAGCAGAGAGATGAATTTGTTTCTGGTGCAAAATCAAAAGGGATAAACGAGAAAATATCAGATAAGATTTTCGATTTCATGGCGACTTTTGGCAGGTATGGTTTTAACAAGGCCCACAGCGTGGGTTATGCCTATCTGGCTTTTCAGACCGCTTATCTTAAAGCCCATTTTCCTTTAGAGTTTATGTCAGCCACACTTTCCTCAGAGATTGGGGATACTGACCGCATAGTCGTTCTGATGGACGAATGTAAAAGGATGAAGATCGGGCTTTTGCCTCCGGACGTGAATGAAAGCAGCGGGAATTTCAAAGTAGAAGGAAAAAAGATCAGGTTTGGTTTGGGAGCGATTAAAAACGTGGGTGAGTCGGTTATACAGGTGATAATTTCCGCCAGGGAAAGGCATGGAAAATTCATATCGATTTTCGATTTCTGCCAGAAGGTGGATGCCAGGAAGTTAAACAAAAGAGCTTTGGAGAGCTTTGTTCAAGCAGGAGCTTTTGATTCCTTAGAGGGACACCGGGCACAGCTTATGGCTTCAGTTGACAACGCTTTAAGTTATGGAGAAACTTTTCAGAAAGAGAAAGCCAACGGTCAGACTTCCCTTTTCGGCCAGAATACCGTTGATGGTAAATCTGAGATGGAGCCGAAGCTTGCTGAGGTGCCCAAATGGCATATTGCGGAGATTCTTTCTAAAGAAAAAGAAGTGTTGGGGTTTTACGTTTCCGGGCATCCGCTTTCCAGGTTTGAATTAGAGCTGAAATCTTTTGCTAACCAGACTACTCAAAGTCTGGAAGGGGTAAAGGACGGACAGATGGTCAGTTCAGGCGGGCTGGTCACCAATTTAAAACTGAATATCGACAAAAAAGGGAAGCAGATGGCTTTTGTCACGCTGGAGGATTTCCTGGGCACAGTCGAGGTCGTCATATTCTCTGATTGTTTTGAGAAGAATAAAAAGATTTTGAAGCCGGATGCGATGGTTTTGATTTATGGCAGGGCTTCGACCAAAGAGCAGGAAAAGCCCAAGCTGATTGCCTCGGAGATTTATCTTCTGAGCAAGATCTATCATGAGTTAAACCCGGTTTTACACCTTAAGGTTTTCTCCATTGACATGCAGGAGGGGTTTTCCAATAAGCTCAAAGAGATTTTGAGCTTTCATCCGGGTGAAT
>MEWM01000101.1:4915-5075 GCA_001775355.1 candidate division Zixibacteria bacterium RBG_16_43_9 | reverse complement strand
TTTGCCGATTGCAGGGATACTTCATGTTCTGCCGATCTGCCGCCGAAGAGGATTCCCAAACGGATTTTTCTTTTCTTCATGTCATCTAATTTCATCAAGAATGAGTTTTTTTCCGAATCCCCCCCTCTTCTTGCGTTTATCTATTTTGAGAGACTCCAGC
>MEWM01000101.1:1205-4811 GCA_001775355.1 candidate division Zixibacteria bacterium RBG_16_43_9 | reverse complement strand
CGTCAGTTTTTCCTTCAGCATCTCCCAATATTCCCCGTCATGAGCGGTGTGCGTAACGTATTTTACTCCCTTGCCTTCCAGTATTTCTGGAATTTTATCTCTGATTAGTTTTTTGTTTTGCATCTCGGCCCACAGCGCATCGAAGGGAAGCATTCCGTGTTATCATATCAGATGCTTTAGCACCAGCTATGATGTTTAATCTTTTATCATGATAGTATTTTCAACGGCGAACGTCTGATATCATGATTTGATATTGATGATATCCACGGTAAACAAGTAGTTTTGCGGAATAGATCAATTGACGTAGACGGCTAATTGAAGCTGAAGAAGCCAACCTGGAAAAGCGACCTGCGGTGAACGAACCGCGTATATTGTGTTAGATGATGGAATAAATATGTTTATCTTTTAAGTAGTTTCGACAGGTTCGGAACGCCATATTCCTCTCTTTCGCGATCATTTGTTTGTGTATCATAAGGTGCTATTTCACCGTTTTGAATATTATACTGAGTTCCAAACTTTTGAAGTTTTCCTTGAGATACAAGCCATCTATCAAGACTGGCCGCATACAACCACTTTGTTACATTAGAACCTAGCGAAACTGCCTTCTTTGCAAACTCGTGGGCTCTTTTGTAATCTTCAGAATCTTTTGACCACGAATGCATAAACAGAAGGCATAAATAATGGCAATTCCAGATTTCATCTAAATCTACTGCCTTTTTTGCCAATAATTCTTTTGCTTCGCTTAGTCTTGCCTCATCTTTTGCCCTTAATTTATCTTCTCGTAATTTACCTTTCTCGTAAAGCTGACGGTCATTTTTATCATCGTGGTAAAGCTTATCCAATCCAAGGTGTATTGCCATTATTGTGTAAACTTTTTTTATTTCATCTAACGTTTGCGTATCATATGTCCGTACTCGTATGACGTATATACGCTGTTAAGTGATGTAAATTTTAGCCAGCTAGTAACTGCCTCTCGTCGAATGTTTTGCTGGGAAAGTACACAAGGACATCAACGCCTTTCAGTTCCATCATTTCGTATTCTTTCCTTACGATCAGTGAGAAATTGTGTCCCCTAGATAGATACTTTTCCTTAAACGACAAGTAGTTTCTAACTCGGAAGTCTGGAGCGCCACGTTGAGGCCTCGTGTGGTCTGGTTTTCTGACCTTCAGCACCTTTAATGGTCCCGCTGCAGTATCCAGTGGTTCCTTGAGTAAATAGGTCGATCCTGTTGCTGTAGCTGTTTTGTCTCCCGGCGTGCCTAAGGTCATTAACAAGCGCTCCAGATCCGCAAACTCAGTATCGTCCTTGGTAAAAATCCCCATATAGTCAAGAGGTAAGTCTGTCTCGTCTGTATTCTCAAGAATCGCCTGTTGAGCCTGATGAACAATGTAATTAACGATTTTTACCAAGTCTTGTCGAGTCATAGAGAGGCTATCCTTATTGAGGCTAAAATTTATTTCACTTAACGTTTCAGAATATGCGATGTTTGCCAGCGGTATAATATGCCCGAAGGGCGACCGCTGGCAAATATGGGTGTAGCGACCAACGGGAGCGAAACCGCATATTCTGTGTTAGGCGCTGTTCTTTAAAACTTTTGTAAATCTGACCGCTCCATAGAGTATGAGCAAACTTCCTACTATTATGTTTAGCGTTTGGATTAGTGATATTGGCACGGTTTTCTTTACCAGTGAAAACAGAATTACTGATGTTCCCATGAATAATAAGGTCGCGAGTCCTAACGACAAACCGAAAACGAGCAATTCTCGCTTTGTGTAATTATATTCAACTGCTTTTGCGGTAAATAACCCTGTGTACCAGACTATCGTCATTGGACTAGAAATTGTGAGAAAAAAAGTTGCGGAAAAACTTGCTAACAAGCTAGCAGATTGAATATTTGAAGTTGTTGCAACATTTTCACCCATTACGCCTTTGATGATGACCAGTCCAAAAATAACCAAAACAAACGAACTGATAATTCCGAACGCCTTTTTGACCTTCTTTTTTTCGAGCAATTTCCCAATACCGAGAATTGCGAGTGATATGTAGAAATAGTCGACTAATGTAACTGCAACTACTGCGACAAGCCCGTCATAAAGCGACCTTTGTAGTGCAAGATTTATGATAAAAAAGAAAACCGGGCCAATTGCCGTTTGAAGTATCAGCCCTGTTAATAATCCGTTTGCGAATACTCTCATATTTTTATTTTAGCTGTTTTAAAGAATGGCGCCTAACGTTTGCGGATATGAGAAGTTACGTCAGCGATTTGGGTTGAGGCTCTGCAAGAGCCGAACTTCATATCCGCTGTTAGGCGAGGGTGAGCGACCAACGGGAACGAAAGTGCAACGCCCCCTTGAGTTTTTGTATTTGAGATTAATAATAATTTCGAGTATAACGAGTCCATAATTAAGAAAAAGAAAAGCCCACTACATATCTAATTCTAAAACCGAAGTATAGTCTTTGAAATTGTTGGTTCTATAAAATTTGATCACTCTTTCATTTTGAGCAGAAGCCTCAACTCTGACTTTGCCAACCTTTTTGTTTTTACACCACTTGATAAACTCATCGAACAATTGTTTACCAATTCCCCTTGATCTGAACTTTTCTAAAACAAGGGTATTTTCAAGTTCTGCAACAATTGGTAAATTTCTGTACACTTCTGCTTTTTTAATTCCTCCACACAGATAACCAACAATTTCATCTTTTACAATTGCAATTAAAACGCAACCATCATCTTTTAAAATTCTGTTTTTATAGTATTTAGTCCCTTCTTTCCCAAAAGTCCATTTTAAATTCAGCAGAGGATCATACTCTTTATACTCTTTTTGAAAAAGTTTCAAGTTTAGCTCCTGGACTTTTTGCAAGTCATCTATGGTTGCGTTTTTAATTACTACCTTCATACTTTGGTTTTATTAATTAAAGTATATAAATTTTGGGCTTTTCTTTTTCACTTATCTCAAATACAAATATTTCGCCTAACTAGTGTTTATGCGAATATATTATCGTATAAACATTCATGTTCTGATAGAATAGTACCATGTTGATCAAAATGCTCCAAGAGCAAATGCAAATCTCCGGCTATAGTCCCAGAACAATTACATCATATACCTTTTGTGCCAGAAAATTGTATCGTCATTTTCAAAAACCTCTTCACCAGATCTCCGAAAGCGACCTCAGGCGCTTTTTGGCTTTACTTACGAAAAATAAATACTCCCCATTCACCTTGAACCTGTATCACGCCTCACTGAAATATGTTGTCGACCATGTTTATCACAAGCCCTTCTCCTTCCGTTTTCCTTACGCAAAGCGGCACAAAAAACTGCCGATTGTATTATCAAGAAAAGAGATTCGCAATATCATGAAGAATATAAAAAATGCAAAACATAAACTTCTCGTTTCTCTGTCCTATGGGGCTGGACTGCGAGTAAGCGAGGTTTTACACTTAAGAGTAAAAGATATCGATCTTGATGAGCTAACCATTCATTTAAAACAGGCCAAAGGACGGAAAGACAGAATAACCATTCTTTCTGAAAAATTAAAAACCGATATCCAGAATCTGATTGCTGGGAAAGCCAGGCAAGATTTTGTTTTTGAAAGCGAAAGGGGCG
>MEWM01000101.1:0-1183 GCA_001775355.1 candidate division Zixibacteria bacterium RBG_16_43_9 | reverse complement strand
AGGCGGTTTTTCAACGAGCGCTGAAAAAAACAGGCATCAAAAAGACTGCCACCTTTCACTCTCTTCGTCACAGTTTCGCAACGCATTTACTCGAAAATGGGGTTGATGTTCGTTATGTGCAGGAACTATTGGGGCATGCAAATATCAGGACAACCCAAGTGTATACTAAAGTAACCAACCCAAAACTCAAAAACATCAAAAGTCCGCTGTGAAAGTAGATAATTAGACTCGCTTGACAATCGTATTACAATGTAATACACTATGACTAAGATAAAAGTCAAACAGCTTATATTTGATAAATGGAACGTAATTCATATTAAGAAACATGATGTTAAACCCGAAGAAATCATCGAAGCTGGAGTTAACTTAATCTATCATAGAAAAACATATAAAGGAAGGTATTTAGCAGTAGGAAGAAGCGGCAATAGACTCATTTCGTTTGTCATTAACAGAGAAGGATCGAGTATATATTATTTAGTTACCGCTCGAGATGCGGAGAAAAAAGAAAGGAGAAGAGTATATGAAAAAGAAAAACACAAGCAAAAAAAGTAAAATACCAGACTTCAAGTCTCTAGAAGAAGAAGCCGAATTTTGGGACACGCACAGTTTCGTAGATTTCGAAGACGAGACCGAAGATGTCGACATAGTCTGGGAGGTAGATAAACCCAGAGATGAAACTTTGGTTTTGCGCGTTCAAAAAGGTTTTAAGAACAGGTTAAAGAAAGCTGCAAGAAAGAAAGGATTAAATGTTTCGACACTTGCCAGAATGTGGCTAATGGAGAAAATGCAAACTTCCAATCCCTAATATCCCCCATTATGAAAATTGATATTTTGACACTTTTTCCCGAGATGTTTGCGGGGCCATTTGCAACTTCTATGCTGAAAAGGGCCCAAGATGAAAGATTAGTCGAAATTAACATTCACAATCTTCGCGATTGGGCAACGGATAAGCACAAGACCGTTGATGACCGTCCGTACGGCGGAGGACCGGGAATGGTGCTGCGCGTCGATGTGATTGATCTGGCGATCTCTGAGATCAAAGATCAGAAAACAAAGACCAAAAATCAAAGAGTAGTTCTCTTGACCCCGCAAGGACAGCTTTTCAAGCAAAAGACAGCCTTGAAGTTAAGCAAACTCAGACATCTCATACTCATTGCCGGTCACTATGAAGGGGTGGATGAAC
>MEWM01000100.1:6350-7672 GCA_001775355.1 candidate division Zixibacteria bacterium RBG_16_43_9 | reverse complement strand
AATGATGCCGGTGGGAGCATAACCATAACCTGGAAGAAATCTCCGGATGATATCGGTGCAGTCAGGGAGGAAAATAAAGTCAAGGGATACGAGATCCTGAGGTCAACTGAGAGTGAAGGAGAATACGAGGTTCTGGGCAAGACCACGGCTGGGGCACAAACTTATTTTGACACCCATGCTCAGAACGGAGTGCCTTACTATTATAAGGTAAGAGCCCTGGGCATACAATCTTTTTCAGAATCTCTTCCCAGCACTCCAGCTAAAGCTAAAGCTCAGTGGATTGACTGGAGGAGAAGATACACTTTCCTTTTAGCTTTGATCTTAGCCCTGTCCATAGTCTATTTTATCAATCAGGCAAAATCCGGAAAACAGCTTTTCATCCGCAAGATAGCCGGGTTGGAGGCGGTAGAGGAAGCGGTGGGCAGGGCAACTGAGATGGGCAGAAAGATATTCTATATTCCTGGAATATCGGATATGGACAGTATGCAGACCATAGCCGCGGTCACCATTTTAGGCCAGGTGGCTAAGAAGACCGCAGAGTACGAGGCAAAACTGGAAGTTCCAACCTCTCGCTCCCTGGTTATGGTCTCCTGCAGGGAAACCATAAAAGAGGCTTATTCCAACGCAGGCCGACCTGATCTGTACAACGAGGACATGGTCTATTATCTGACTGACGACCAGTTCGGCTATACCGCAGCAGTGGATGGGCTTTTCGTAAGGGAAAAGCCAGCCGCGGTCTTTCTCCAGGGTCAGTTCTATGCCGAATCCCTGATCTTAGCTGAGACTGGCAATTACGTGGGAGCAATCCAGATCGCAGGGACTGCTCAGCCAGCCCAGCTCCCCTTTTTCGTGGCAGCCTGCGATTACACCCTGATCGGGGAGGAGCTTTTTGCTGCCTCAGCCTATCTTTCCAGGGACCCGAAGCTTTTGGGAAGCTTAAAAGGCCAGGACGTGGGAAAATTTATTTTCCTTTTCTTCATAATAGTCGGCTCTTTATTTATAACCTTTGGCATTTACGATTTGAGTTTCTTATTCCGTTAGTTTTTCAGGAGAAGACTTAAGATGCGCAGAGAAGTCCCTTTAGCTATAACTGCCATAGTCGGATTTGCCCTGATAATCGTCTATTTCATACCCCATCCTCCTTTCAACCACTCTAGAGATTTTTTTGAGGACCTGTTCTTCATTATAGCCGCCTTCGCTATCTGGCTGGGGTGTTTGAATCTTCTGAAAGTAAATGCAGATAAAGTCTATTTAAAGAAAAAGGGCTGGCCCTTTAGCATAGTGGTCTGGTTTGGTTTTTTCCTGATGGTCATAGTAGGTTT
>MEWM01000100.1:1955-6302 GCA_001775355.1 candidate division Zixibacteria bacterium RBG_16_43_9 | reverse complement strand
GCTCTATTATCCCTTGAATGCTACTATGTTTTCCATTTTAGCTTTCTTTGTAGCCTCAGCCTCTTACCGGGCCTTCAGAGCCAGGAACAAAGAGGCAACTATACTTTTGATCGCGGCTTTATTTGTGATGTTAGGAAGGGTTCCCTTTGGCTATTATCTTTCCTCCTGGCTTCCAGAGGGGTGGAGATTAGGAAATATCACTGACTGGATAATGGATTTCCCTCAAACCGCTGCGCAGCGGGCTATAATGATAGGGATTGCCCTGGGAATAGTTTCCTCCTCTCTCCGGGTTTTGTTGGGTCTGGAGAGAACTTTTGCCAGCGGAGAGTAAGATCAGTCTTTGAGGAGAGAAGATGAATTTTTTAGAAAAGCTTTTAGCCCTTGACCGCAGGATAATCTTCCTTTTCATCGCTATTGCCGTAGCCTTGCCTTTGTTTTTTACGGTCAAATTACATATTGAGGTTACGCCGGTTGTCAGGAATTTACATAATGCGCTGGAAGCCTTACCTCCCGGTTCTAAGGTCCTGGTGTCATTAGATTATGATCCGGGCTCAATGCCTGAATTACAGCCTATGGCTGAGTCTTTTTTCCGCTACTGCTTTATGAGGGATTTAAAGATAATCATCATAGGGCTGTGGCCCAACGGGCCTATTCAGGCTAATTCAGCTTTAGAGGTCATCCTGAATGAACCTGACATAAAGAAGAAAAACCCGAAGTATGGTATGGATTATGTGAACTTAGGATATACTGCCGGAAACGAGGTAGTTATCGAGAGGATGGGAAGCGATATTCCTGTCACCTTCCCTAAGGATTACAGTGGAAACAAAACTGAGGACATTCCTTTAATGAAGGGGGTAAAGAATTTCAACAATATAGATTTTGTCTATAATCTTTCAGCTGGCTACCCTGGCACGGTAGAGTGGGTCTTATTCGGGGTTGACCCTTACAAAATAAAGTTAGGCGCCGGGAACACCGCAGTCCAGGCTCCTCAGATTTACCCTTATCTCAACAGCGGACAACTGGTCGGGCTTTTAGGCGGTATGAAGGGCGGTGCAGAGTTTGAAATCGCCACCGGGCACCCGGCAAAAGCGGTAAAATTTATGTTCTCCCAATCAGTGTCCCATGCGCTTATCTGTTTTTTCATCCTGATCGGTAATTTCGCTTATTTTGCTACCAGAAAGAAAAAAGGTGCATAAATGAAGAGGAGAAAATGATGGAAACGATCGGGATCTGGATAGCGGCTTTACTCACCCTGGGGATTTTCAGCTTTTTATATAAGGACAATCCATTCTATAAGTTTTGCGAATCTTTATTTGTCGGGATCTCAGCAGGATACTGGTTTGTGACCACTTTCTGGCAGGTCTTTATGCCCAAGCTGGCAGATAACTTGATCGCTGGTAGATTTTATTATATGATTGGAGCCATCTTCGGTGTGCTGATGCTCCTTCGCCTTTTCCCAAAGATCGGCTGGCTCTCCAGATGGTCCTTAGCCTTGGTAGTGGGAACGACTGCAGGTCTTTATTTTACCCGTTACCTGGTGAGCAACGGAATGGTCCAGGTGCAGAACACCATCATCCCTCTTTATGTAAAAGGTAATCTATCTCAGACCATAGGGAATTTAGTTATTGTGATTGGAACCTTTAGCGGTTTAATCTATTTTTTCTTTTCCAAGGAGCACAAGGGCGCCTTTGGAGGCTTAGCCAAGCTGGGGATCTGGTTTTTGATGCTCTCCTTTGGCGCCTCTTTCGGGTATACGGTTATGTCCAGGATGTCTCTTCTCATCGGCAGGATGGACTACCTTTTAGGAACCTGGCTGGGGTTGATAAGATGAGCTGAAAACTATCTATTTAAAATTCGAGGTTATAGATGAAAAAAACAAAAGCTGTTTTATTTTCAATTCTGATTATACTTTTCTTTTTCAACCTATCTTTTCCTCAGGAGAATTTGTCTCCCCTGCCTCCAACTGAAGTAAGAGCTTCTGATACTCCGAATGACAACGGGCATTCCATCACCGTGACCTGGAAGCTTTCCGGAGATGATGGAGCAGATAAGAAAAATGTGGTGGCTTATGAGATCTTAAGGTCAGATTCGCCTACGGGTGAGTTTATAGTTAGAGGGATGGTGCCTGCTGGTAATAACACCTATCAGGATAGAGGGGCTAAAGAAAAGGAAGATAAAAACTATTTCCATCCTCATAAAGATTTTTATTACAAAGTCAGAGCCAAGACTTTAAATTCCTATTCTGAATCTGAGGTGGCTGGACCTGCTCAGGCTTATGGGGAGTGGTTCCATTTAGGCAAACTCCCGGTATTTGTGGGAACTGTAACCTTTACTATTATGGTCCTGGCTTTCATCAGCCTGGCTCGTAAGGGTAAAGAGTTTTATGTAAGACCCCTGGCAGGTATAGATGCAGTGGATGATGCTATTGGCAGAGCTACGGAGATGGGAAGACCTATACTTTACATTCTGGGCTTGGGAAGTGCGGCAGATATCGCCACTATCGCTTCATTTACCATACTGAATAGGATTGCCAAAAAGACAGCTGAGCATAAAACCAAAATCATTGTCCCCTGTAATGACCCGATCGTTATGTCTGTAGCTCAGGAGACAGTAAAGGCAGGTTACCTGGATGCCGGCCGCCCGGATATGTACAAAGAGGAGAATATATTCTATCTGACCTCGATGCAATTCGCCTATGTGGCAGCAGTTAATGGCATAATGCTCAGAGAACAAACTGCAACCAATTTTTATTTAGGGAAATTCTATGCCGAGTCTTTGATTTTGGCTGAGACCGGCTCTGTGGCTGGTTCCATTCAGATCTCCGGCACAGACGAGATCGCCCAGATACCTTTCTTTGTGGCGGCAACTGACTTCACTTTAATCGGAGAGGAGCTTTATGCGGCATCCGCCTATTTAGGAAGGGAGCCTTTGCTTTTGGGTGCCTTAAAAGCACAGGACTTAGCCAAAGCGATTGTGATGATCAGCCTGGCTCTAGGAGCCCTGGCAGCCAGTTTTCACTTGGGTTTCTTCTTGAAATTGTTTACAGTTCAAATGTAAAAATTAAGGAGTAAGTTTAATGCGCAGACAACTTCCCATCTTGATAGTTTTCGTGTCCGGGGTCTTTATGGTCATCCAGTATTTTATACCTCACGAGTCGTTCGAGTTTATATATGAATATGCTATGGACTGGATAATAATCATTGGGATCTTCGCCATGCTATTAGGCTTATGGAGCTTGACCCGGGCCAGCGTGAGCAAGGTTCAAGCTAAAGCTCCAGGCTGGGGTTTTTCGGTGATGACCCTTGTCGGACTGGCTACCATGCTTTTTTTAGGCTTCTATAAAGGGAACAAAAGCATAGCTGAAGGCACCTTCTTTATGGATTTATTCTGGTACATCTATACCCCTATTCAGGCAACTATGTTCTCCTTATTAGCTTTCTATATCGCTTCAGCCGCTTATCGAGCCTTCAGGGTGAGAACTGTTTTAGCTACCATTCTTCTGGTAACCGCTTTAATCATTATGTTGAGATTGATCCCCTTAGGACCTATCTCTGGTGTAAACCAATGGCTGGCTTCCTGGATTTTGACTGTCCCGAATATGGCAGCCAAAAGGGCTATCTGGATCGGGGTGGGTTTAGGTGCCACAGCTACTGCTTTGAAAATTATATTCGGGATCGAAAGAGCTTATATGGGGAAGGATTAATAGGCTAAAGGTAATAGTTGAATGGAGGAATGAAAGATGAATTTTTATGAGAGGTTGATGCAGTTAGACCGGAGATGGATCTATTTAGGGGTAGCTATCGCAGTAACCATACCGGTTCTGGCACCCTTTAAAGTTCCAGTTTATATCACACCGGAGGCCAAAGCAGTCTACGAGTTCGTGGAGAACACCAAGCCAGGGGAGATAATCTTTCTGGCTATAGATTATGATCCCAATGCTATGGCGGAATTACATCCTATGGCAAGAACCATAATGAGGCAATCCTTTTCCAGAGGGATAAGACTTATAATCTCAGCTTTGTCTCAGAATGGACCCGGTATGGCAGAACAACTGATCTCACAGATCTCCAAGGAATACAATAAAAAGAATGGGGTGGATTATGTCTATTTAGGATATAAGCCGTATCCTGGGATTACCATCCTGGCTATGGGTCAGAATTTCCGCATTCCATTCCCCACCGATTATTATGGCACACCTTTGGACTCTTTACCGATGATGGATGGGGTAAGAAACTATGACGATGTAAAAGGGATAATCTCCATTGTAGCGGGGAACATAGCCGAATACTGGATAAACTATGCTAATGGTCGGTATAAGGCGAAAGTGTTTTTCGGGGTGACCGGGGT
>MEWM01000100.1:497-1917 GCA_001775355.1 candidate division Zixibacteria bacterium RBG_16_43_9 | reverse complement strand
TTTTTTCTTTGTGGACTGAAAGGTGCTTCGGAATATGAGAGATTAGCTAAACAGGAAGGGGTAGCAACAGAGGGGATGAGCATTCAAACCGTGGCTCATTTAGTGATCATCGCCTTTATCGTTGTTGGAAACATCGGATTTTTTATGTCCAAAAAGAAAAAAAGATAAGGAGAATAGCGATGGTTACAGATCTAAATACCGCCATTTGGAATACCTTAGCCGCATTTTTAACCTTTTGCATCTTCTCTTTTCTATATAAAGATAACCCCTTTTATAAGATCGCCGAGCACATTGTGGTGGGTGTCTCTGCCGGTTATTTTGCCGTGATCCTTTACTGGAACGGCCTGGTACCCAAACTCTGGAACCCGGTGGTAAAACAGGGGAGATGGTATTATCTTATTCCGGGGTTTTTAGGGTTAATAATGTGGACTCGTTTTTCCAAGAAATATGCCTGGATCTCCCGTTTTTCCATCTCCTTCTATATGGGTATTGCCACCGGAGTGGCAGTGCCTCTTTATATGCAAAACTTTGTGATCAGACAATTGAGCTCAACTATGTTGCCAGTCCACTTTAAAAACTCAGTGGGATTTTTTAACCTTTTGATAATCGTGGGTGTCTTATGTGCCTTGATCTACTTCTTTTTCTCCAAGGAGCATAAAGGTGCTATGGGCTCAGCCGCCAGGGTGGGTATCTGGACCTTGATGGTCGGTTTCGGCGCCGGATTCGGCTTGACCGTTATGGGCAGGGTCTCCCTTCTGATCGACAGGGTCATATTCTTAAGAGATTATTTCGTCTCCATTTTCAAGCACTTAATCTGATTTCTTAGATTTGACCTGGAAGGAAAATGAAAAGACATACCTTTTTTAAAATTTCAAGCTTGGTTTTTTTTCTCATCTTTTTATTCTGCACCCATTCTTTGGCTCAAGGGACAGACCCTTCATCCAGGGCCTGGTTTGATAAAAATCGAGTCAATGTTTTCATAGTCCTGGCTTTGTTTTTCGCCTTTGTAATCTATTTCATAAATCGAGCCCAGAAGGGGAAATCGCTTTTCGTAAGAAGGATCCCAGGACTGGATGCCATAGAGGAAGCAGTGGGAAGGGCGACTGAGATGGGCAGGCCGATCCTTTATATCTCCGGGATAGAGGATATGGATAATCTGCAGACTGTTGCCAGTATGATAATCTTAGGAAATGTGGCGGAGATGGTCGCAGCCTATGAGGTTCCGCTTTTGGTTCCCGTGTGCCAGCCCTTCGTGGTGACAGTGGCTGAGGAATCAGTTAAACAGGGTTATGCCAAGGCAGGAAAACCAGAGGCCTATAACCCTAATAACGTCCGGTTCCTGACCAGCGAGCAGTTCGCCTACGCCGGCGGGGTTAACGGGATAATGCTCCGGGAAAAACCTGCGGCAAATTTCATGTTC
>MEWM01000100.1:333-468 GCA_001775355.1 candidate division Zixibacteria bacterium RBG_16_43_9 | reverse complement strand
GGCAGAAACCGGCTTTTCAACTGGAGCTATCCAAGTTGCAGGAACAGCCAATATTCACCAGCTCCCTTTCTTTGTGGTGGCTTGCGATTATACCCTGATCGGAGAGGAGCTTTTTGCAGCCTCAGCTTATTTATC
>MEWM01000100.1:0-127 GCA_001775355.1 candidate division Zixibacteria bacterium RBG_16_43_9 | reverse complement strand
GCTGAAGCCTTCCGCTACGAAGAAAAAAAACTATGAAAGGTTCATTTTTAATCTTATTACTCTCGACTTTATCCATAGGCTTTTTTCATGCCTTGGCTCCGGACCACTGGGTCCCTTTTGTGATGAT
>MEWM01000099.1:3675-7652 GCA_001775355.1 candidate division Zixibacteria bacterium RBG_16_43_9 | reverse complement strand
TATCCTGCTTGGCTGAGCTTTTTAAGATATTCCGGTCCCGCTCATCTGCGAGCCCTAAGATGAAGAGGGTGTTGAACTGGGATAGAAGCTCCTCGTCTATCAGTTTCGGCTGCTGGGTGATGGCACAAAGACCGGTTTTAAACTTTCTTCCCTCCCTGGAAACTTGAGCGAAGATATTTATGTCTGATTCTCCTTTTTGAGATAAGACTCTCTGGGCTTCCTCCATCACGATCAAAGTCGGCAGGATTTTCTTGAACTTGGCAGGGTCTTGATAAGCCTCCCGGTTCCTGGAGAAGACCGCTCTGGCAAGAACCGCGGAGATCAAAAGCTCCTCCTGTTCAGACATATTGGAAGTGTCAATCAGAACGACTTTCCCAAGGTTTAAATCATTAATTACGTTTAGGGTGATGGAAACTTGAGGATCACCGTGCACAAAAGGAAGCCTTAAAATCTGCTCAGCCCTTCTCTGGATGACCCCAATAGTCGATTCAAAAAATGCACCGCCTGAAGACAGGCTCATCGCCAGCTCTTGAATAGAGCTTTTCTTGACTCCCTCTAACCAGTCCCTGCCGAAATGATGCGCCATGGCATATAACGCCTCCACCTGTGCCTGGGTAAAGCCATATATATGTCTGACATCTTTTATCTCTATCTCCTTAGAACTTATTTTTAGCTTGTTATAAGGACCTTTTAAATCTCTGGAAGAATAGACTCTCAGTCTGTCTTTTGCCAGGGGATGGTCAACCAGTCCTTTATGTTTCGGGTCACCCCCTCCGTCATAATATTCTCCATGAGGGTCTAAGATAAGCATCCCATATTTACCAGATTCCAAGACTGATGAAGCAAGCACTTTCATCAAATTGCTTTTTCCCATTCCGGTAGTGGCAAAAATTCCTATGTGATATGGAAACAGCTCTCCGCTGATCCCGATTTTAAAGTCAAGGATATCTTCTCCAGAACGCAAAGAACCAACCTCGACATCCCCCATATATTTTTTCAGGAAAAGAAAATCCTCATTATTCGGAGTTCGAACTCTGGAGAAATGTTCCGGTATGGTCTTCGGTTTTTTAAAAAGATTATTTTTGACATAACCTAAGGGAACGCATTTACCAATTTTGAAAAGTCTTCTCTCTTTTTCCTGAAACTGGTAAGATTCGTTCTGCCGGTCAAGCAGCATCATATTCCCCGCAGTGCGCGATGCCCAGTCCGGGTCAGTTGCCTCCACCCCATAGCTGACATCTACAATCCTTAGATAAAAAGGGAGATTCCGCTCCTCATCCAGAGCAACCAGGATATCTCCCAGATGCAGCTCCTCCTCGTAAAAAGTCCTAAAATAAATCTCAGTTATGCTTTTGCCGATGATTCTACCTTTATAATCCATTTTCTCTCCAGCCATTGGTGTAGTTTTGTAGTGACGAACCTATGTGTTCGCCCCTAATAGCCTGCGGGTCGACACGCAGGTCGACCCCTACAATCTCCAATTGTGAACCTGCAACTCCTGAGCCTCTTTTCAGGGCAGGCACTGTGGCCTGCCCCTACAGCTTTTATTTATTATCCGTCATTTGTCATTCTTCATTTTTTTTATTTTCCATCTTCTCTTTTTCCATTTTCCTTTTGTTTTTATCCGTCATCAGTCATCCGTCATGTTTTTATTTATTCAAATCCGCATTCAGAATCTCGTGAAAATCCCGGAACAAGAGATCCCAGTCTGCAGACGAAACCCCTTTCTCCAATGCCTTGGTCTGCAATCTATATTTTATATCCTCAATTTCGCTCCCTGAAATCCTTGCCCGGTTATGCGCTGCGGCTAAAGGATAAGGATACCCTAAGAAAGCCGGGTCAGAGGAAAGATAAGATAACCAGGAGAAAATCTTTTCCGGCTCAGTCTGGTCCAGCCGGTTCACATCCACCCGGAAAGCATAATCAGAGGAGGCTTTAAGTCTGGACACATAAATCGTCCCGAACCAGTTAGGATTTTTTAATGCTAAATCCACGTCTGAAAGTCTGCAGAACCACTTAGATTCGGGACAGAACTCCTCAGAGGTTTTCACCACCATCGGAATCAAAGGAGATTTCTTACCCCAGTAAAGAGTTGAGGTCTTGGTCACCCCGACCAGGCCAATACCTTTATTCAGAGCTTCCTGAGTAACCTCCAGAAGAAGCTCGTATGGCGGAACGATACTTGCCCTTAAGGAGCCGTCCACTAAAATCATATCCCCTTTTTCCAATCTTTTTAAAAGTTCCTTGACCAGTATCCATTCAGCAAAAAGCCGCAGACGGTCCAGAATCTTATCAATTTCAGGGACCTCATTCGGCACCTGCCCAACCAATTCAGAATAGGCAGAAAGATATTTTTCTGCACTATTCTCTAAGGAGATGATCTCCATTTTTAAAGGTAAGAAATTCTCCTCCACTCTCTTTCCCTTCTGGAAAATAACATACCCTGCCCGGTATATTCCGATGAGAAACGACCTGGTTTTTAAGACCGTGGCAGAGCCACCGTCCACTGCCGCGACCTTACCAACGAACGAGATATCTGGGATTTTCTCAAAAGAGAACTGGTCCAAATCCTTATCCAAAACTAAAAGCTCTTTTTCCTCAGCCCCTGGCTCGATCTCGATATGGTCAGGTTTCTCCTTCAGGGCTTCCTTAATGAAGGAGACCGCCTCAGTGACGTCTTTATCGATATTCTCAGTCAAACCTAACATCTGCCTCTCCTTAGTAATTTTGTCATTGCGAGCCCGCAGGGCGAAGCCCAGATGGGCTTCGTCGTCCTACCTACTCCTCGCAAAGACAGCTTAAATGTCATTGCGAACCCCCGCAGGGGGTGAAGCAATCCGCTTACTATGAGTAAATTTTATAATTCTTCTGACAAATCCTTCCATGCTTTGTTCATTGCATTGATTAGGTTAATCTTCTTTTGTCTTGAGCCAGCCTTAATTTGCTTCTCCCTTGAAATGGCATTATATGGATCATCAAATATCTCATAATATATCAATTTCTCAATGTTATATCTTTTTGTGAATCCCTTTACGAATTTTAACCTGTGTTCATACACTCTTTTCTTCAAATCGCTGGTTACTCCTGTATAAATCACCGTGTTATTTTTATTGGTCATTAGATATACATAATATTGTCTGTTCATTTTTTTTCTATACCGTTACTGCGAGCAAAGGCAAAGCACTCAACTGACAGTGGAGGGATTGCTTCGTCGCTTCGCTCCTCGCAAAGACAGGCTGAAATCGTCATTGCGAGCGACTGGAAGGAGCGAAGCAATCCGTTGACTATTAGCAGATTGTTTCGTCGGTCAGATGACCTCCTCGCAATGACAGATGTGCAGCTTTTTTTCTCCCTTGAACCCTTAAACCCTCGAATCCTTGAATCCTTTTATTTTATATCCTGCCCTACGACTCTCCATTCCCCTTTTCTCTTCTTCAGGAAAACCTCAAGGTTTTTCTCTCCCTTGATGTTCTCTCCGCTAAGGGAAAGCTCTACTCGTGCGCTGTCCTTTCCCTCAGGGATGGAAAACCTTCTCCGGGTAAACTGCAGATTTCTGACCTCCCCACCTGTGGCTGAACCGGATGATTTCAAATTGGAAATCTCCAGGAGAAGTGAGTTGATCAGAGAGTCCCGGTTTACCTCTTTAGTGCTGTAGACCGAATCCAGGACCGCCCTATCCTGGGAAAGGACTCCTCTTTCAAAAACTCCCATCACACCTTTAAGCGGAACTATCTCGTCAACTTTTTCTTTCTGCTTGCAACTTGAGAAGAAAAACACCAGAATAAAGATTATGGTGATTTTTACCGCAGAAGTTAAATATCGCATTGGCATAGTCTCCTTGTTTTTCGACTGGGCGCTGACCTCCAGCCTAAAAATATTCGATTGATATCTATTATCCAGTATTTAATTTTGCCTTCGTTTTTATTTTTGAAGCAAAAATCTCATCTTCCAGCCTATCCGCCCCTGTTCTTTCCGGA
>MEWM01000099.1:2099-3657 GCA_001775355.1 candidate division Zixibacteria bacterium RBG_16_43_9 | reverse complement strand
ATTTTATTTAATTTATCTTCGTTCCGGATAACATGTTCCCAATAATTGCGCTGCCACAGACGCCTGGAAAACGGTTCCCACCGATCGATCGACACATTTCGAATATATTCATTTGTGGTCATCGTTTTGAACCACTGGACGATCCTGTGTAGGGGCGAACCTACGTGTTCGCCCGACCCGTAGGGGCAGACACACAGGTCTGCCCCTACCATAACCACGATGCCATGAAAATGATTGGGCATAATGACAAATTCATCTATTTCAACGTTCTTGAACTTGTTCTTTATCTCCATCCACCACTTCTCTATCATTTTACCCGCTTCGCTCAAAACCATTTTCTCATTTTTCACTTCGTCAAAAAGATGCAGCTTGTTTTGCAAGCATATCGTTACAAAATAGGCACCTGCTTGCGAATAATCATATTCCTTTAACCTGATCGACCTGCGATGTTGCTTTGATTTTTGTTCCATCTTATTTTCACGTTCATCCGGGACGATTCTCTGCAGTTAATTTCTTTGCGTTTTGACTTGATTTTGACTTCTATTATAAATCTTCTTTCTTTAAAAAACAAACTAATTTTAAAAACAAAAAAAGCGAGTTCTTTTTGCAGGACTCGCTTTGGTTAGAAACCCCTTTTGTTTTATAAAGGGAGTTCCAGCCTCCTCTCTAAATCGGGATCAATGACACGGCGGCATGCCGTTTCTGAAAAGATAATTTATCAGGTGGATTATGTCATTAGCATTTACCGCGCCATCTGCAGTCACATCCCCTTTAAGCAGGGGATTTGGAGCAGGTCCCCCTTTGTAACAGTAATTTATAAGATAGACCACGTCGGAGACATCGATCTTGTCATTTGAGTCAATATCACCGGTGGTTAGCGGATATTCAAAAGCTCCTATATCGATCCTCGGTCCGCCTGAAGGCGGCACCGGAAAACTGGGGTCTCCCACTTCTATGCAGGGAGAGGAACACTGCAGGGAAAAATCAGCCGGCGGGCTAATGAATCTGGGTTCCTGGCTGATATTGAAGAACTGGTCACAGGGGATTCCCTTCTGGTTTTTGCCCCAGAACATATTTCCCACCCCCAGCGGAGTGCCGGAGAAATTACCCCCTGCGTTGTTCCAGACGTCGTTATAACCTATGTCCAGTGTAGACGAAGAAACCTTTATCCCGATTCCGGCGCTACTGGAGACGATGATATTATTTTTCAGATTTACTCCAGTTGAGGAGGTAATCTCTACTCCGTTTCCGGTATTATTGGCAATTGTATTGTTAAAAACCTGAGGAGAAGCTCCACTTATGCTTATCCCCTGCTGGATGCTCTGAGTAACGACATTTCTCTGGATGAGTGGAGCTCCGCTGGTGAACTTCATCCCGGTTTGGTGTCCGGAAAGATTATTCCCTTCAATCAGTGGAGAGGAATTTGCCTCGCCAAGTAAACCAATATCAGTATTGTTCAGCAGAGAGTTATCTTTAACTGAGGGATTAGAGGAATTAGTGCAAACCAGTCCTCTATTATTATTCCTAATCTGGTTGTGGATAATGACCGGGCTCGAGC
>MEWM01000099.1:0-2081 GCA_001775355.1 candidate division Zixibacteria bacterium RBG_16_43_9 | reverse complement strand
TCTGAATGGTGAATCCGGTTAAAATGGTGAGAGAATCCTCTCTGGATTTAAAAGTAACTACTGGACTTGAAGGTTTATAGGTTGCGTCTATGATGGTTGAGCTTATCTGGCTGGTGTCGTTATCTAAAAGGTACTTGCTGGCAACAACTATCTTTTTGCCCTTGAAGTTTATGTTCTCGTAATAGGTTCCGGAATTAACCAAAACCGTATCCCCGTCCAAGGCATAATTTATCCCCCCTTGAATTGTGGCTAAGGAAGGAGATGGAATGTAGATTATCCTGCCTGAAGCACCGCTGAAAAGAGAGAGAATAATTGTTAGAACAAAGAAAGCTTTAACAACTGCTTTCATAAACCTCCAGGAATTAAGAAGCAAAGAGCAAGAGCTTTCCCCCTCTTCTCGAAATATAAAATAACCAAATTTCTACAATTGTCAATCTATTTTTTTCAAAAAAAGTTTAAAGTTAAGATATTACCCGGCAATAAATTAATGGGAAATCATATTGTAGGGGTGCAAATTTTTGACCCCCTACTATTCAGTAACGGTAGAATAGACATTCTTGTCTGTTCTCAATAACCAAGCAGAAATGCTTGGTTTACCAAAAACTATAAAAAGGTGTTTTCAGTACACACCCTATTTTTCCATCACTAAGCTAAGTTATCCAAGGACAGTTCATAAATCGCCTTTATCAGTTATTTTAATAAAAAAGCAAGGCTAAAAGCCTTGCCTTTTGTTTTTTTTTGAACTTTTGTCCGCCTCTGGCGGATTGAACCTTTGAACTTTTTTTTACGCCACTTCTACCTTATCCGCCAGCACCCTTTTGAAAGCCTCTACCACTGTTGGATCGAACTGGGTTCCGCTACACTTTTCTAATTCCTCTACCGCCTGCCATAACGGTTTCCCTGCCCGGTAAGGTCGATCTGTAACCATAGCGTCAAAACTATCTGCCACAGCCAAGATCCTTGCTCCTAAGGGAAGGTTGTTGAACTTCCTCTCCTCCTGGTTGCTCTCGATAAAAAAGGTGTGATGTGACAACACTATGGGGATAGATTCCTTGAGAACCGTCCCGACCGAGTTTAAGATCTCTGCTCCTTTTTCCACGTGGGTTTCGACTATCTTCTTCTCCTCAGTGGTCAGGCTGGCAGCTTTGGTTATCAGATCACTGGATATGTCTATCTTCCCGATGTCATGCAGAAGACTTGCCACCCGGATATTCTCGACCTCACCTTTGGGAAGTTCCATTGCCTTAGCGATCTCAGTAGAATAATCAGCTACCCTGATCGAATGCCCTTTGGTATAGCGATCAGAGGATTCCAGGTACTTAGTCAAGATCTCAATGACTCCTACGTAAGCTTTTTTCAATTCCTGAATCTTCTTCTCCTTTTGCTCGTACAGGGTCCCTACCACGGCTGCTGACAAGAAAAGAAAACCTCCCCAGATTACCAGATTTAAAGCTACCTGTAGACCAGTGGATTGATTGTAAAAGGAGTGCGGGTATAAGACTCCTAAGAAAACCACCAGGCTGATGCTGAAAAGACTGGTGTAAACTGCATATCTCTTCCCCAGAAAATAGCCGGAGACCAGGACCGGCAGATAATAGAAATTAAGAAAAGCCATCTTCTGGGTGATGAAATAGTTGGTGATCAAAATTACAATAGTTAGACCAAGGATGAGAATCTTCTCTAAGTGTTTGATCAAAAATGCCTTTATCTTATCCATCTTTCCTCCTTAAACTATTCTTTGAAAAAAGAAAACTGTCTTTTATCTTATCGGATGAAAAAATCTTCTTGATAACTGTTTTTTGAGGCAAAAAAAAATCTCCCGACAAAAAAAGCCGGGAGATTTTTTCTTTTCAGTGCGGAATTTCAGAGTCGAGAGATTGCTAGCAGATAGGAGGAGGACCGCCTTTGAAAACGTAGGCTACCAGATAGACGATGTCAGCAATGTTCACATTGCCGTCACCGTTCGCATTTCCACAGTAGAGCGGGTCTGGCTCCGGACCAAATTTAAATACATAAGACACCAGGTAGACGATATCAGCTATATCCACCTTTCCGGTTCCGTTAACATCCCCGCACACAAA
>MEWM01000098.1:9734-9931 GCA_001775355.1 candidate division Zixibacteria bacterium RBG_16_43_9 | reverse complement strand
CTGGAGATTTCTTCCTCCGCCCTCTTCCGCTCGGTGATGTCTTGGAATATCCCCTGGATTATCTGTTTTTCTCCGACTGAAGTCGTAGAAGCAGTTATGTGAACCGGTTTTATTTTCCCCGATCTGGTCACTATCTCTGCCTCAGCATCCAATGCCCCTTTCTGTTCTATATGTTTTTTGAACAAATTTGCGTAATA
>MEWM01000098.1:9353-9676 GCA_001775355.1 candidate division Zixibacteria bacterium RBG_16_43_9 | reverse complement strand
CTTTCTCTAAAAGGTTTTCTGCTGCTTTGTTACAGTTAATAATTAATCCTGTTACAGGATCTGCCCAGATGACCGCATCTTTAGCATTTTCAAATATTAGTCTGAATTCTTCCTCGCTTTCTTTTAGTGCCTGATCTGTTCTTCTTCGCTTTGCTTCAGATTGGCGGATTAAAGCAATAGTAGTCAAGCCAATGATGGAAAAAGCGGCAACTATTTTAATAATCATACGGATCCAAGCGTATGATATCCCAGAGAAAAGATAGGGGAGGCTCGATATGTGGATTAAAGCAGTTACGAGAATGAAGACGATAAATGCGCCAATT
>MEWM01000098.1:9014-9321 GCA_001775355.1 candidate division Zixibacteria bacterium RBG_16_43_9 | reverse complement strand
TAACCAGTTTTTATCTTTCACAAAATAATCCTCCCTTTATATCTTTAGATTAAACTCCAATCCATCTCTTTTGTTTTCTATTTCCTCGCTCAATTTTTTAATAAGAATAAATTATCAGATTTACAATGTCAATCAAAAATAATTTTCTTTATCTTAATTGGAGTACAAAGCTTTATTCTACTTGTAAACCTGAAGGTTTACACTCCAACCGAACTATAATTTTTTGAACTAAGTTTTTTCAGATTGAAAAAAGTGGATCTAAATACCCCCCGTTTTTCGAATGATCAGATCTGGATGTTCATTTATA
>MEWM01000098.1:5015-8960 GCA_001775355.1 candidate division Zixibacteria bacterium RBG_16_43_9 | reverse complement strand
CTTGTGGATCTATTTAGGTCTCAAAAATTTAAAGGCAGACGTGCGGTTCGACAGGCTCACCGTCCTGAGCAAAGTCGAAGGAGGAGCCCGCCCTTACTGCTCTTATCCGTCATTCGTCATTCGGTATTCGTCATTTCTTTTTACATCCCATATTTTTCAATTATCTGCTCTTTAACCTTTCCCAGGATGTCATACTTTTTACCGATTTTGGTGAAGGCTTCAATCGCTTTGTCTAGATGTTTAGTCTCATGCACGGCTGAGATCTGAACCCTGATTCTTGCCTGTCCCTGAGGCACTACCGGGTAAGAAAATCCCACTACGTAGATTCCTTCATAATACAGGTCTTCAGCAAAATCCCGAGCCAGCCTGGCATTATAAAGCATAATCGGGCAAATCGGATGGCCCCCTTCCTTTATCTGGAACCCGGACTGTTTCATTTCTTGCCTGAAATATGAGGTATTCTTATACAGCTTATCTAAAAGCTCTGTATTTTTCTTCAAAATCTCTAAAACCTTTATGCTGGTGTAAACTAAGGAGGGTGCTAAGGTATTGGAGAAAAGATATGGTCGGGAACGCTGTCTTAACAAGTCTATTATCTCCTTTCTGGAGCTGGTGAATCCTCCACAAGCACCTCCTAAGGCTTTTCCCAGAGTGCTGGTGATGATGTCTATCCTGCCTTCAACTCCACGATACTCAATTGAGCCTTTTCCACTCTTTCCTAAAATCCCTGTAGCATGAGAATCATCCACCATAACCAGAGCATTATACTTCTCCGCTAAATCGCAGATCTGGTCTAATTTTGCGATATCCCCGTCCATAGAAAAGACCCCGTCTGTGGCAACCATCCTGATCCTGTATTTACTGCACTCCTTAAGCTGAGCCTCTAAATCTCCCATATCACTGTGCTTGAACCTTTTTCTATCGGCTTTACAAAGCCTGATCCCATCGATTATGCTGGCATGATTAAGCTCATCGCTTATCACCATACAATCTTGGTCTAAGAGGGTCTCGAAAAGCCCTCCATTGGCATCAAAGCAAGAGGTATAAAGGATGGTATCTTCAGTGCCTAAGAATTCAGAGATTTTTCTCTCCAGCTCCTTGTGTATATCCTGGGTGCCGCAGATGAATCGTACTGAAGCCATGCCAAAACCGTATCTTTCCAAACCCTCTTTAGCCGCTTTGATCAACTCCGGATTGCCAGCTAAACCCAGATAATTGTTGGCACAGAAATTAATGACCTCTCTTTTTTCCGCTCCCGCGGGGAACTCCACTCTAATATCTGCCCCCTGAGGAGAAAGGATATATCGCTCCTCTTTATTCAGACCAGCTTCTTTTATCTTCTTTAGCTCTTCTTTATAAAACTCCCTAACTATTCCGTAAGCCATAATTACCTCCCACTTTCTCAAAATTTATAATTCTAAAATTAGAATAATAACTTCAGATGTTTTTAGCAAGTGGAAAATGAATTAGAATTATACTTTAGAGATAGATTGGAACTAAGTTTAGGAATATTAAAGGACCAGTGCAGTTAAATATTTATTCGGTGAATTTATGAAATACTATCTGCCATCAACTATGAACCATTAACCAAAAAATATCCCCCCGTAGGGGGGATATTTTTCTGAGGGTGGATGGGATCGAACCATCGGCCACCTGCTTAAAAGGCAGATGCTCTACCACTGAGCTACACCCCCAAAATAATCCTTGTAAAATTCCTATACGCAAAAACTACAAAAAACAAGCACAAAATCTATTCCAGATTGATTAAAATATAGCTTCAATCCCTTTTGTCAAGTGAAAAGGAATGTAGGGTAGGGCTTTCTTTCTGTCATTGCGAGGAGCTCATTGACCGACGAAGCAATCCTCTCACCTTAAACAGATTGCTTCGCCCGTAGGGCTCGCAATGACATCCTTATTTATCACGCCGAGGAAGGAGTTGAACTCTCTCCTTAGTTTTTATCTGTCATTTGTCATCCGTAATCTGTCATTTTCTTAGTCCACAGAGCATATGATATTTCCCGATCTGCTCCAGGCTTATCAGACCTTTAAAAATTTTACCCTGCATTACCGGAAGCACTGAAAGTTTTTCAGAATTCATCCTCTGAAAAGCCTCAGATAGGGGTGCATCTTCTGAGGTGCTTGTGAATTCCCGGCTCATTATCTCCCTGACTTTGGTCTCTTTGGAGTGATTATGTAGAGCCGAAAAAAAAGTTCCCCTGGACAAAATCCCCAAAAACTCTTTACCCTCCATAATCGGAAAATCCTGCTGGAGCCCGTGGCAGATTTTCTCCAAAACCTGGCTCAAGGTTACATCCGGGGAGATGGCTTCAACATTGGAGAGCATAGCCACCCGAACAGGAACATCTGAGATTTCCACTTTTAGCTCGGTTGCTCTCTTTTCTCCTTCTGCCCCTAAGAAGATAAAGACGGCAATGAGAGCTAACCAGGGGTTGAAGAACAAGCCGAAGAAGAAAAACAAAATGGCTAAGAACTCACCTATGCCTACAGCCACCCGGGTGGCTTGTAGTAGATCCATCTTCAGCCCTAAGATTCCCCTTAAAACTCTCCCACCATCCATAGGAAATGCCGGAATCAAATTAAATATCGCCAGCATCAGGTTTATCGCAAACAGGTTAAGAAAAAGATTACCCTGAAATATGGAAATATTCACAGCCTTTGCCTCAGGAAATAGTAACCGGTAGGCAAAAAAGAAAATTAACGATAAAACGATGCTGGTCAAAGGACCGGCTAAGGCGACATTTATCTCCTGTTTCGGTTGTGAAGGCAGCTCCTCCATCTCCGATACTCCGCCTATGGGGAGAAGAATGATATCCTTTATCTTGACTCCATACTTCCGAGCCACCAGACTATGGGCAAACTCGTGAATGATAACGCATAAGAAGATCAGGATTATGCTCACAATACCGAATAAGCCGGAACGGGCCCCCTGCAGCCTGCTCCCGTAAAGCCCGATGAAAATCAGGAGCAGAAAGAAAGTGATATGAACCCTTATCGGTATTCCAAAGAACTTAGCGATCTGAAATGACCATCTCATCGTAAGCCTCCTTTAGGATTATAAATTCGATTAGAGCAAAATCAGTTAATCTATAGATAATTATGATTAAATTATGTCCTGCTTGTCAAGGTTTTTCTGGACGTAGGGGCGTATTGCAGTTCGACCGGCTCACTGCTCTGACTGTTCGACTGAACTCTTAGTCCCTGAGCGAAGTCGAAGACAATACGCCCTTACAAAAAAATTCCCCCTTGATTTTCTAAGTTCTAATAATTAAGTTTCAGCTTGCGTAAAACTAATAAATACTGCAACCTTAAACCCGGGAGGTAAAAATGGCATACGCTCCAATGAATTACGATGCTTTATTAGGGATGGAGGGATTTTCCGATACCCTTTTAAAGAACCACTTCACCCTTTATCAGGGGTATGTTACCAACACCAATAAGATTCACGATATGTTAGTTGAGCTACATAAAGCTGGAAAAACCACCGGTCCGGATTATGCAGAGCTGAAAAGAAGATTCGGCTGGGAATTTAACGGGATGCGGCTGCATGAGCTATATTTCGAGAACCTGGGCGGAAAAAAAGAATTAAATAAGTCAGGGAAATTAGCTAAAAAGCTCTCGGAGAGCTTTGGCAGCTATGAGCACTGGGAATCAGATTTCAAAGCCACAGCTATAATGAGAGGGATAGGCTGGGTTATCCTCTACCAGGATAATCTTTCCGGAAACCTTTTCAATCAGTGGATTAACGAGCACGACGTTGGACATTTAGTCGGCTGTACCCCAATTTTAATTTTGGATGTTTTCGAGCATGCTTTTATGATAGACTATGGTCTGAAAAGGGCGGACTACATCGCCGCCTTTTTCAAGAATATCAAATGGGAAGCAGTTGAGGCCAGACTTAAATAGAGTTGGGAGTTTGTTAGTTTA
>MEWM01000098.1:1070-5002 GCA_001775355.1 candidate division Zixibacteria bacterium RBG_16_43_9 | reverse complement strand
GCCTCTACGCTAAAATTCATACCTTAAGATCGAGTAAAGATTATCATTTTCATCCAATTGTCCTAAAAAGGTAGTCCGTTTTTCTCCCCCAAAGAGATTTATACCCAGAGACCCCCAGAGATTGTCTGTGATTCGATAATTAACTTCGGGAATGAAAAAATAGTCCTTATCCGTGGGGCTATAAAATCCGAAGAAGGATAGTTTCAAAGTCTGATATTTTAAAAGCTGAGTAGCTCTGAAAGTTAGAACTTGCCGGAACTTATCCTGTTCAGGAAAACTTGGAGGAAGGCTCTTTTGATAATTTTTATAATCTTTCATATACTCACCATAATATTGCCCGCTATAAGTGAAATCGGTCCAGCCCTGTCTTTGATAACCAATCAAAAATTTACTAAAAGAATTAGGGATAAGAGGGTCTTCCCCTCTACGGTCCTGCCGGGAATCATAATAGCCATATTCTAAACTGAGTATTCCATTCAGAAGATCTCTTTGTAAAGTAAATCCATAAACTGAAAGTTCAGGGAAAAAGTAGGTAATTTTTGAAGGTGTGGGGAAACTATCCGGGCGAATTGAGGGGGTTCGATAAAAACCCCTGTAAAGATAAAATGAAAGCTCAAAATTGGAAAGGGTGCGGTAAAGACGCAACGCCTCTTCTACATTTTCAAATTTTGAATCAGGCTTTTGGATCTGTTTAAAAGACACCTTAAGAAAAGGATCAAAGAGGAAGAAATTTTCAGAGGTAGGGTAATTATCGGATTCAAAAAAAGGTAACAAAGCTAACTCGGTTGAGAATATATCTGAGGAAAAGCTTATTCTTAGCCCATCTACCCCCAATTTTAGATATTCCATAGGCCGGCCTGAAAAAAAGGCTTGCCAGTCCTTGGGAAATAGATCATTAATAAAGAGCAAATCCCCTAGCCCCCAGGTGATGATCTGGCGGCCAATCCTAAAATCAAAAGCCTTTAAAGGATAATCTAAATACGCCTCCCGAATTTCAAGGCCGGTTTCCTTTTTCAAGGCATTTTCAAAGAAATCAGTTTTGGCAAAAAATTTTGCTTCTTTTTCAGAGCCAGAAAATTTGAGCTGAAACCTGTGATCCCCCAAGAGAAAATCACCTTGAGCTAAGGGAGGAACCAGCCCGGTGGTTCTAAATGAATAGTTAGTTTGAACAAAACCGTGCCACTCAATTTCCCGGGAAAAAGAAATTGAGAAAAGAAAAAGGAAGATAAAAAATGAAAAAATCAGTTTTTTCCTCACTTTTCTCCCCTTTCTTTTATCCCTAAGGTTTTAAGGATACTCATCATCGGACACCAGTTGGTGAAACCGGACTGAAAAAGGCTAAAACCTATCCCTAAAGTTAAAAAAAGCCAGTTATAGGAAAAAAAATAGGCTGAAAACAGGCTGAAAAGTATCAAAGCACCTGCCACAAGTCTTAACATCCTTTCTAATCTCATATCACTCTCCTTTTTAGTGAGCCTATTCCTTTGTGCTCTCTTTTCCGACTTTAAGGGGTGGTTTGTATCTCTCCTTTCCATTTACCTTATGAATTATTATCCTGATGATTCCCCAATCATCGTCTTTTTTAGTGATATAGAAATCTAAGTCTACCTTGTCTTTATTTGCATCAACAAAATCAGCACAGGTATAGTAGTTCTCACCCCACTCCCTAAGAAGATGAATTTTATCTAGGGTAAGATTTCGAATTCTTTTATTCTCCTGGTCATAGATGAAAAAGCCTCCTTTGAGCTCTTTGTCTTTTGCGATATAGTTTTCCAGACTCTCCAAAGCTTTCTCCGGCGTTACCTTTTTCCTTGGAGGTTCCCCAGGATGCTCCTGAGCTCGGAGAACCGAGAAGAGCAAAAAGATAAACAGGAGAACTAAGGCTTTTTTAAGATACATTTTAACCTCCTTTATTTTATCCATTTTGAAGGTGGATTTTTCAAATATCTTTCCGTGAAAAGGTTTTCTTCCATCCCCAGATTATATTGGATATCTTTAAAGCTGACCAAGGTCTGATGACCGGTTTTTACATTTTGCATTCTTCTTTTAGTCACTGTCCAGAACCCCTGGATCTGTTTGAGTTCCTCTGCGCTAAAAATTTTGTAGAGCTCACCCTTTAAATCGTAATACTCCTCTTTTAAAGGAAGGAAGCTCTCTTTATCTATCCAGGAAAGCCTATAGCTATAGTCTGCGCTTTTAGGATCCTTAGGGACACTTTTCAAAACATAACAATCCCCTGCCTGTCCCATGGATCCAAAATCGGAGATTTTTTCTTCTCTCAGGATAGAAAAATCATCCTCTTCTAAGTCCCTGCCTGAGACATCCTCATAAGTGAAATCCGAGCCCACAAAGCTAGAGCGCTTGTCTTTAGCTGCAATCCTTTTGACTAAATTTAAAGCCGGCATAAAAAGCCAACGGTCGTCATCTTTTTTAGGGTATTTGTAAACCATAAAGCTCATCCCCTGCACATCTGCGGGCTGATGAAAATAGATAAAATATTTCTGCTCTTTTCCAGTGGGTGAGTTTTTCCTTAACATAGTTAACTCTCTTATTCTCTCTTGGCCACCCTTTTCGATAAGTTGCATAGAGACCAAAACCTTGAAATCCTTCCCCGGATAGAAAAAGTACCCCTGGTACTTAGCGGCCACTTCTGGAGCGGTAAATTTTTCCTGTCCCCAAAGAACAGATGGGCTGAAAATCACAAAAAGACCTAAAGTCAAAAAATATTTTTTAAGCATAAACCTCCTCCTTTTATGGTGAGTTTATCGAACCATTTTGGGCTTCGGTTTTGAGTTCTGTGATTAAAAATCTTCGAAAAAGAACAATAAAAGCCGGGAGATAAATCAGAGTCAAAAAAGCTGAGATCGTCATCAAGCAGGCGATGAAAATGCCCACGGTGATATAGGGCGTCAAACTGGCAAAAATCATAACTGAAAAGGCTAAAGAGAAAAGCAGAGCATTTCTTAATATTCCTTTGCCCGGTCTTTCTACAGTCCAGATCAAGGCTTTTTGCAAATCTTTTTCAGTCTCATATCTTTGTTTGAACCTCTGGATGAAATGTATAGCAAAATCTACAGCCATACCTAAGGACAAGGTTGATAAAACCGAAATGGGCATATCGAAATCCTTTCCGATAAAACCCACAACTCCATAGATTAAGACTATGGTGAAGATCAAAGGAAAATAACTTAAAAGACCCCATTTGAAAGAGCGGAAATTGAAACTCAAGATCAGATAAACTAAAATCAATGCCAGGATAAACACTTTGACCATATCGAAAAGAACTTCATTATTCCAGACCAGGTTGAAATAGGCGATTCCAGCTGGTTTAAACTTCAGGTTTCCATTGGGAAAAGACTTCTGATAGTCATCTGCTCTATCTATCACTTTTTGCATGGCCTGAGCATCCCAGGTCTTAAGCTGAACCATCAGATTGGCTTGCTGGTAGGGATAGTCCACCAGGTTGTCTAAAGTGGAAGGCTTAGTCGCCATCCCAAACATAAAGAGATATTGTGCGATCACTTTTCTATCTTCTGGGATTTTCTCAAACTCAGGCTTATCCTGATTTATTACCCGGTGCATTCTCTTAATCAAGTCTGTTAAACCAGTGGTTTTGCCAACAACCTCAACTTTTTCCAGATCTTTTTGAACTCCTTCTAAATATTTCAAATTCTCTGGTTCTTTCATACCCTCCGGGGTGTTTGTCTGGGCAACCAGATATCCTAAGGAGGTTCCACCTAAATTTTCATTCATTATTTTATCTGCTTGTCGGATCTCGCTTTTCTCCTTAAACCATTTAACCATATTATTGTTGACCCTGATCTGGCTTATCCCAACTATAGCCAGAACCAAAAGCCCAAGTGCGATTCCTAACAGAAATTTCGGTTTTGCAGTGGCAAATCTTCCTAACTTCCCTAGCCAAACTGAAGCAC
>MEWM01000098.1:375-1019 GCA_001775355.1 candidate division Zixibacteria bacterium RBG_16_43_9 | reverse complement strand
GCCGGGATAAAAGTGAAACTCATAAACCTGATCACCACAGTTCCGAAAGCCACAAAAAGACCAAAAACCCTGACCGGGATTATCCCCCCAATAGCTAAAACTCCAAAACCGACTGCGGTTGCCAAAGCCGTGTATCGAACTGGCGCTCCCACGGTGTTAATCGTATCTATTACCGCTTTCTTTTTATCTTTCACCTCATTAAACCTGAAATAAAATTCATTGAAGATATGAATGCTATCGGTGCTTATAGCCATTAAGAAAACCGGGATCATAGAGCTCATTATATGTACTGGAAAACCCAGTCCAATCAGCAGCCCCATACTCCAGACAATAGACATCATCGCCACACCCATTATGGAAAAGACTAAGGGCAGATTTGCGAACATCAAGAACAAAGCCACCATCATAATCAGGCCGGCTAAAGGCGAAAAGAGCGCCATCTGCTTGAACATTTCTGCTCCAAAGGTATCCCTGGCTACCGGGTCTCCGGCGATATAATATTTTTCCTTACCTTTTTCTTGACCGATGATCTTTTTTATTTTCTCAGCTATTTCCTTGCCATTGGCTCCTGGTTCCAAGGGAACATAGATGGCTGTGGTTTTTCCATCTTTGGAGATCAAACGCCCCAGCCAGATGGGATTATC
>MEWM01000098.1:0-114 GCA_001775355.1 candidate division Zixibacteria bacterium RBG_16_43_9 | reverse complement strand
TTCCACTTGGTCGTTGTAAACTCTCACCTCAGAGGAGGCTGGTAACATATTTTTGGGATCGGTGTCAGTTTTGACTTTGGGAAACTGGGTAGCAAAAATAAGGGTTAAAAGTAG
>MEWM01000097.1:13862-14368 GCA_001775355.1 candidate division Zixibacteria bacterium RBG_16_43_9 | reverse complement strand
CAAAAAAGGTTCCTGTGATAATCAATGCTCCTCTAATCGCTATGCTGGAAACTTTGTTTATCCTGTTGGAACCACTACCACATTCCCACTTTTCATTCTTTCTCATAATAATACCACTACTGAATTTCGCCTGACATTTTGTGGATAAAGGAACTTGCCTGGCAACTGGATTTGAAAAATCTTCGACTTTCATTCTATCTGTTGTTATACCGTAGTACGCAAACTGAATGTCCGCAGGTTGATGGATTTATCTCCCTATGGTGTCTGGCTCAAGTGATAATATCAGTGGTTTACTCATAGCTCATCTTCCTCCTGATGTGCACGGTTGAGCTTCATCTTCTCTGCAGGAAGTTCGGGTGAGGTTGGGACAGTCTCTGACTTACGAGGTCGGACAACGGAGGTTATCACAGATAGAAACAGAATGCTGGCTATCACGGCTAAAGAAATGCCAACAGGAATCTTATAAATGTCGGCAAGTAGCATCTTCACGCCTACGAAGACAAGTA
>MEWM01000097.1:6389-13856 GCA_001775355.1 candidate division Zixibacteria bacterium RBG_16_43_9 | reverse complement strand
AAAGCCCGTAATGCAGGTAGTGAAATAGTTGCATAATCCCAGCCAATGCAAAGTAGAGAGCCCGTAACCCTAAAATAGCGAACACATTCGAGGTGTACACAATAAATGGATCATGCGTTATGGCAAGGATAGCAGGAATCGAGTCTGTGGCAAAGACTATGTCTGTAGTTTCAACTACTAGCAGCACAACGAACAACGGCGTTGCCATGTAACGCCCGGCTCTCTTCACAAAAAACTTACTATCTTCATAGCTATCCAAAACCGGCATAAATCGCCGGAAGAGCCTGAGCACCGGATTCCTTTCCGGATGGATTTCTTTGTCCTTCCCCAAAGCCATTTTGATGCCGGACAGAACCAAGAAGGCTCCGAAAATATATATTATCCAATGAAACTTCTGAATCAAGGTTACGCCAGTGATGATGAAAATCGCTCGCAGGATCAGCGCTCCGAGAATACCCCAAAAAAGCACCTTATGCTGATAAAGAGGGGGCACCCGAAAGTAAGAGAAGATAAGCAAGAAGACGAAGATGTTATCCACGCTGAGCGACTTCTCGATGAGATACCCGGTCAGGAATTCGAGCGCTGTGGTCGGGCCACGCCACAAATAAAGTAATAGATTGAAGAGAAGAGACAGGGCAATCCAGAAAGCACTCAACAGGAGTGCCTCTTTGAATTTAATTACATGAGCCTTGCGGTGGAAAACCCCCAGATCCAAAGCCAGCATAGCAATCACGAAAATGTTAAAGACAACCCACAATAGAACTTGGTTTGGCATCAAAACTACCTCTTTCCCTTCACACTAAAATCGCAAGCCAAGAAAAATACGAAAATCATCTTACCTTTTTATCCTCTTAAAAATGTTTTTTAACCAACCCCCTGAATTCATTGAAAGCTTTAAGCTTTCTTTTCCCTGCAAAGGCTAAGATCAGCTCCACATAGAGCCAGAAAAGATAGACCCAGGTTATCTCCTCTCTGATAGAGGGGATTACAAACTGTAAAAGCCATAAGCTGAAAAGCCCTAAAGCCTCATACCAGCGGAACTCCATATTGGCTAAAAGAATCATCCCTAAGGCTGATTGGACAATGGTTAAGAAAATCTCCACCTTCTGATGTGAATCGAAATGTATGACAGAGATTTTGCCCGAGCTGAGAGAATAGACAATCGGAATCATAGCCACAAGCACCGTCCACTGGTTGATGTTGGAGGAAATCATATTCATCAATCCCATGGGAGCCTTTTTAACCTGACGTGCCCAGTTAAAAGCCGTCACTTTTTCCGGGAACTCAGTAAGAAAAGGAGAAACCCACTGGATGAAGACGAATTGAGATGCCCCCAAAAAAGTCGCCAGGGCTAACATACTGTGCAGGAAAGGCTCTGCTACTAAATAGAGCCAGATCCCGCCAATGATGAAAAGAAAAGCTATGGAAAGGTCTCTTTTGAGCGGTTTCTGTTTCAAGATCCACCGGGGAACCCTGCCTGCCTCTTCGATTTTCTCCTGATCCTGAGCAGGGATCTTTCTTAAAATATATAGATATCCTACATACATCAGAAAAAGTATCACCGAATCGAAAAGGGAAAGAGTTCCTTTCAGAACTATTATGACAAAATAAAGGATGGGTGGAAGAAGCCCCAAGACCTCAACTGCATGCTCACCTTCTAACTTTATATTTAACCATTTCTTCTCTCCGGGCTTTCTTTTTCTGAAAAAAACTGTGGTGAAATAGATCATAGGCCAGCCTAAGCCTACTAAAAGGCGCAAGGAGCCGGTAAAATTGGCAGTAACCAAGTGAACTTTTTGCGGATCAGTCCCTGCCTCCCAGGCAATGACCGCCTCCACTGCAAATTCAGGCAAAGTCTGCAGCCAGGCTAAAATAGCCAGGGCTAATCCCTGGGAGAATAAGAACTGTGCCGCTTCAGCTGCCCAGCCGATAACTAAGGCTGATAAGAGAACCGAGGGAAAAGTCCAGATCGCAGACAGGGCTGCGGTCTTAATCGATGCTACAGTGCTGACAGTCTGTTTCAGCATCTTCAGACTCTACTTGCTTTGTCGAACTTATCCGGGGAGGCAATTCCACCTGAGACAAAAAATTCAATCCCCTGTTCAACTGATATCTCTAAGGGGATAACCTCTTCTCTCTTAAAAAGAAGAGTCCATCCAGAGAAAGGTGCCGGAGTAGAGGGAACAAAGACTGCAAAAAGCTCTTCATTGTTAAAACTAACCTTTTTAGTGACAAAACCCAGGGTGAAAACCCCCCTACGGGGAAATTGTATAAGAACAACTTGTTTGAAAGCCCTTTTATCTTCAACCGTTAAACTTTCTACTAACTGTTTGGCAGGTCCATAGATAGTACGAATTATGGGAATTCTCAAAAATAGCGACTGCCCATAAGACACCAGCCGGGAGAAAATCAAGCTTGAGGCAAAAATTCCAGCTAAGAATATAAGGATCAAAGTGGCTAAAAGCCCTATCCCCGGAATACCATATCCTAAAAGTTTATTCAACAAAGGGGAGAGAAGCCCATCCACACTCAAAAAGAGGAAACGCAACACCAGATAGGTGATAATCAGGGGAACGATAATCAATACGCCGGAAAGAAAGTATCTCCTTAAAGCTTTTACCATATCATTTGAAAGAGGCTACCCATCATACGATTTCACATAAGTTATTCTTTTTCATTATAATGTCAATAAAATCTTTAAAAAAATTACTTTTCACATCTGAGGGGTTCGATTTATCGAACCCACATTATCTCTTTTGCTGATTGCTGGTCTCCTGACCAACAATCTTCCTTTGTTGGTGAGGACACCAACAAAGAGCAAAGGTTGCAGAGACGCATCGCATGCGTCTCCCTGCTTGTCGAGGATGTTATCATCCTCGACACAATCTGAAGCCCTGGCGGATGATAACATCCGCCAGGAGCGAAGTGTGGCATTCTCAAACCCTGTTGTGCTTGCCAGGTCCCCTGACCTGGCAAGTTGACATTATGAATCTTCCCCGACAAGCACGTATTTTTTTTCTTAATTTCAAAATATTTATCTAAATATTGTCTGAATTCTGCTTGACAGTTACTCTAAATAAATATCTCTAACATATATATATCTCTATATATTCTATTTCTTGTCCATATTTGGTGGACAAGTGTCTGATTCCACAAATGATGGAACCAGGTTGTCCATCTTTGATGGAACTGGTCTGAATCTGCCAATGACGACGGGTGGCACCCTCAAACTTGTTTGAGGGTGAAGAGAGGCTGTCAAAAAATCCCCAAAGCAAGTTTAGGAATGCCACACGATCGCCCCTGCAGGAGAGGGCACTGAACCTTCTCCTCATAAGAGGGTCGGCGTGAGGTCACCACCTCTCTTTTTCAAGAAGAGGATAAAAGTGAGGTTTTTCGTAGAGACGCATCGCCATGCGTCTCCAAAAATTTCGTAGCGTCGGGCTTTATGCCCGACGAAAATCAAACGTCCGGGATAAACCCGGACGCAACAATTAATACTTAAAAACCAAAGCCGCCTGGCTGGCAAGGTCTAAGAAGGGATTGGGGAACAAACCAACTAAAAGGACACCTATTATACAAATAATTAGAGCTAATTTAATCCCGAATGGTAAAAAGATTTTCTCTCCGCCTTCTTTTTTGTGGAAATACATCTCCCTTATTACCCCAACATAATAATAAAGTGAGATCACGCTGGTCAGAATCGCTATAACCACTAACCAGATCAGATTTTTTTCAATCGCAGAAGCAAAAAGAAAATATTTCCCTACAAATCCAGCTAAAGGAGGAATTCCCACCAAGGAAAGTAGGAAGATCATCATCAAAAAAGATAAAGTCGGAGAAGTCCGGGAAAGACCTGAATAATCTTTTATCTCAGAGGAGCCGGTTTGAAGCTCAAAGGCAATTGCCACCACAAAGGCGCCTAAGTTGGCAAAAAGGTAAGCTAAGGTGTAAAAGGCAACTGAGGAGACTCCTCTCTCAGATATTGCCACTAAACCGACCAGGATATACCCCATCTGGGCAATAGAGGAATAAGCTAACATCCTTTTGATGTTGGTCTGAGGCAGAGCGATTATATTCCCGATGATCATACTCAAAGCCGCTAAGACCGCGACAATGGTGACCCAGTCCGGATTATAGACAGAAAATGATTCAAAAAAGACTCTTAAGAAAGCCACCAGACCTGCGGCTTTGGACCCAACTGAAAGAAAAGCGGTGATGGGAGTAGGTGCGCCTTCATAAACATCCGGCGCCCACATATGAAAAGGAACTAAAGCCAATTTGAACCCGAACCCGGCGATAAAAAATATAAAGGAGAGGAACAGACCTGGACCGATGGGACCTATCTGCAGGTAATCAACCATCAATCTGGTTTTGATTCCCAGAAGAAAAGTGGTTCCGGTAATACCGTAGATTAAGCTGATGCCATAGAGCAGAATGGCTGAGGAGATTGCCCCTAAGAGCATATATTTTAGTCCAGCCTCTGCAGATTTTTTGTCAGGTTTTAGATAGGCGGCTAAGACGTACAGTGGTATAGTGACCAGCTCCAGGGAAACGTATAAAAAGATTAGCTCCCTGGCAGATGAAAGGAGCATCATCCCCACAGTGGAGAAAAGAATCAGACCGAAGAACTCGCCCTTAAAAGCTCTGAATTTAGCTACGAAATCAATAGAAACCGAAATTGCCAAAAATGCGGACAAAAGGAAAACCAATTTGAAGAATAAACTTAGAGAATCATAAGAATAAGCTTTCCCGAACATCTCTCCCTGGGCTGAGAAGAAAAGAAGGATAATCGTAATTAAAATCCCTAAAAGCGAAAGGTAACCTAAATTCTTCCTCTTATCCTCTTTTAAGAAGAAATCGACTACGAAAATTAAAATTGTCCAGAGAAAAAGAAAAATTTCAGGAAAAATCGATATGAAGTACAATCAAACCTCCGAAAGACAGTTGGTAGTTATTGGTTCATAGTTCATCGTAAAAAACTAACCGGTTACCAGATGGACGATATTCTCTAAGGTCGCCCTGATCATATCTGCTAAGGGCGAAGGATAAACCCCGACTCCGATCATCAGGATGGCAAGGGGGATAACCGTAAATAGCTCCCTGCCGCTTATCTCAGTCAAAGCTTCCCATTTTGTATTGAAGGTTCCTAAGAACATTTTCTGAATCATTCTCAAGAAGTAAGCTGCGGTTATCACCACGCCCAAGACTGCTAAGGCAACTATCACCTTGAAGACCGGGAATGAGCCGATGAAAACCATAAACTCGCTTATAAAACCAGATAAGCCTGGAAGTCCTAAGGAGCCCATACAGAACAAAGTCATCACCCCAGTATAGACCGGAATTTTCGCCCATAAGCCGCCAAAAGCATCTATGTCTCTGGTATGAGCGCGGTCATATAAAACCCCGACTAACAAGAACAGGGCGCCAGTGATAAGCCCGTGAGAGAACATCTGGAAAACGCAACCGGAAACACCGGTAACTGTCAGGGCAGAAATACCAAGTATGCAGTAGCCCATATGGCTGACTGATGAGTATGCCACCATCTTTTTCAAATCCTTCTGAGCCATACAGACCAGGGCACCGTAGACGATATTGATTAAAGCTAACAAAGCTAAAGGTAAGGCATAATATAAAGCCGCCTTTGGGAACATCGGAAGGCTCACCCTCAGAAGTCCATAGGTTCCCATCTTTAATAAAATTCCGGCCAGGATGACTGAGACCGCAGTGGGAGCCTCAACGTGAGCATCCGGAAGCCAGGTATGGAATGGGAAAATAGGGACTTTTATGGCAAAAGCCAAGAAAAACGCCACAAAAACTATAAGCTGAAATCCTTTGGCTAAAAGAGGAGCCTGGGAGATAAGCTCCATCATATTCAGGGTATGAGGCTGGGAAGTGAAATATAAGGCTAAAATCCCGATCAGCATAAAAACGCTTCCGAAAAGAGTGTATAAAAAGAACTTGATTGCCGCATATTCTTTTCTGGGACCTCCCCAGATCCCGATCAGGAAATACATCGGGACCAGCATCACCTCCCAGAAGATGTAAAACAGGAAGAAATCCAATGCGGCAAAAACGCCCATCATCCCAACTTCCAAAAGCAGGAAAAAGGCGAAATACTCTTTCACCCTGAAATTTATGTTAAAGGAGGCGATTACCGACAAAAAGGATAAAAGTGCAGTCAGAAAAAGCATCGGCACTGAAAGCCCGTCTGCTCCTAAAAAATAAGTCACTCCTAAGGAGGGTATCCAGGTATGCTTTTCCACAAACTGCATAGTTGAAGTCGAGGAGTCATAATGGGCTAAAAGGAAAAAGGAGAGGACCAGAGGGATGAAGGAGAACAAAGCGGATGCCCAGCGAATCGCCTGAACCTGCTCCTTCCTTAAGACAAGCACTGCGATTATCCCCAAAAAAGGGATGAAGATCATATAAGAAAGTATTGGAAAGCTCATATCAGTATTTTCCTCCTGAAATTTTTTTCATTTAAAAAATCTTCAAAAGAATTATCAAGACTATCCCGAAAAAGATGATAAAGGCATAATTCTGTAACTGGCCGGTCTGAACCCTTCTTATCCCTGCTCCGGTTCCTCTAACCACGTACCCTAAACCGTTGACTGCCCCATCCACGACATAGGTATCGAAAAGCTCCCAGAACCAGGATAAGAACACGGTGAAATTCCCAGCCGCATTCACCAGCCAGTCTATAACCCCTAAGTCGAATTTAACAAAAAGAAAATCAGTGAGCTTAAATAAAGGTTTTATGATAATCGCATTGTAAAGCTCATCGAAATAATATTTGTTGTAAAGCAGTTTATGAACCGGAGCGAATCTGTTTTTCAGCCTCTCAGCGGAGATAGTTCCCTTGTAATATATGACGTAAGCCAAATAAATCCCGGAAAGAGCTACAAAAGTAGCGACTAACATCAAGATGAAATTAGGCTCCAGGTGATGAACTTCATGATGATATACAAAAGTTGAGTACCCCTTGCTCAACCAGGGAATACCAACCCATCCAGCGAAAATTGAAAGGAAAGCCAAAATCACCAGGGGAACTGTCATCACTTTCGGGGACTCGTGCGCATGCTCGAATTTGTGCTGGTCCCTTGCCTTTCCGTAAAAGGCGATAAAGCACAGACGGAACATGTAGAATGCAGTCATAAAGGCAACTGCTAACCCTACCAGCGCAAAGATCGGGCTTTTATTAAGGGCAAGGAGCAAAATCTCATCTTTGCTCCAGAAACCGGATAAGGGGAATATCCCGGCTAAAGAGAGTGACCCGAGGATAAAGGTTATGGCAGTAGTCCTCATTTTAAGATATAGCCCTCCCATCTCCCAGATGTCATTGGTGTGCATCGAATGAATCACGCTTCCTGCGCCTAAGAATAAAAGGGCTTTGAATGAGGCATGGGTCATCAAATGAAAAGTACCGGCAGTATAACCTCCCAAGCCTAAAGCCATAATCATATAGCC
>MEWM01000097.1:5571-6380 GCA_001775355.1 candidate division Zixibacteria bacterium RBG_16_43_9 | reverse complement strand
TATGGTAGAATAAGCCAAGACCCTTTTTATATCGTTTTGCACTAAAGCAATGGATGCGGCTAAAAATGCGGTGAACGCTCCGATGATGGCTACAACTAAAGATGCAGGAACAGAAAGCGCATAAATAGACATCAGCCTGGCAACTAAATATACCCCGGCAGCTACCATAGTTGCAGCATGGATTAAAGCGGAAACAGGTGTAGGACCTTCCATCGCATCCGGTAGCCAGACGTGCAAGGGGAACTGGGCAGACTTCCCCACTGCCCCTCCGAAGATCAGGATGGCTGAAAGCGTCAGAAGAGCAGATGAGATGGCACCTGATTCAACCTGGTGAAATGCCTCCTGAAAATTCAGGGTGCCGACAGTGGTGGTCAAAAGAAATATCCCGACTAAAAAGGCTAAATCTCCTGTGCGGGTGGTGATGAAAGCTTTTTTGCCTGCATCTGAGGCGGTCTTTTTTTCAAACCAGAACCCGATTAAAAGGTATGAGGTCAAGCCCACTAATTCCCAGAAGATGAAAATCTCAAAGAAATTGTTGGATAAGACCAGACCTAACATCGAGAAGGTGAATAAGGATAAAAAGGAAAAATACCTGGCAAATCTGGGGTCTCCAGCCATATATCCCACTGAGTAAATCTGGACCAACATGGAGACTATGGTGACCACCATCAGCATTACTGAGGTCAAGGGATCAATGAGCATCCCCGCTTCGACTTTGAACCCGGGCAGGTCTAACCAGTTAATCTTGAATTCCGAGGTAACCGGATTCTTAAGAACCGCGACTAAAATTATGCAGGAGAAAATAAATG
>MEWM01000097.1:4016-5544 GCA_001775355.1 candidate division Zixibacteria bacterium RBG_16_43_9 | reverse complement strand
AGCCTGGGCTTTTTAATGGTGAAAAAAATAATCAGGGCAAACGACAAAAGCGGAAAACACGGAATCAGCCAGCTATAGGGTAACATAAAGTTTTGTTAACTCCTTACCATTTCATTATATTTATTTTGTCCACCTCCACCCCCTTATGCTGTCTGTAGATCAAAATGATTATCGCCAGTCCCACAGCCGCCTCTGCTGCCGCCACTGTGATAATGAAGATCGTGAAGACCTGTCCGGTCAATCCTTGAGGATTTATAAATTTAGCAAAGGCTACGAAATTTATATTAACCGCATTGAATAAAAGCTCGATTGCCATTAAGATTCCGATGGCATTCCGACGGGTTAATACTCCGAATATCCCGATGCAAAAAAGCAAAGTGCTTAAAGATAAATAATGGTATAAACTGAGCATCCTACTCCCTACGGGCTATGATTATCGCTCCAATCAGAGCTGCTATTAAGACTAAAGAGACTACCTCAAAAGGCAAAACGTAAGTGGTCAAAAGGGATTTCCCAATAGAGACAGTCGATTGTCCTTCAATTCCTTCAGTGCTAATCCTCCAGCTTGTACGCCTTAAGACCGAAAGAGTAACTATTAAAAGCGTGCCCACGATTATGATCCCGGGGATAACTTGCTCGTTGGACTGTTTGATGCTGGGGCTGTAAAGCTGAGCAGTCAGCATTATAGCGAAGATCAGAAGGACGGTTATCGCCCCCACGTAGATTAAAACCTGAACTGCCGCTACGAACTCGGCTGAAAGCAGAATGTAGATCCCGGCAACTGAGAAGAAACAAAGAACTAAAAACAAAGCCGAATGAAAGATATTCTTCAGGCTTACCACCATAAAGGCGGAGCCCACGATCAATCCTGAAAGTATGTAGAAAACCGCGGTTTGTGTGCCGTTTTCCAAAATCTAACTCCACTTAGTATATTTGTGCCCTTTCCCGATCTCGGCTAATCTTTCCTTCTTATGGGTAAGTTGTTTTTTATCGTAAGTTGAGAACTCGTACTTCGGGATCATCTTAATGGCATTGAAAGGACAGGATTCTTCGCAGATCCCGCAGTAGATGCAAAGCCCGGCTTCGATCACGAACTCATCCGGCACCCTTTTGCCTGCCTCGTCTTTGGTCTGGGTGATCTGGATTGCCCTGACCGGGCAGTTCCGCATGCAGATCAGACAGGCAGTGCAGTTCAGCTTCCCGGTCTCAGGGTCAGAAAGTAGACCCACCATACCCCTGGACCGCTCCGGCATGGTCCATCTCTCTTTAGGATATTGAAGGGTTATGGCTGGTTTAAAGAAATACCTGATGGTGACCTTCATCCCTTTCAGGAGATTATAGATTCCATCTATAGTTCTTTTCACGATGTTCATATCTTTAAGCCAAAAGCCCGGTTAAAATTAAATTTATAAAAGCCAAAGGCAACAAAAACTTCCAGGCAAACCCCATTAACTGGTCGACTCTCAGGCGAGGGAAGGTCCATTTGAACCACATTATCACAAAAACCAAGAAGAAACTTTTTATGAAA
>MEWM01000097.1:3358-3807 GCA_001775355.1 candidate division Zixibacteria bacterium RBG_16_43_9 | reverse complement strand
GACGATATAAATCAAAAAACCGACCGGCTGCCTGAAGATGTACCATTCCCAGATATGCTTTTGGGAATTCACTATGCTCTGCATGCTCAAAGTCTGGGACAAAATGACCACCCCTAAAATCGACAGGGTCAAAGGGACCTCATAACTTATGATCTGGGCAGCTGAGCGGAACCCGCCTAAGACCGAGAACTTGTTATTGGAGCACCAGCCTGCAGTTAAAAGCCCGATAACCGTAAAGGTGGTTATAGCCAGTATATAGAGAATCCCTATGTTCAGATCTTTGACTATCAGCCCTTTACCAAATGGAATGCAAATATAAGCCATAAAAGCCGAGACGAAAACAATGATCGGAGCAATAAGAAATCCGATTTTATCTGCAGTTTCCGGGGTGGTATCCTCCTTCAAAATCAATTTTATCGCATCGATAATCGTTTGCAGCCAGCAGTGCC
>MEWM01000097.1:1485-3300 GCA_001775355.1 candidate division Zixibacteria bacterium RBG_16_43_9 | reverse complement strand
CCAGACCAAAAACAGGACCGAAAGAGACATAAAGGCAAGGATTATCACCGCCACTACCAGCATTCCTAAAAGCTCCAGCCAGAATAAAGGTATCCCCCATTGGGTGAAAAGATTTTCTCCCCACAGGTAAATATTTTTAAAAAGCTGTCCTAACTCCAACATATTTTCACCTGTCAACCTCCGGCAAGACCACATCCAAACTTCCGAAGATTGCCACCAAATCTGCTATTTTCCAGCCGCGGGAGATTATGGGCAAAACGGTTAAGTTCGAAAAAGAACCTGTCCTTATCTTCACTCTATAAGGTTTAGGAGACCCATCTGAGACTATGTAAAATCCCATTTCTCCTCTGGGTGCTTCAATCCTTACGTAGACCTCTCCTGCAGGAGGTTTGAAAACTGCGGCGGTTTTAGTCTTTATAGGACCCTCAGGTATTTTCTCTAAAGCCTGCTGGACAATCTTTGCAGATTCCCTCATCTCCTGTATCCTGACCATATACCTATCCCAGACATCAGAGTTTTCACCGGTAGGTATGTCAAAATTAAACTTATCATAGACCGAATAAGGCTCATCTTTTCTTAAATCCCATTTCAGCCCTGTCCCGCGCAAAGATGGACCTGTAACCCCGTTCTCGATTGCTGTTTTTTGATCTAATAATCCTACGCCTTTTGTCCGGCTCAAGAAAATCGGGTTCTGGGTTAGTATATCTTCATATTCATCCACCCTGGGCAAAAAATAATTGACAAACTCCTTTGTCATAGGCACAAATTCAGGCGTGATATCCCTGGATACCCCTCCTACCCGCATATAGTTAAAGGTCATCCTCTGTCCGCAGACCATCTCAAAAAGATCTAAGATCTTCTCCCTTTCCCGGAAACAGTAAAGGAATGGGGTTATAGCTCCCAAATCTAAAGAGAACGTCCCCAGCCAGATTAAGTGGCTGGCGATCCTGTTTAGTTCGACCATTATTATTCTGATGTATTCAGCCCTTTCCGGGACCGGAACATTGGCTAACTTCTCCATTGCCATGCAAAAAGCCTGGTTGCAGAACATCGCGGAAACATAATCGATTCTGTCAGTGTAAGGGATGTATTGATAATAAGTCCGGTTTTCCGCGATCTTTTCCATAGAGCGGTGAAGGTAGCCGACGTGAGGAACCATATCTAAAACCACCTCACCATCCATCTTCAAAAGCAGACGCAGAACCCCATGGGTGCTGGGATGCTGGGGTCCCATATTCACGAAAAACTCTTCAGTATATATTTCTGATATTTCCTGGTTCATTTCACATCCGGCATCTTAATAAAATCTTTTCCGGTCCAGTCTTTTCTCAAAGGATAACCCTCGTTCCAATCCTCCGGCAAAAGCAAAGGTCTTAAATCTGGATGGTTTTTAAATTTTATCCCTAAAAGCTCGGCTATCTCCCTTTCATACCAGTCAGCTCCTTTCCAGACCGCAGTTGCAGATTCAACCTCTGGATTATCTTTAGGCAGTTGAACCTTTAAACTCATCTTATGCTTGCGGGAAAAGGAGAACAGAAGATAGACCATCTCAAACCTGTCCGGATAATCAGCCCCTGACATACAGGAGAGCAGGTCAAAGGAAAGCTCTTTTGATTCCTTGACGAACCTGCATACTTCTAAGACAGTACCCTTTTCCACGATAAAGGACGGCTCGAAACCAAGAATCTTAGCTTCTTTTAGCTTATCCGGAAATTTCTCTGTAACTATTTTTTTTATCTCTTCTGAAGTCATCTATCTTTTACGCCCAATCTTTAATCTTTTGTTTCTTTATCTTCTCCTGCAGTTTAATACAGC
>MEWM01000097.1:1174-1356 GCA_001775355.1 candidate division Zixibacteria bacterium RBG_16_43_9 | reverse complement strand
CCATAGCGATCACATATTTCGGCTCAGGCATCTGGTCGTAAAGTCTTTTTATGCGTGGTGCCATTTTTTTAGTCAAAGTGCCTGCAACGATCATCAAATCTGATTGTCTGGGTGAGGCTCTGAAGAACATCCCGAAACGGTCAAAATCATACCTGGATGCACCTGTTGCCATCAGCTCAACT
>MEWM01000097.1:0-1154 GCA_001775355.1 candidate division Zixibacteria bacterium RBG_16_43_9 | reverse complement strand
CGAGCTGGCGCGCGCATAATTCAGCAAGTCGTCTAATTTTGTAGTTATAATTGCACCGCCCGGTAACTTCTCAACGTAAACCGGGACTTTATTCATCACACCCATTTCAAAGCTCCTTTTCTCCACACATAAACCAAGCCAAATATAAGGATGGCGATAAAGACCAACATCTCAATGAAAGCAAAAAACCCTAAGCTCTTGTAGACAACAGCCCAGGGAAATAAGAAAACAACCTCAACGTCGAAGATCACGAAAATAATGGCAAAAAGGTAATACCGGACATTGAACTGAACCCACCCCTGCCCGATCGGCACCTCACCGCATTCGTAATTCGCCTGTTTGATAGGGTTTGGTTTATACGGGGCAATAAGTTTGGAAAGAAGAAAGACAAAAAGGACGAAAACCACCCCGAAAACCAGAAAAAGCCCTACAATAGCATAATCACTCGGCATATCAGTTATACAGGATAAAATTAGTCTTGATTATTGATGCCATCTATGATACGCAAAAGGCGTTAAAATATATGAGGTCTCACCACACAAGTGAAATCCTTCACAAGTAAAATTCTTAGTAAAAAACATCAAAAAAACTTTTTGTCAAGTCATTTTTGAAAAAATTCCCCTCTCCTTTGTAAGGAGAGGGATGGGGTGAGGTTTTGATCAGTAGCCCCGCCTTGGCCACAAGGTGGGACGGTAGACCCATGTTGAGGGCAACATGGGTCTACCGGTTTGAAGGAGTTCGTAGTGTGTAGCGTCGGGCTTCACGCCCGACGAGGAAAACGTCTGGGATAAACCCAGACGCTACGTAGAAAAACCAAGGTTTTTCATTGACAAAATATAATAAAATATTATCTTATTTTTGAAATCAAGGTTCTTTATTCCGTCGGGTCGGGGGACCCGACGGGCACGCAGGATACCGAATATCTTATTCACAGTCGAATTTGACCTTGAGGCAGATGGAGCGGATTAAGTTCGTAGGGACAGGGTTTATCCCTGTCCGAAAAAAAACGGACAGCCACACGGTTCGACAGGCTCACCGTCCTGAGCAAAGCCGAAGGAAGGGCTGTCCCTACAAAGACCCGCTTCGCCTATGGCGAATCGGGTCAGGGGACCCGACGGTCACAAAAGACGAGACGCATTGAGGACAACCCTACG
>MEWM01000096.1:4662-5811 GCA_001775355.1 candidate division Zixibacteria bacterium RBG_16_43_9 | reverse complement strand
TAATCTCTTCACAAGCTCCGATTTAATTTGCTCGCAGGCGCTAGCATTTCCCTGCATAAGCTCAGATTGAGACAGGGACAGGAAAGCAGAGAAAAGCTCCTGCCCTGCATACTGGGAAAACTTGTCAATCGGGACAGATGAATCTGCATACCCTCGATAAGAGTATTTGGTGAGCAGGTTCTCCCGGAGAATACTGGTGTCAAGATTGGCTGAATCCTCTGGCACGAGTTGACTTACTAACCCTTCGGGACGCGCATACTGGAAAAGCCAGGGAGGAGGATACGTGAAATAGAATGGACGGCGCCATCGGTTTTCGACAAGCATTCTAATTAAAAGCCAGTCCTGCGGCCAAAGATACTGACCCGCAAAGGTGGGTTCAATCCGAATGCGCACTGAATCAGGCAACGGTTGATAAGAGCCTGGTTCACTCTGTACTGGAATTGTTATGGTGCTATCGCGCCATTGACGAGGTCCGAGGTGAGATAGCTCTTCTTCTGTCACAGTCAAGGGGAGGCTACGATCTCTGGAGATGATCTGCCTTACGTACCAGGAGGCGTTCATAAGGCTCGGGCTGATAACGGTGACATCCGGTCTGACATTTTCTGCCACCTGTAAATAGAAAGGCGACCAGTAATTGTCACCCGCGACAAAGAGAATGGCATTTGAATCCAGATTTTGAAGAATGTTCTGGCCATAGTCATAGGCAAAGTAGCTTCTGGATCCGTTAATAAGCCCATAGTTGCGGGTGAGCTGTCTGAAGGGAATCAAAAAGACTATCAAGACTGTCAAGGGAATCGCTACCATCCGGTATTTTTTCAGGTAGTTGAAGACAAACATAAAAGCGTTGCCTGCGCCACAGGCCATAAAAATGGAGAATATCACAAACGAAGGAAGGTAGTGTCTGTCCATTGGCCAGAAGAAATCTTTGGGCAGATTAAAATAGATTACCGCGCCCAGGCTGGAGCATAAAAACATAAATAAAAGTCCCAGAGAAAGGCGCCATTCTCTTCTCCAGAGCACTAAAAATCCTATGAGAGCAAGCAGCAGGGTGAGAATTGCCAGGATAATTCCTCCAGAAAAGAAATTAACGGAAAAGAAATGCAGGTAATCTGAAACCTGTACCTTTAAAAAAGGTGCATTGCGGGGAAG
>MEWM01000096.1:0-4635 GCA_001775355.1 candidate division Zixibacteria bacterium RBG_16_43_9 | reverse complement strand
CTGTTTTAGCGATATATACCCATAGAACCGGCTCAAATTACTGGGGTCATTGATGTTTAGAACCGGATTTCTTGCCGCAATCGGTATAATCAAAAGATGGAAGGCCAGACCTATCAAAAAGCCTGCTCCACTGACGAGCCAGGTACGCATTCTTCCCAGCATCCTTCGATTCCTCAGAAAAACCCAGATGAAAAACCCGGGCAGAAGAAGCAAATTGGTGCGGTGCACACTGAAGTCTAAACCAAATAGCAAAGTTATAAGAAAAAGCCAGTGGATGCTCCTCTTCTGATCCGCTTTTTCCCACCAGCGCAACATTGCCCAGAGAAGAAAAGCAGTGAAGAAAGCAGTCAGTACGTAAGGTGTGAACTGAACAGCGTATCGCCACATCGTCTCGCTAAACGCAAGATTGAGACAAGCAATAGCTATTCCCAACCACATCACCAACTGGGCCGAATTTGATGAATGTGACCCTTCAGATAACGCCGAGTCCCGTGCCAGACGTACTGCAATAAGCATGACCATAACCACAACAAAAACAGCCTGCACTCCGGCAAAGAGGTTCAGAGCAAAGATTTTTGATATACCAAGAGGCAATTGGGTTACAAGCCATCCCAGGATGGTTAAAAGCAAGGAGCCAGGAGCAGGGGTGATTCCAAAAGTGATTGCCGCTGTCGCATAAGAGCAGCCGACCCACCAGGGTATGGTTCTATAAGAGGTCTTCCAGTAGACAGTCAAACAGACGATAATGACAGCCAGGATCAAGATTAATTGGTAGATCCTCCACAGCTTGCTATTTTCTCGAGACATAAAAAACCTCCTGAGGATAAGAAAAACTAAGAATTCTTTCTTTTCAGCTCACAAACAATACAATAATCCTTAGAAGGTTGTCAAGCTGAAAAGTTCGAGCATTTGAGTCGCTCAGTAGATTTTAAGTCCAACTACAATGGTTCATACCTCGTAAAAATAAAAAAACCATCCATCTCTAAGCAGGGAGGAAAAATGAGAAAACTGAGTTTATTTCAGGTAGTCTTAGCATGTTTTTTACTTACCCTAATAATAACCACAGCAGGAGGTCGAGATTCTATGTCAAACGAGTCTAAAATCACAACTAAGGCTCTCTTGGATAAGGCTGATTCCCTTTTCAATGGCAATGAGTATGAGGCTTCACGTGCCATTTACATTCAAGCCATGGAACAGGCGAACAAAAACAAAGAGAACTCAGAATTGACTGAAGCCTATTCCATGATTGCCAGGACTTATCTGGTCCTGGACAAAAAAGAGGAAGGCAGACCCTGGATTCAGAAAGCTGAAAAAATTGCTAATTCCAAAGATCCACTGGGCTGGTCAAGATATTTAGGAGTACGTGGTAGATTTGAATGGAAAGATAAAGAGTTGGACAAAGCGACCGCGACTTTCAAGGAGATGTACAACTATTGCAGTGGACGTAAACTTTACGAGAGAGCAATAGATGCGGCTCATATGGTGGCTATTACCGGAAAACCGGAAGAGCAGATCGAATGGGGGAAAAAGGGGTTAAAAGAAGCCGAGGAGGGTACTGTCACCCGTTGGTTAGGACCGTTATGGAATAATTTAGGAGCTACTTATGAGGATATGGGCAGGTATAAAGAAGCGCTTGATGCGTATCTGAAGGCACGTGAATTCCACTGGCGCTATGGTGACGAGAAGAACAAGCTTATTGCGGATTGGGCAGTTGGTCACGCTTACCGGCTGAACGGAGATAATGCCAGTGCAGAGAAATGGCTCCGACCGGTACTTGCCTGGTGTGAGAGGATAGGAGAAACAGAATTTGAAGGCTTGACTAACAGGGAATTAGGAGAAATCGAGCTTTCCAGACCAAGTCCAGATATGGCTCTAAGCTATTTCTTAAAAGCTGAAGAAAAGCTGAGGCAAGCTGGGATGCCGGAGTGGGACTCGGCAGGATTTGCAAAGCTTCAAAACCAGATTGCTGAGCTGAGTAAAAAAACAAAGTAGCGAGTAGAGAGTAGTAAGGGAAGTGGGTAGGTCAGGAGCCCCGCGTTCCTGACACTACCCTACCCATTTGTTTCTAGTTTTTGTAGATTCGAGTTCAAATGCGCACGCATTCATACGAATCTCCTCGGGGACATTCCCAGAAAAGCTGCTTGACAAGGTTGCATAAATGGTTATAATATCTTATATGATCAAAAGAGATTTCTCCAGAAAACCGGCTACAAGACACAATTCATTTTTCAGGAGCGTTGGGCAATTGAAATAATAAATTTTGATGGATATTTTATGCGTTAGGCTCAGCATTTCTAATGCTCTTATACGGTTCGCAATATAAAGGGGTTAGGCAAAAACATGAAATCGACCTCAGACCAAAATCGGGCGAAAGCCATCCGCCTTATTGAGTATCTGAAGCGTCTCGCTTCTTTGCGAACAAAAATAGTCAGAGATTTGAATGAGTATGCTCAAGTGCTCTGGTTTGACCAAATCCCGAGAGAAAAAGGATGTTACTCTCGATCCTGGGGTGCAGACGAAGAGTACAGTGAGGATGTGTGGATAGAAGTCCAAACCACCCGTGAACCTGAGCTTCCGGATGTTCCATTGATGTGTAAAGATTGGGTAAACCAAGAATTGTTACGAAATACTGATGACTTTCCCGAACTAATGGACACTATCACAATCCAAAGTGAGAACCCAGTTTTGGAGAAGGATATTAGTCAAGCTAAGCTTTTTAGCAACACGGATCAAATAGCAAACCAACCAAACGTTAAGAAAGCTTGGGAAAACTATCTTGAACAAAAATGGTTACCATGGGCAGAGTAGCATAAGAAGTGGGAGAGCGTGCATAGAGTATATTCCACTCTATTTGCCATACATCAGGAGCAACTTCGACTCGGCGAGGAATATGAATTGATTTTAGGTTTTGGTCTGTTGACTTGGCACACCCCCAGCAACCAACGAGTCAGACGTCATCTTGTTGTAGCCAATGTGTTGCTTGAATTTGAGGCAAAGTTGGGTAAATTCACGATCATACCAAACCCAGATGGAGCCAATCTTCGTCCGGAATTAGATATGCTCGACATTGACGAACAACCCGCACGAGCAGAAGAGAAAGCAAAGGAAACTTTGGAGATCGCAACAGATGATCCGTGGGCAAAAGATATCATTGAAGGTGTATTGAAAGCACTCGTCCATTCGATCAGTCCAGACGGGGAGTATCATGAGGGTGTGGAGTCAAAGAAAACACAGTTCTTGACAAAACCGATGGTGGAATATAGTCCTGCATTAATTCTTAGAAAGCGTTCTGTGAGGGGCTTGACGGATGTGCTCAAGCGTATCAGAGATAGGATCGAAAACGGAGAAGAGATTCCTTTTGAGTTCGGCGACCTGGCAGAAATCACGGATACAAATTCCGGTAGCTCAATTACACCGACAGATAGTGATTTAGATGAGATCGGTTGTGAGATATACTTTCCTAAGCCCTCGAATGAGGAACAGCGGCGAATAGTGGAGAAAACCCGCGGTTCAACTGGAGTTCTTGTTCAAGGACCTCCTGGAACAGGTAAGTCACATACAATTGCTAATCTCATCTGCCATCTCCTTGCTACAGGACAACGAATTCTGATTACAGCTAAAACACCAAGAGCCCTGCGGGTGCTTACTGGCGTACCAGGAGATAAAGATAAGGACAAAGGACTTCTTCCGGAAGAACTACGCCCTCTTTGTATTAGTTTGTTAGGGAGTGGCCTGGAGGAAAAGCGTTCCTTGGAAACCAGTGTTAGCGCGATTCTTAGAAAGAATGAAGAATGGGACGAGACTTTGGCTCAGAAGCAAATCAAGGAAAAAGAACAGCACCTTTGCCAGCTCAGGCAAGAGAAGACTGAAATAGAAAATAGACTTCGAGCTATTCGTGAATCCGAGACGCACTCCCAGACTATCGCTGATGGAGCTTATCGGGGTACTGCTTCCCAGATAGCCCAGATGGTCCAAAGAGACAAGGAGAAGTATGGATGGTTTATTGATCAGGTCCCCTTTGATGTCGGATATCCTTTGACCGATATTAACCTTACTCAATTTCTTAAGGACCTTCGATGGTTAACACTTGAAAAAAACCGGGAGCTTTCCTCTCTGTGGCCTGAGGTAATCGAAACCTTAGAACTGTTTGAGAATCTCGTCGACAAAGAACGGAAGGCAGAACAAGACGTAGACAGAACAATGGAAGGTATAGACAAGACTCTTTATGACTATCTATATCAAGTTGATGAAGAAAAAATACATTCTATACAGAAAACTATTGATGACTTATATGCTGATATACATAGGCTGAAATCCACGCATGATGTATGGACTGAAAAAGCAATACATGATGTATGCTCTGGTCAGGATAGCATTTGGCGAGAATTGGAAAGGCAAACTGTACAAATTGAATCAGAGATTGAAAATCATATTCAAAAAGTGGAATCAACAGAGGTTTCTTTGCCGGAGGGATATGATCCAAAGGTTTTGTTTAGAGATGCAGCTACCCTCAAAAAGCACTTAGCTGATGGTGGGAAAATTGGCTGGGGACCATTCAGACCTAAAGTAGTGAAGTCAGTGCTTCACATCATCAAGACTGTACAGGTAGACGGGCAACCTTGCAACAACCTTGAG
>MEWM01000095.1:6779-6952 GCA_001775355.1 candidate division Zixibacteria bacterium RBG_16_43_9 | reverse complement strand
GCACTTATCATCAAAAAAATGACAGAAGACCTGAACTTTCCGGTTAGAATAATCGTATGTCCAACTGTAAGAGAAAAAGATGGGCTTGCCTGTTCTTCCAGAAATAGTTATCTTAATACCGAAGAGCGAGACCAGGCTAAAATCCTGTACCAGTCCTTGAAATTGGGGCAAAA
>MEWM01000095.1:0-6617 GCA_001775355.1 candidate division Zixibacteria bacterium RBG_16_43_9 | reverse complement strand
ACTCTCTTTAGCTGTAAAATTCGGAAAGACCAGATTAATAGATAATCTCAAGATCTGTGTCTAAACTTTTAAAGGAATCTTATGTTGATCGCAGTCTGCAAATCGAAAATCCACCGGGTTAAGGTAACTGAGGCTGATCTGAACTATGAGGGAAGCATAACTATAGATCAGGTGCTCTTGAAGAAGGCGGATATAATCCCCTATGAGTTAGTTCAGGTGGTTAATATTAACAATGGAGCCAGGTTTGAGACCTACGTCATTCCCGGCAAATCCAACTCCGGCATAATCTGTCTGAATGGACCTGCAGCAAGGTTGGGAGAGGTAGGGGATATCTTAATCATAATCTCCTATTCCTGGATGGAAAAGAAAGAGGCAGAAAAATTCAAGCCCAGGGTAGTTTACGTCGATAAGAATAATAAGTCCCAAAAATAAATGAATCTTGACTTAAAAAAGGTCTCCTGTATAATTTTAGCGGCTGGCAAAGGGGTCAGGATGAAATCTGACCTCCCCAAGGTCCTGCACACTTTAAACGGAAAACCTCTTATAGGGTATGTTCTGGATATAGTTCTCAGCTTAAATTTAAAAAAGGTTGCAGTAGTGGTTGGTTATCAAGGAGAAAAGGTGGTTGATCTTCTGAAAGGGAAAGATGTGGAGGTTGTCTGGCAGAAAGAGCAGCTGGGCACCGGGCATGCGGTTATGCAGGCGGAACCTATTTTTCATGATTTCGACGGAGAGCTCTTAGTTCTCTGTGGAGATGTCCCCCTGCTTCAGACTGAAACCGTAATTGAACTTCTGAAAACCCATCAGCAGAAAAAAGCAAAAGCCACAGTCCTCACAGCAGTCTTAGAGGACCCTAAAGGGTATGGACGGATTGTCAGAAATAAAAATGAGGTTTTTGAGAGTATCGTAGAGGATAAAGAGGCTACCCCGGAGGAGAAAAAGATCAGAGAGATCAATACCGGAGAGATGTGCTTTTCTGCGCCAGCGCTCTTCTTCGCTCTGAAGAAAGTAAAAAGGGATAATCTGCAAAAGGAATATTATATTACCGATGTCCTGGGGATATTGAAGAAAAGGGGAGAGAAGGTTGAAGCCCTGAGAGTTCAAAATCCCTGGGAGACTAAAGGGGTCAACTCGACTTCTGAGCTTTTGCAGATGGAAGAATACCGGGCAAACACAAAACTAAAATCTGGCGTAGAACATAAAGCTTGACAAAAGATTGAATAAGGTTATATTGAATCCTGTTCGCGCTGGAGGGGAAGATGAAAAAAATAATATATCTTAGCTTGGTCCTGGCCGTCCTGATTTTATCAATTCAAAGTGGCTTTGCTCAAGATAAAAGTGTAAGCGAGCCATCTGTCAAATTGAAAGGGTTCAGCCTGCTTGACCCCAGCCGTCTGAAGATGAGCCAGAGTTATACTTTTTCGTTTTTTTCCTCAGGCAAACAGAGCGGGACTTTCGGATTGTACACCAATACCTTAGAATACAGAATCTCCAAGCCTTTGCTGGTCAGGGTAGGGCTGGCCTATCTGCACCAGCCACTTTCTGTCTTCAACCGAGGCAGCCAGAGCCTTAACGGTGTTTTGCTGCCGAATTTTCAGCTCTTCTACCAGCCGAGCAAAAACTTTCAGCTCAGGATAGACGTCTCCAGTATGCCTGGCTGGTATGAATATTGGTACAGGTAAGAGGTAGGTTATCGAAGCTATTTTACGTTTTTTCTTTTTTAAAACTAAAATATCTAAAATTTATTTCCAGATAGATTTTCTACAGTGCTGAGTTTCTTTATTCCCGGAAATTATGTTCAAGCGAAAGGGCGCGGATAAAAGGTATCGTTTTTACCGCAAGAGGTCCAAAGCAAAACGGGGGGGAAGGTTTCTGGACCTGGGAATAGCTTTTTTGGGTTTATTGACGATATTATTTGTCCTCTCTTCAGCCAAAAGATTAACCCAAACACAAGCAGAGGGGAGTCTGAGAACGATTCCGTTGCGAGTGCAAGTGCTGAACTCCTCAGGCAAAAGAATCAGTCCTGGTTTTGCCCAGTTCCTGGAGAAAAAAAATTTCAGCCCCTATTATCTGGTTATAGTTGAACAGAAAGACCTGCCTGATTCCCTGGTTAAGGAGAGTTTTCTTCTGGATAGAATGGGAGAGGAGAAGGCCGCTTTGCTGCTCGCTGAAAAAATCGGATTGAAGAAGAAAAACATCCTCCCCCGGCAACTGGAAAACAATTATCTGAATATAAGCTATACCCTGATCCTGGGTCAGGATTATCAGAAGATTTTTAAACTAAAAGATTAAAAGGTCGATAATCCCGCATTTTTGCGGGATACGACGGCTACGCCGGACGTAGTTCCCCGTAGGGAGGAAGAAAAGCTCAAGTTGAAAATCTCTTCTCAGAGGTTAGCAAATTTAATTGGCAGATATGCCCTGGAGAAAAAAGCCGCAGACATAAAGGTTCTGGACCTGAGGAAAGTGGCGGATATCACCGATTACTTCCTAGTCTGTTCTGCAGAGGTGGAGTTACAGGGCAGGGCGATCGCGGACCATATAACTGAAAGCCTCAAGAAAAAAGGGATAAAAGCCTGGCATGCCGAGGGGTACCAAAATTCCAAGTGGATACTTTTAGATTACGTGGACGTGGTGGTGCATATCTTCTTAGACGAAACCAGGGAGTTCTACGGGTTAGAAAGATTATGGGGGGATGCAAAGGTGAAAGAGATCAAAGAAAAAATCAGAGTCCCAAAAAAGAACAGGTAAGCTGCCCCAAGATCAAAAATTATTTTTTAGTTAAACTATTCGAATAAAAAAAGTTTCTCTGCTTTTGTCTGCTAAAAAAAGTTTAGAGAAAAGAATCTAAGGAATTATGAAAACAATAATCAAAATCACATCTTAAGAGGTGAATCGATGGATATAGTTGAGCTTAAAAGCAAGACCGTGTCGGAGCTTTTGAAACTGGCGGAGGAGTTAGACATCCCCGGCTGCGCGGGCTTGAGAAAACAGGATCTAATATTCAAGATCTTAGAGGCAAAGACTGAGAAGAATGGACTGATCTTTGCCGAGGGGGTTTTAGAGATTCTGCCCGAAGGTTACGGTTTCCTTCGTTCCCCAGATTATAACTATCTGCCTGGACCGGATGATATCTATGTTTCCCCTTCCCAGATAAAGAGGTTCGATTTGAGAAAAGGGGATACTATCTCCGGACAGGTGAGGCCGCCTAAGGATTCGGAGCGGTATTTTGCCCTTTTGAAGATCGAGGCGGTCAATTTCGAGAACCCGGAGGTGGCAAAACATAAGGTTTTATTTGACAACTTGACACCTCTTTATCCGGAAAAAAGGATTCAACTGGAAACCGCTACCGAAGAAGTCTCTATGCGGATAATGGATCTGGTCTGTCCGGTTGGAAAGGGTCAGAGGGGTTTGATCGTGTCACCGCCAAAGGCTGGAAAGACTATCCTTCTGCAGAAGATCGCCAACAGCGTCACCGCCAACCACCCGGAGATAAAGCTGATAGTGCTTCTGATCGATGAAAGACCAGAAGAGGTCACCGATATGAAGCGTTCGGTTAAAGGAGAGGTGGTCAGTTCCACCTTTGATGAGCCGGCAGACCGGCATGTGCAGGTGGCAGATATGGTGATAGAAAAAGCCAAAAGACTGGTAGAACACCAGCAGGATGTAGTTATCCTTTTGGACAGCATCACCCGTTTAGCCCGGGCGCATAATGCAGTTGTTCCTCACAGCGGAAAAATCCTCTCCGGTGGAGTGGACGCTAATGCCCTGCAGAAACCCAAAAGGTTTTTTGGCGCAGCCCGGAATATCGAAGAGGGCGGGAGCCTCACCATTATGGCTACTGCCTTGATCGAGACCGGCAGCAGAATGGATGAAGTCATCTTTGAGGAGTTTAAGGGAACCGGAAATATGGAGATAGTCTTAGACCGCCGGCTTCAGGACCGCAGGATCTTCCCGGCTATGGATATCAACCGTTCTGGCACCCGTAAGGAGGAACTCCTTTTGTCTGAGGAGGAATTGAGTAAAGTCTGGATCTTGAGGAGATTCTTGAATGAGATGAACTCAGTTGAGGCTATGGAGTTCTTACTGGACAGGATAAGAAAAACCAAGAACAACTCCAAATTCTTAGAGTCGATGAAGGATTAGATTTTTTTCGGGGGTTTAAGTTTTCTCCTATTATTTTCCTTCATTTCAATGAAATCTTTAATATTGTAACGAGAGACTTCGATTTTCCAGGGAAGGGTCTTTTGTAGTCGCTTGATTTATCAAGCAATATTTCGCTTTGGAGTGTCAACCTTCAGGTTGACCAGAATCGAATCGTAGCGCGACCCTTTTAGGGTCGCCAAAATAAAGAGACGCATAGTCATGCGTCTCTATCGAGCTAAAATGCAGGGATTGAACTATGTTAGTCAGGTACGAAGGGCAGACACGGGGGTCTGCCCCTACGAAAATCATCTCAATAAAATCATCTTCTTGGTGGCAGTATAGTCTGGCGTTTTTAGCTGATAAAAATATATCCCGCTTGCCACCTCTTTGCCTAAATCATCTTTTCCATCCCAGATTACTTTGTAACTACCAGGCAATTTCTCCTCATCCAGCAGAGTCTTAACCTTCTGCCCTAAGATGTTGTATATAATTAGGGATGTGCGGATGGACCCTTTGAGCGTTGAGCCTTGAGCCTTTAGGCTGAAAGAGATATTAGTATAGGGGTTGAAAGGGTTAGGGAAGTTCTGAGATAATTCATAAGAATTGGGCAGATTCGCTAACTCCTCTTCTTCAACTTCAGTCCAGTTCCAGTCAACTATTTTGGCGTAGATATCCCGGTTTCCTCTACGAGTGTCCATCCAGGTGAAAAATAGTTTCGAACCGTTAACAGCGATGTCCGGCGTTGTTTGCGCGAAGGAAGCGAATTGTGGGTCGTTTACCATATAGTTGTTCCTCACACGACTTGCAGACGAATCATATCTCTGGGCATAGATATCAGCATTGCCATTGCGTCCGTCTTCCCAGGTGATGACAAAGCTACCGGAGCCCTGGACATCTACGGCAATGGAAGGAGAATACTGGTATGGGTATGCGGAACCAGCGCCGTCGTTCACTTTGAAGTTGGAGTCGATGGGGGAACCCGAAGAATCAAACCTCTGGGCATAGATGTCAAAATGGCCGTTTCTGTAGTCTTCCCAGGTGATAATAAAATCCCCTGACCAGTTTGCGGCTGCAGCAGGAGATGCTTGGGAGGCAGTCACATTAAGGTCACTCACCTTGAAGTTTGAACCTAAAGGGGTACCAGCGGAATTGAATCTCTGAGCATAGACTTGGTAAGTACCGTCGGCGCGTTTATCTGCCCAGGTGATCATGAAATTCCCAGAACCATCCAAGGCAATTGAAGGAGCATGCGCGTAGGACGTTGCGCCGTACTCTACCCTAAAAGTAGAATCTGATGCGGTGCCAGATGAGTCAAATAGCTGGGCGTAAATGTTGGAGTTAAAATAATAGTTTTCCTCCTGCCAGGTGATGATAAAATCGCCAAATAGGTCCACAGCTATTGCTGGATAAGAGACCCAGCCCTGTGGGTTATAACTGTTGGCTGCGAAACGAGCGCCTAAAGGGGTACCCGAAATGCTAAATCTTTGGCCACATATACCACAGTTCCAGTCCCACCACACGATCACGAAATTGCCAAACAAGTCTTTGCCTATGGCCGGGACTAATTGCCATCCAGTTCCGGTGTCATCATTCACCTTGAAGTTGATCCCCAGACGAGCGCCGGAATAATCTAATCTCTGTGCATATATCTTCGGGTAGAATTCCCGGTTATCGTCCCAGGTAAGGACAAAGTTGCCATAAAAGGGGTCTGTGGAAATGGCAGGATCCATCTGCGTACCGCTTCCGGTGTCATCATTAACTAAAAAATCATCCACTATACTGGAAGTTATTGAATTCAATCTGGGGCTGGCTTTGTTTTCGAGATCAAATTTTGTATCGGATTCACTTACTGAGATAGGCAAAAAGGACAGAACAGAAAACAAAAGACCAAGAAGGAAAAGCTTTTGGACAGGACGCATAAATCCCTCCTGCTATTAACTTTTTTGTGGCTATCCAATAATAACTTATATGCAAGCGAAATTTTGTCAAGTCTTTTTTGGATTTAGCGTAGGGGCGACCCTTCCTTCGGCTGTGCTCCCTTCGACCTTTCTCAGGGGCTGTGAGCAAAGTCGAACAGTCAGGACGGTGAGCCTGTTGAACCGTGTGGTCGTCCATTGGGTGGTTGGAAAGGCAAGAGGTTTTCACCCTCGATGCTCGCTACTCAATCCTCGCTTCTCGCCGTTTGCTTCCATTCCCTTTGATTTTCCTTGCGATTTTTGAAATTTTCCATAAGTTAGTTTGGTATGAGAAGAAAACCAATTTTAGGAATTACTATGGGTGATCCGGCCGGGATAGGTCCTGAAGTGGTGGTTAAATCAATTACCAAACCTGAAATTAAAAGAATTTTTGTGCCTCTTGTTTTTGGCTCCATCGGTGTTTTTCATCAGGCCCTTAAGAAATATGCAAAGGGGTACAGATTGAATCGGGTCTATTCAGTAGACGAGCTTAATCTCGGAGAAAAGGTTATAAAT
>MEWM01000094.1:4525-7276 GCA_001775355.1 candidate division Zixibacteria bacterium RBG_16_43_9 | reverse complement strand
GAATTTTGAAACCCACCTTAGGGTTAAACCCATTCTAGTCGATTTAAAATATGAATACGCCTGCGCTGGTTGGGGCGGAGCGAACTTATCTGACTTTGATCCTTTTTTCTTAAGAAGAATGACCTTGCCCATGACAACAGCCACCCCACTGATCACAAGGGAGCTTTTGTTAAGTTAACCAGAGAACTGCGAGGGTGGGTTACTACGACCATGAATACAAGTGTTCTGACGACCACTCGAGCTAAGCGCCATTTGTGGGTGAGCCGCTGTAAATCTTTTCCAGCAGGCTTTTTAGATTACTGGATTATAGTTGTAGCGGGTGGCTCGATCAGTCGGCCCAAAGAGGTATTCGGGGAAAAGATCAGAGACATCTTTTTAGGAAAACCAGAGGTTCAGTTGAAAAAAGAAGTCGTCATATGATATAAGCAGTTCTTTCATAAGCACATTGTTTTTTGGCTGCGGATGATGAATGGCTTCCTTGGAAGTGAGAGGCAGGTCTGCAAAGTTTGACCAGTCTGCTGAATTAGTGGTACTCCTCAGCGAATATTCTGCTGCAATTATAGAGTCTTTTGCCAAACCTAAACAGGTAAAAAATAAAGAGGCTTCTGAAAGCACTTAGTGTTCAAGAATATGTCTTGGCTTAACCGAGTAGCAGCCTCTCCTGGAATAGTAGGCATAGTGGCAAAATCTACCATCTTTTCGGTACAGGGACAACCTAAAATGAATCGTCCTTAATCTGGCGGCTAAAATGAGCTTGCCTAAGAGGAAAGATTACCTTATTTTATAATAAATGAAACGTGTTCGTCGATCGAGGTTTAATGCTAGATTTCATGTACAGTTTAAAAGTGAGGAGAATTCGACGGAATTGAAAGACTGAGATAAAAGAGAGCTTCAAATCTAAAAGCGATCAATAAAATTTGAAAAACTGATAGCCACCAGGTGAACATAAATACTGAAATCAGCTCATGAAGATACTTGTCATTTCACCAAAAGCATTGCTTCCAATTCAAGGCGGGATGGAGCTACGAGTATTTAATCTGCTCAAGCCTCTAACCTTTAGACACGACATGTCTCTCCTTTGCTTTGATCTGGGAGAAGGTAGGTCCAAAGACGCAATTGAAAATTTGAAATCTCTTTTCCATAAGGTTCAGTTGGTACCTCTTGAAAAAACTCACGCAAGGAGAACGCCTTGGCATAAGACGCTCAGAGAATGGGTTTCGCCTTCTCCAGAATTATTTGGAAGGATAAGTTCTTCTGTAAATATGAGGAAAGCGATTCAGTCTCTCCTCAGGATAACTGAGTTCGATCTTGTTCACATCGCATGTACAGATATGATTAGCTATTTTTTAGATGTTAAGCATGTTCCGGTGGTCTTCGATTCAATCGATGACCCTTCCCTTAATCTTTTCAGGTCTATGAGACAAAATGAAAGATTATTGCAGAAAGTTAAACTCTTAAAAGACTGGTTAGTGATAAGAAAGTTCGAAAAGAAATATTTCAGCAAATTCTCAGAGATAGTAGTTACCTCTCCCCTTGATGCAGAGATAATCAGATCGTTCTGTCCGCGTTCTAATGTCACTGTTATTCCGAATGGAGTGGATGCCCAGTATTTTCGGCCACCCTCTTGCGATCCGATGGAACCCAGATTGATCTTTTCCGGAGTAATGGATTACAGCCAGAATATTTTAGCCATGACTTTCTTCTGTAAATCAATTTTTCCGTTGATAAGGATGAAAATCCCTGAAGCGCAACTTCTGATTGTGGGAAGAAATCCTGTCCGCGAGATTTTGGATTTGGAAAAACAAATACCAGGAATTGAGGTGACAGGCACGGTGGAGGATATTAGGCCCTATCTAGCTCGATCCCAGGTATATGTTTGTCCTTTGAAATCGGGAGCTGGAATTAAGAATAAAATATTAGAAGCATGGGCTGCAGGGCTGCCGATCGTGGCAACCAGTCTCAGTTGTGTAGGAATTGAAGTCTCACCAGGTGAGGACATTCTAATTGCAGACGACATCAACGGTTTTGTCAAGGCAGTGGTGAGGCTCTTGCAGGATGAAAGTTTGAGGAAGAAATTGGCTGAAAAGGGAAGAAAGAAGGTTGTGGAGAAATATGATTGGGAGTCAAAGGCAGAGATGTTAGAAAAAATCTATGTCAGGGCAATGAAAAACTTTAATATCGATGTCGATAATTGAAAGGTATGTGGGGAATCTACTGAAGATGAAGTTGAATCCCTGGATAAGGTTACTGCTTGCTTTATCTTGGTAGCGGTCATTCTTTTTTGACCCGGAGGAAGCCATTGTGAAAAGATCCTTAAAACACTATCTCAGATTAAGCTGGGTTCTAGATTACCTTAGGGGGAGATGGAGGTGGCATATTAAGCCCGAGTTTTATCAGTGGAAGATGCTTTTTCTTATGCATGTTCCAGGCAGAATTGGCTCATTCTTAAGGACCAAACTAATGGGATTTGGAGCCTGTGGAAAAAATGTGGTGATTGATGACCATGTGTGGATCCAGTGCCCTGAGAGACTTCTTATTGGTGATGATTGTCGGATTCATCGAATGACTTATTTAGATGCAATTGGCGGAATCGAGATTGGTTCACATTCAGGAATATCAAGCGGCACTCAGATCTATACATCAAATCACAGATATAAGGATAAGAATAATCTCTATTACTATCAGGGATATGACCTTGCAAAAGTGGTTATTGAAGAGGATGTCTGGATCGGGGCAGGTTCTCTGATACTG
>MEWM01000094.1:2919-4499 GCA_001775355.1 candidate division Zixibacteria bacterium RBG_16_43_9 | reverse complement strand
TAAAGCAAGGAACCATCGTAGCCGCTGGATCGGTAGTAACTAAAGACTCTGAGCCTTACTCGGTAATCGCAGGAGTTCCTGCAAGAAAGATTGGCCAGAGAGAATAATACCCAAAGGAAAAATGTTCGACGACATTAAGTCTGTAGCGAAACACTTTTTAGTGTATGGGTTTGGCAATATCTTGAGTAGAATCGTCAGCTTCATTCTTATACCTGTTTACACTCATTATCTAACCACAAGCCAATACGGTACCTTAGAGCTTTTAGAGTTAACTACTTATATCGCTGGGATGTTTTTAGCACTAGGTATTAGTCAATCGGTGATGAGATTCTACTATGACTCTGAAGAACTTAAGAAAAGACATGAAGTGGTGAGTACAGCCCTCATTTCGATTTGGGTAATTGCCCTTTTTAGTATGAGTTGGTTCATCCTTTTCTCCCCAGGAATTTCGATCTTGGTTTTTAAAAGCCTAGACAACGCTGGTCTGTTCCGCTTAATTTTCGTATCCTTTGCTTTCACTCTGGCAAACGAGATCCCTCTTTCCTTTGTCCGAGCTCAACAGAAGTCACTCCTTTTCACCGTAATCTCTGTGAGTAAGCTAACCCTAACCGTGGGATTGAACATACTGTTCATCGTGGGTTTCAAGTGGGGAATCCGAGGAATAATTCTTAGTGGTCTAATCACCAACGGGATAAATAGTATATTTCTGACTGCTTACACCATTAACCAGACAGGAATCTATTTTTCTTGGGCGAAACTCAAGGAAATGATTAATTATGGCTTTCCCTATATACCAGGAGGGTTAGGGATGTTTGTGCTGAATTTTGTGGATAGATTTTTCCTTCAGCGATTCGCCTCTCTTTCAGAAGTAGGCATCTACTCCTTGGGATATAAATTTGGTATGCTAATCAACCCTCTGGTGATAGATCCGTTTTTCTCCATATGGAGACCAAAAATGTTTGAATTAGAGAAAAGAGAGAATGCCAAAGATATTTACTCTGTGATGCTCACCTACTTTTTGTTCGTGGAGATATTTTTGGCTTTAGGAATCTCAGTATTGATAAAGGATATTCTAATAATTATCTCGGACCCTGCATATCACAGTGCATACAAGGTAGTGCCTTTAATTCTAATGTCCTATATTTTATGGGGAGGCTATTTTCACGTGCAGGTGGGAATCCTCCTTAAGAAGAAAACAAAAAATATTGCATATATTGTGACTGTATCTGCGTTATCCAACTTGGCAATGAACTACCTTTTGATACCCCGGATCGGCATGTGGGGTGCTGCTCTGGCTACTCTGGCCTCGTTCGCAATCATGTTCATTCTTAACTATCTAATCTCTATTCGCATATACTATGTGAAATATGAATTTCTAAGGATAGTCAAGCTTTTTGGCTTAGCTGTGGTCCTGTATCTGGTATCCCTCAGCATAAAAACTCATTCGATTTTTTTAACTCTGGTGCTAAAAACTACTCTTGTCCTCAGTTTTCCTTTTCTACTGTTTACCTTGAGATTTTACAGCCAGGCGGAGATCAGAAAAATGAAGGAGATAATCACACGAGTCTTAAAGTCTTTTA
>MEWM01000094.1:2634-2903 GCA_001775355.1 candidate division Zixibacteria bacterium RBG_16_43_9 | reverse complement strand
GCAGGGTTGAACTAGAAGAATTAAGTGTATAGAACTGTAGATCGATATCCTAATAGAAGAGGAGACTGATAAATCTGAAGCAGGTTTTTAATTACAAAAAGTTTAAAGAGACTTTACCCGGGTTTTATCTAAAACGTTGACCTAGGTCGGGAAGCACACCGGATTTATCATCTCGGGCGAGTTCAAAGCGGAATATCCGGGGATGGTCATATGTAAATAGGGAGTATTACGGGTTATGACGTGTAGCTTGGCGGCGAGGGCTCAGCACC
>MEWM01000094.1:366-2622 GCA_001775355.1 candidate division Zixibacteria bacterium RBG_16_43_9 | reverse complement strand
TTTAGGCTTGACTATTCTATATCCAGCAGGATCCATTATGAGCTAATGAGAATACTCAAAATGTTTGGCCTGGCCACAGGATGTCATCTTCTCTCGTCAATAATTTCTTGGGAGAAGGTAAGTCTGGCACTTTCTTTTGAAAACCGTCATTTAGTCTCCGGTAGATCTCTATCAAAAGGAGGAGATAAAACGACTTAAATGAATGAAAGCTGAGTTTTTAAATTTTACCTTCTTTTTGGGTGGAAAAAATTTATGGTGGTTAAGAAAATATTTTCAATTATTAAAAGGGAACCCGGATATCTCTTACGGCTGCCTGATTAACGAAGTGCAGTCCAGGATGACTCTTAGAATTGGATCAAAAAAGAGAAGGCTTCAGATGAACTCCTGGATGAAGTTGTAGCCAAAATTTTTAGGTCGAATTCAAAATCCAGAGATACCCGAAGCTTATTTATTAGGTTGCCATGAGGAAATGGTATGTCTGAAAACAAGTATGTGATAGTGGAATCAAAGAACAAGAATGTATCTAAGATAACCAAGCAGATAATCACCCGCGAACATCTTGGTGCGCTATTGTTGTTTTTGCTATCGATTATTGCGGGTGCGGTTTTGCCTCACCTGCCTGAAAAGTATCAGTTAATGCCGCTTTTTGTTTTTCCGGCACTAATCGGTTGCCTATATATTTTAAGTAATCCTTATATCGGCGTTTATCTTTATTTCTTATACGAGTTCTTGAGGCCATATGATTTTATTCCAGCTCTGCTTCCTTTGAGATTCGCGATGGTAGTCGAAATTTTAACTCTCCTCTCCTGGGTCCTTTACCTTGCAAGAACAAAGGATAAAATAAACTGGAGCAAGTTCAATTGGGTTTTCCTGGCTTTTCTGACGGTAATTGGTTTGACAGTTATCACCTCTGTTAATAATCGCCTGGCTTACAATACCTTTCAAGTGATGATGGTGGATTTTATCATTTTTGTTATTGCTACTAATGTTGTGGATTCATTCAAACGGCTTAATAATCTGATATGGCTTTTACTTTTAATACATTTTTTTCTTGCGCTCAAGGGGATCTATCATTATGCAGTAATTCACACTGTGGTCGCAGGTCAACAGACAAGTGGCATAGTGGGGAGTGGCTACCTTGGGGATGAGAACGACTTCGCGATGGCATTAAATATCATGATCCCCTTTGCCTTTTTTTTGGTCATCTATTCTCGAGGTAAGATAAAAAAATTCATCGGCTTTGTCTTGTTGGTCACGTTTGTATTTGGGGTTATATGCAGTTTTTCCAGGGGAGGCTGGCTGGGACTTACCGCAGCTCTTCTATACTGTATCTTGAAATCAAAGCGAAGACTGGTTAGTTTGAGCCTTGCCTTGTTATTGGGTCTCTCCGTCATAATGTTAACACCGTCAAGTTATTGGAAAGAGGTCGAAACGATTTCAGATATAAAAGACGCAACCGCTCAAACGAGAATTGATTATTGGAAAGCAGCCCTGAGAATGTATGAAGATCATCCTATTATCGGTGTTGGTGCAGGCAATGGGGGAATATGGATGCCAGAATATGTGACCGGTTTTGAGTACCCTGCTACCCAATGGGGAAGGGCTTTTCATGGGACGATACCCAAAGTCATGGCAGAATTGGGTAGTTTAGGTCTAGTGTGTTACCTGCTGATGCTGATCTATTTCATCAAGTTTATGAGCCGATTAAGAAAACTGAAAGTCTCCGAAGGGGATAGTAGCTTTGTAGAGTTCGTGGCTGATTCAGTTATTGGGGGTATAATCGGATTTCTATCTACCGCTATCTTCTTATCGGTCGCATATTATCCGCAGTTATGGACCCTTTATGCCATTGGCATGAGTCTGTTTTATTTGCAAAGCTTAAAAAGTACCAACTCCGACAAAAATTACACGGAATTTTCATTGCAAACGAGAATTAGCACAGGATAGTGAATTTGGCTAAAGCGAGATCGTTTACAGTATTTTAAGCAAGGATGATATGAAAGAAATTGTAGAATATAGCGATGAGTACAAGACAGCGTGGATCGAGTACGTGAAGAATACACCTGCCTCGACCATAGCCCACCAGATCGGCTGGAAGGAGGCAATACAAAATGGTCTTGGCCACAGGCCAAGGTATATCCTAGCCACGGAAGGCTCCAGAATAAGAGGGATTCTACCCCTTTTTGTTGTGAGAACTTGGTGGCGATCCCGCTATATCGTTTCCCTACCCTGGATAGACTATGGGGGAATATGTGC
>MEWM01000094.1:0-318 GCA_001775355.1 candidate division Zixibacteria bacterium RBG_16_43_9 | reverse complement strand
GGAAAGAGCCGAATTCATGGAGTTGAGGTCGATGGAAACTCATAACCTGGATCTAGTTCACCGTCAGGACAAGGCAACTTTTCTATTAAGGCTTAACCATGAACCCGAGAAAATATTGAGAGGTTTTGACGCTAAGTTGAGAAATCAGATCAGAAAGTCCCAGAAATCCGGGTTAACCGCGGAATTCGGAGGAGCTGAGAAATTGCTCTCATTTTACAAGGTATTCTCACATAATATGCGGGATTTAGGGACTCCGGTTTGGGGCATTGATTTTTTTGAATCCATTTTGGCGAAATTCCCGGATACCGCCCAGATAAT
>MEWM01000093.1:4259-5162 GCA_001775355.1 candidate division Zixibacteria bacterium RBG_16_43_9 | reverse complement strand
TTTTACCTTGCCCACCATGGATGCATTATATCACGACCTCTGGGCACAGTCGATTGCCCAGGGGAACTGGATTGGAGACCAGGTTTTTTTCCGGGCGCCGTTTTACCCTTATTTTTTAGGAATACTCTACAAGCTCTTCGGACATAACTATTTTATCCCCCGACTAATTCAGCATCTGATTGGCTCTCTCTCTGTAATTCTGATCTACTTCCTTGCCAGAAAACTTTTCAATCGCAAAGTAGCTATTCTTTCAGCTATCCTCTCCTCTATCTATGGGGTGCTTATTTATTATGAGGATGAGCTTCTTTTGGATTTCCTTCTGGTTTTCTTCGGAGTCCTGCTTGTTCTGCTTTTATACCGGGCAGAGGAAAAATCCAAAAGCTCAGGATTCTTTATTGCCGGCTTAGTTGCCAGCCTTTTCGCCATCACCCGTCCCAACATCCTGATTTTTACACCTTTTGTCCTGGTCTGGATACTCCTTTTACTGAAGGTCAGCCTGAAGAGGAAAATCGTCTTTTCTCTATTTTTTCTCATAGGTCTTTTTGGGTTGATTTTACCAGTAACCGTGAGAAACTATCTGGTTGGAAAGGACTTCGTTCTGATTTCCTCTCAGGGAGGGATCAACTTCTACATCGGAAATAACCCGCAAGCAGATGGGACCAGTGCTTTTTTGCCCCCTTATGGAGACGACTGGGAATATCAGGATGCAGTTTATGAGGTGCAGAAAAATACTAATAAACTGCCCAGACCATCTGAGGTTTCGGATTATTATCTCAAAAAAGGAGTAGATTTCATACTTCATTCTCCTCAAAAGTTTTTATCACTCTTTATAAAAAAAACATACCTTTTCTGGAATTCATTTGAGATAAGCAACAACCAGGATATTTATTTTTTCAGAAGATA
>MEWM01000093.1:0-4176 GCA_001775355.1 candidate division Zixibacteria bacterium RBG_16_43_9 | reverse complement strand
AGAAAATACTTCCTGGTTCTGACTTTTGTTTTCTCCTATTCGTTTTCGGTACTCCTCTTTTTTGTCAACTCTCGGTTTCGTCTGCCGGTCCTGCCTTTTTTGATTGTTTTCTCCTCGTTTGCCTTGATCCAGTTATTTGAATATGCTCGAAGAGGTTCTTTCAAAAAGCTTGGCTTAGCTTTTCTTCTTTTTCTTTTATTCTTCCTTTTTTCTAATTCCAACTTTTATCATCTGGACAAAGCAAATTTCGCCCAATCCTATTTCAGCCTGGGCAATCTATTTTTGAAAAAAGGAAATCTTCAAAAAGCTGAAGAGGAATATCTCTTGGCTCTTAAGGAAAATCCTTCCCTTCAAAGAGCTCATCTCAATTTAGGGAACATCTATTTTCACCAGAAAGATTATTCTCTGGCTGAAAAAGAATTCCTGGAGGAACTAAAAGTCAACCCCCGGCAGGAAAAAGCCTATAATAACCTTTCAGTCTTATATCGTATTCGGGGAGATTACCTTAAGGCGACAACTCTGGCGAATCAAGCTCTTGAGATCAAGCCCTATTACAATGAAGCTTACATAAACTTAGCCCTGGCATACCTGAAAACGGAAAATTACCTTTCAGCCGAAAGTTCTTTGGTTTCTGCACTTGCCCTTTTTCCATCATTTGCTGAGTTGAGGTTCTACCTGGGACTTGTTTATCAAAAACAAGGAAAATCGGACCAGGCCTTGAGGGAGTACATGCAACTCTTGAGCCAGAGACCAGAAACTCAGGACATGGAGTACAATCTGGGCTTGATTTATTCAAAAGACGACCCCTCCGAGGAGGGATTGAACGGATTAAAAGCCTATGCGGCTTTTAACTCCGGGCTGATCTATATACAAAAGAAGGAAATCGATCTTGCCCAGAAAAGTCTGATCCAATCAATTGAGTTGAAACCCAACTTTGCAGAAGCCCACGCTATCTTAGGAAACCTGTATGACTTAAGAAGAGAATATGAACCTGCAGCCGACGAACTGGAAGAAGCGATAAAAGATTCTCCGGACAATCCTGTTTATCATTATAACCTGGGCCTAATTCTTGCCAAATCCCAGAATTTCCTTCTCGCCAAACAGGAATTTGAAGCAGCTTTGAAGCTTTTACCTGAATTCAAACTTGCCTCAGAGAAACTTAGATTAGTGGACTCTCTGCTTTCTCTCCAACCTTCCAAATAAAAAAAGAGACCAGGAAAACCCGGTCTCTTTAAGTTAAAGAATTAATCTTTCAAACGAATCAAGGAAGATACTGATCCTGCATAAACCAGGGCACCATCACCCTCATCATTTCTAACATCTGGGTATTCTTTATTGGCAATCCCGGGAAACTAAACTCTGCAGTTCTCCACTGCAGGATATGCTGCCCGTTTTCATCATTAAATATCCAGGGGTTAGGGCTGAAGGCTCTGGTGCCGCAGGGTCTTCCATGTATTAAAGATAAAGCAGGATCTTTGTAGGATATGGCGGTATAAAGTCGTTGCACATTATTAGAAATCAAAATCGACTCATAACCAGCCCTGGGAATCCCTTTTAAGCTATCCCAGGGGGGTCTATCCGGGACAAAATACTCCCAGTAGTTTTTAGTTAATTTCGCAGGGTCAACTTCTAACCGTGGTAGCCCGGTATGAGCTGGATCATACGATTCAGCGGCTATCATCTCTTCAATTCTACCCTGTAATGTGTCTGAGTAAAAGTTTGGAAGAAGAGCACCAGTTACCCCGAAGTAATAATTAGCTGCTCTTACCGCCGTTTGGGTAAGCCCTGCGGCTCTAGCATTTCCTGTAGAGATTGGAAAGTATGTGGAACGAGTGAGATTAACATCTATCCCGAAGTTATTTTGCCCGATCATCCAGACCCTTCCACCTACTCTGAGATACCTTTCTATCTGAACGAAGCCTGTATCAAACCCATCTCCAGCTATTGAGTGAAACCTGCCCTCATTGAGGAATATGACTAATTTATACTGAGAAAAAACAGTCTCCGGCGGAGGGTATGGCTCATAATATCCCGCCAATTCATAGAGGGAAAATGTATCAATTGCACCTTCGTCCTTGAGCTTTTGCAAGAGTCCTGTATAGAAATCCCGTATTGGATAAAAGCTTGGTGTTATGAACTGCCCATAATACATATTAACAGGTTCTACTAAAAGCACACTTTTTCGAGAATAATTTGAAAAAAGGAAAGGAGGTTTTGTAATCATAAAAGTGGCCTTAGCAGGATTTGGGTCAGGCACAAAAGCATCGTCCCTTGCCCGCACTCTGAACTGGTACCAGCCGTAGTCTTTGCCCGGGGCATTATTCAAATCCACCAGCAGGCGGGAAGTGCTGTCCACCCAGGGTGAGCCGGTTTTACTATCCCAGGAGGAATAATAAACCTTAGTCGTATCGACTGAAGTTTTTGAGTCAAAAGGTCCCAAAAGCTGCCAGGAATAGCTGAATGCCGGCTGAGACCGCGGGGAGTAATCCGGATCCACAGCTGACCAGCTAATCTTGATACCTTTCCAGTCAGCCGTGGTTTCTGGCAGGCAGTATTCGATCAGCATAGTATCATAGATAGCTGTCGTATGGGGCGGACGGTTGGTACGGGTGAACAAGCGGAAATTACTGCCTTTAGGCGAGTTTGGTTTCCATATTTTTGAAACGGCGCCTTCATTATCCACACCCCGCACGAAGAAATACTGAGCCAGGTAAGCTGTGGTATCCAGTGAAGCAGAAAGCATGATATTGTCAAATGTCCCGTTTCCTTTAACTGAATCAACCGAATGCAGAACAGCCCTATTAATCCCCAAAATTCTGGAGAGGGAGCTATCATTCCAGTCTCCAGGGCTAACCCGCTCTATAGTTTGTACAAATGCCGGGTCGATATAGCCACCAGATTTGGGGATAAAATTCCCGGTATCAGGAATTACCAGATATTGATATTTAGAGATATACCCATCCTGGTCAAACCCGTACCAGTATATTTTGGCAAGAGTTGAAAAATTAACCAAATCAGGGGGTACGTTTACCAGAAAAACCTCTGGAGCCACGTTTGCCGGGGCAGTCCCTATCCGGCTGAGCTTACCGCAGGCAGAGAATAGTAAAAAGACCAGAAGCAAAATGAATAACCAACTAAATCTTTTCATCTGTAAAACTCCTTTTTAAAAGGTTAAAAGCCAATTTCTAAAAACTAAGATTCAAGGTGAATCTATGTATTTGGTCCAGTTTTCCAAAATTATGATAACCGTAATCCACTCTCAGCTTGGTCTTATTATATAAGGGTATTTTTACGCCCGCTCCAAAACCGAAATTGCCAGTATCGTATCCAAACTGGTCTCCTGCTCTCAAGGCTAAAAAATCCTTATACCAGTACTCTATCCCGCCGTTAAACTTCTCCAGGTTATCATTTGGATGACCGACTTCAAAATCCACCAAAGTCTTATGATCCCCAAAGTTCAACACCTCCATCGAGGCACCGAATTTGAAAGATATGGGCAGAGGGTAATTATCCCGGATAAACTTCAGGTCTGGTCCAAAGTTGCTCATAACCATGCCGATTTTGAAATTTTTAAACCCGGTGTTGTACAGGGTTCCTATATCTGCAGCCCATCCCACTGCGCGCTCCTCCTCATACAGCTCATCGATGAGTTTCACAGTGGCACCGATGCTAAAACGTTGAGTTAGATAACGACCATAGCTTAGAGCCACGGCGTATTCCTTGGCTGAAAATGTCTGATCTGAGCTCCATTCGCTTCCCAGGGAAGGATGAGCATAAGTGGTATAATCCATATCTCCGGAATTAAGAAAATAGAAACCCAGACCCAACACCCCTCCGAACCCTCTCACCGGGTAGGCTAAACCGCCAAAATCATAAGTGATGTCTGCCGGGTAGTCGACATGGGTCAGGATGATTTCCCTTTGAACCAGTTGGGGGAGCCCCGCCGGGTTATAATAGATGGCAGAAGCATCATTCGCTATCGCCAGAAATGCGTTACCCATCCCCACAGCTCGAGCTGAGACTCCTATTTCCAAAAACTGCGCACCCGCAGTTCCGGTCTTTGCCTGTCCCCAGACTAGACCAGGGATTACCACCAGCACAAATAAAACCAACGCCAGTACTTTTCTCATACGAACTCCTTTCGTTTTTATAGTTCTACTTTATAATCACGAATTT
>MEWM01000092.1:7006-7118 GCA_001775355.1 candidate division Zixibacteria bacterium RBG_16_43_9 | reverse complement strand
TTTTAAGATAGGTAATTCCCCTTTTATGATCTCCCAGACGATTGCCAGACTTATGCCAAAATACTCATGAGCGATCCTGTTTCTGAGTCCAGCTATGGCTTTCCAATCTACA
>MEWM01000092.1:6610-6896 GCA_001775355.1 candidate division Zixibacteria bacterium RBG_16_43_9 | reverse complement strand
TAGGGTCATATCTTTGACATATTCTTCAATCTTTTCAACGGATTCCAGGATGTCTTCCACAAACAGCTTCCACTCTCTTTTAAACATAGGTCAAATCCTCCATTATGTATTTGCGCCGGTTGGGTTTGATCGCCTCAGGCGTTATCAAATCAACCTTGACCCCTAAAATCTCTTCCAAATAATCTGCAAGATGAATGAAAAGAAAGCCAACCGGTCCGCTGAACTCGACCAAAACATCAACATCGCTTTCCTTGGTTTGCTCCCCTCTGGCATATGAGCCAAATAT
>MEWM01000092.1:6256-6512 GCA_001775355.1 candidate division Zixibacteria bacterium RBG_16_43_9 | reverse complement strand
GATTTAAAGGTTTAATGAGCATGCTATCAAAATCTTTTGAATGCTTTTCATTTTACCCTATTTCTCTTCAGAAATCAAGCCCTTTTTACTTTCAAAACTCCAGCCCATTGTGAGAACTGTCCGAGGAACGGATCCGTAGGACAGGTATGAGTAGCGAGGGTATCCCTTATTTGCTGTTTTTCACATCCAGCCCCAATCTGAAATAGAACTTATCTATCTTTTTCTCCGCTCGTGCGGTTCTATTTGCTCCGGGATT
>MEWM01000092.1:2403-6245 GCA_001775355.1 candidate division Zixibacteria bacterium RBG_16_43_9 | reverse complement strand
TTCCAGACTCCTAATTTTCCGCCGGAGGTGGATTTATGGGCACTTTTGGCGATCTCCTGCAGGCGGATAAGTATTTTAATTTTTTCCTCAAAAGGAAGTTTTGCCTGCTCTCTGTGAAACTTTTCTTTTTTTTCAAAAAGCTCTTTTCGAGTGATTATTCGGTTGCCCCTCATAACTATCTTCATCTGACTGGCTTTTTTCCCGGGCATAATGGCTCTCCCTTATAAAAGATCAAATTTCTTGCTCAAACCATACTTACGCAAGATGGCTCCAAGTTTTCTTCGGTCTATTTTGGTTTGCTCTAAAAGCTTTTCAATTTTTTCCAGGTCTTTTTTTCTGCCGGCCCTTAGAAGCACTGCTACCAGATATTCGGGTGCCAGCACCCTGGTTTTGATCCCTTCGTATTCTACTGCTTTTGCCCTGGCGACTGCCTCCTTTTCAAATTCGTCCGCGGGAATAAACTGCACCGGGACTCCTTCTATTAGGATATGTTCCCCTTTCCACTTATAGCCCTTAGCTTGTAAATAATTATATATAGGAGAAAGTAAAATCAGATTCTGCTTTTTTACCGTGCCCGAAGGGATTATAAACACATCCAGGTCATAAGTGAAGAAAGGCTCAACATAGAAGATCGTCGCAATTCCGCCGCCGATGGCATAATTTTTGATTAACCCTTTTTTTCTGAGTTGGTTTAAGACTGCTATTGTTTTCTTCATTACCTATATACCATCCTATTAACGGTTTTATTAAGCAAAAAGGTATTTTATCCTAACTCTTTTCAGAAATCAAGCCCTTTTTTCCCTTAAAACTCCAGCCCCATCCTGAAATAGAACTTATCGATTTTTTTCTCGGCTCTGCCGTAGGCGAATTCTATGGGTCCGATGGGGGTGGAGACTGAAAGGATGGAAAGGATTGAGTTCCTCAGGTTTTTCAGCTTGATCGATTCTAAATTGGGCCAGGTGTTGCCGGAATCGTATCTCAGGGTAAAATACCATCTTTTTAAAAACTTATATCTTAACCCCAGGTTGAAATAGAAAAGCTTATCCCCTTTTAGCTCCTGGTCATAAAATCCGCCTAAGGTTCCAAAACCTCCTAAGGTGAACTTCTCTGCTATAGGGAGGTCTCCATCCGATAAGGCAATGGCTATTTTGGGATGGAAATTGAGTCTTGAGCTCAGAGGGAAATAAGATTCTAAAGAGGAGAAAAATTTCCTGTAGTTTAAGTCCCCGCCAAAGACCTTCCCGGATAGTTCTGCATACAGGTAATGATATTTGCCATTATCCGGAAACGGGAGTTTATCTAAATTATCCACTATTGACCTGAAGATTAAACTGGCGATCTGATAGTTTTCCTTTAGATTTGTGCTTTCAAATTCGGCTTTGACCTTTTCTATTCTTCCCTCAAGAGATGCTTTACCAAGCCTGGCGATCTGCTGTCCGAAGGAAAATAAACCGCCCATTCTTTTTTCTTCAAAGGAGTCTGTTCTTTTATGCTCAGAATAAATCCTTCGCTCCTCCCTTTGCCAGTAAAGGTTGAGCTTATAGGTGAGGTAGGTTTTGAAGATGCGATCTGCTTTGAAATTCAGGCTATAGTTTTCTTTCCGTTTGCCATATTGCAGGTGCGCATAGATCTCATTCCCTATTCCGAATATGTTATTATCCCCGGCTTCGATAAAACCTTCAGTGTAATATTCATCATTGTAATGAGCTCCGCCTCTTAAGAAAGAGAACTTTTTCTCCTGCAGGTCAAGCTTCAGCACCTTATCATCATTCTGGCCATTTTGAGGCAAGATTTTCAAGTAAATGGCCTCAAAAAGCCCGGTAGAGTAGAGGTTAGAAAGCCCTTTCTGCACTGATTTAGAATCATAAGGTCTCCCCTCTTTTAGAGGAAGAGCGCGGGTTACCATCCAGTTTTTAGTCCTCTTGTTTCCAGAAAGCTCGATTTTAGAGATGATCCCCTCGTCAATTGCTACCTTTAGAATTCCAGTGGATGAATTATAATCCAGGCTTTCAATATGAGCCAGGGAATACCCTGAATTCTGGTAAAGCTTGATGACCTGGTTTAACTTCTCCTGCAAGATTTTGAAGTTTGCAACCCTTTCAGAGGGGAAAGAGATTTTCTTTTCCAACTCCTCAGAGGTGAAAAGCCTGTTACCCGAAAACTCGATTTGATTGAAAGGAGGGTTTTCCTCAAGACGATAGGTCAGCGAATAATCTCCACTCCCTCTGGATAGTTCAGCATAAACATCCTTGAAATAACCGGTGGAATAAAGATTTTTCAAATCAGACCTTATGTCAAATATCGATACCTGCTCACCTTTTCTTAATTTCAAACCAATTTTCAGAGAAGCAGGCAAAAGGGCTTGATTACCGGAGGTTTCCACTTCTTTAATCGGATAAAGAGAATCAGAAGAGGGCCGGTCAGAGGTAGATAGAAGAGATTTCAACTGCGGGATCAGACTGTCAGCAGTTCTTTCCCCTATTCTGATAAGCTCAGATGCTTTTTCAAAATTGATGGAGGAATAGGAGGAAAGGTCTGGCGAAATCACCAAATCAGCTTTTTTCAGCTCCTCCTCTTTTCTCTCCAGGGTCATTATGGAGGTGGTCTGGTTGGCAATATCTAAAGGGTCTTTTATGCGGGATGAGGATAAAAGCTCTGAGGAGGTATTGATCGCAATCACAAAATCTGCTCCCATATTTTTGGTTACCTCAACTGGAATCGGGTCAACTAAACCTCCATCCACTAAAAGCTTTCCCCCCAACTCCACCGGGGTAAAGACCAGGGGGATTGCCATGGTAGCTCTCAAGGCTTCAGACAGGTCTCCTGAGCCCAGGACTATCTCCTGACCTGTGCCCAGGTCTGTGGTTACTGCCCGGAAAGGGATTTTGAGTTTATCGAAATCTGAGCCAGCTTCGAAATTTGCCTGCATAGTAAGCTGGGTAAAAAGGTTGGTCAGCTTCTGGCCTGAGGTCAAAGCCTTAGGGATGGCAGGTCTTAACCCCTCAAAGAAGATCTGAAAAAAATATTTTTCGTTTTCCTCCCTCTGGGAAGGGAGCAAAGAAAGCCGGGAAGGGGTATCAGAAAAAAGGTCCTGCCAGTTAGTCTGTAAAGCCAGTTTCTCCAGTTCCTCTGCAGAATAACCGCAAGCATAAAGCCCCCCGATTATCCCGCCCATGCTGGTTCCAGCTATTAAGTTAATGGGAATTTTCTCTTTTTCGAAAACCTTCAAAACCCCTATCTGGGCTAAACCTTTTGCTCCGCCACCAGCCAGCGCCAGCCCGATTTTTCCTTTATGGCTCTGAAAAGAATAAGGATGAAAGAGCTCTCCTGTCTTAAGCTCGGTTCTTTCCAGGCGGATAATCGTTTTCCCCTGTTCCGCAGGTGCACTCAACACCAGGAAAAGGATTAAGAAAAGGGAAAGAAAACATTTTTTGAGAAAAGACATTTTTATATCTATTGAGGTTCTTTTTCTTAAGACTGCTACGGTTAATTTTAATGGTTTGAATGGCAAAAAGCAAGTTTATCTTTTGTTAAATGATGATATGTCATTCTGAGTCCGCAGGACGAAGAATCTAACTGTGATGTAGAACTTTCACAGATTCTTCGGTCGTCCATTTGGACTCCCTCAGAATGACAAAATAAGCTAACCATATTGCGGGCAATTTGGGTTTACCGATTTGTTAAACGAGGTTACACAGACATTCCTGTCTGTGTCAGACTGTCAGACAAGAAGAGTCTTTGCCGAAGTCTTTTTTAGGCGAATTTTTTTGTAGGGACAGGGCTTGTCCCGGTCCTAACCCTAATACGGACAGCCATCCAGATAAAAAATGGATTTCGCTTCA
>MEWM01000092.1:1107-2276 GCA_001775355.1 candidate division Zixibacteria bacterium RBG_16_43_9 | reverse complement strand
ACATAAATTGACAAAGAAATGTAAATTATCTATTTTGTTTTCAAAAATATCCGGAGAAAATCTATGCGGGAGCTATCTAAGGAAAAGCTTAAACAGATTTCCAAATTAAAGACAGAAAAAGAAAGGAACATTGAGGGCAGATTTTTGATTGAAGGAGTACGCCTGTGTCAGGAAGTCCTTTCCTCTAACTGGGAAGTTGAGCTGGTTCTTTTCTCAGGCGAGTTTGAAGAATCTTCAGAGGGTCAGGGGATGCTTGAGGACTCCGGCAAAAGAGGAATAGAAGTATTCAGGCTAAAGAAAAAGGAAATAGAAAAACTGGCTGACACTGAGACTCCTCAGGGGATTATGGCAGTAGTGCAAAAGAAAAAGTTAGCACTGAGTAAGGATTTTCTCAAAAACTCATCGCTTCTTCTGGGTCTGGACAACATTCGCGATCCCGGAAACCTTGGGACAATGATAAGAACTGCAGATGCGGCCGGGACAAATGGAGTTTTGCTTTCTAAAGGGTGCGTTGAGCTTTATAATCCTAAGGTCATTCGCTCGACTATGGGTTCTATTTTTCATCTCCCGGTAGTTGAAGGTCTGGATTTAAAAGAGGTTCTTCCGGAAATAAAAGTCTCAGGATTCAAAATTTTTTCCTCAGAAGTTCATCAGGGGAAGAACTATACTAAAATAAGTTATCCCGAAAAAATCTGTCTTTTAATAGGAAGCGAGGCTTCAGGGGTAAGGAAAGAGGTGTCAAATTTAGCAGATGAGAAGATAAAAATTCCCATCTTTGGCAAGGCAGAGTCTTTAAATGCCTCAGTCGCTTGTGGAATTCTACTCTATGAGATAATCCGCAATAAAAAGGGAAACTTTTTAAAAGGGGAAACGTAATCTTAAACTAAAACAGGAGGTCTTATGTTTAAAAGTTTAAAACTTTTTTGTGCCTTTCTAATTTTCCTTTTTTCTTCTACTTCTATGGCGGCAAACCCTTCACCCACTGAGGGATTTTTTCTTCCCTATAACTCAGCCGCAAACTCGGATGATGCGTTAAGTCTTAAATTCAATCCGGCAGGTCTGGGTTGGAACAGAGGTTTCCAGGGATATTTTCTGCATACTTACTCTGATTCGAGTTTCAAAGGTGATTATGCCTTGTTTTTGTCCACACACGGATTAGGGTTTTCTGC
>MEWM01000092.1:835-1081 GCA_001775355.1 candidate division Zixibacteria bacterium RBG_16_43_9 | reverse complement strand
CTAAATATAGAAAATACTCTTTAGGCACGGGGTTCAAGCTCGCAGACGGATTCTACTTAGGCACTGTTTATTCCTGGTTCGGGGCCAGGGATAAAGATTACCACGGGCTGAAAACCTGGAATGCTGGTTTTTTAATCCGTCCATTTTCCTTTATCTCCTTAGGTGGAATTGCCAAAGACCTGAATCGTCCGGTTTTTCAAGACGTCAAAACCAATATCTCATTTGACCTTGGGTTAGCTTTAAGAC
>MEWM01000092.1:0-749 GCA_001775355.1 candidate division Zixibacteria bacterium RBG_16_43_9 | reverse complement strand
ACTCCTGGCAGGAGATATAGATAATAAAGGAAATTACGGAATCAATTTGAGGGTTAATTTTCCGTTTTCAGGGCTGGGTTCCTATAATGCAATAGACAAGAACAGCAAATATCAAAAAGGTGTAGTTTACTGGAATTTTGCCAGCGAAAGGTACAGGACTTTCTGGCAGAGAAAGGATAATTTTCTGGAGTTACGGCTTTCAGGAAACATAGACGAGGAGAAAAGCTTCAGCCTGTTTGGTGGCAGGAAGGTTACACTTTTAGACATAATTCAGGATATCGAGAAAGCGAAAAAGGATAAAAGGGTCAAGGGACTGATAGTCAGGCTCGATTTTTTGAATGCCGGCTTCGGCAAGATTCAGGAGTTAAGAGAAGCTTTTCTTGATTTTCGAAAGAGCGAAAAGAAAGTAATCTTCTTCATAGAACAGGGTGGGAACAAGGAATATTATCTGGCATCCTCCGGAGACAGAATCGTGATGCTTCCCACTGGGTATCTATCCTTGACCGGTATTTCTGCTGAGGTAACCTTTGTCAAACAAACATTAGAAAAATTGGGGATTGAAGCAGACCTGGTGCATATCGGTGATTATAAAAGTGCCTCAGATCTTTTAACCCGTGATTCTATGTCGCAAGCACATCGCGAGATGGAAAACTGGCTCTTAGATGACCTGTACGAGCAGATGACTAAAGAAATCGCTGAACAAAGGGGAATAAGCCAGCAGGATTTTAAATCGAAAATCGATCAGGGTC
>MEWM01000091.1:1946-6197 GCA_001775355.1 candidate division Zixibacteria bacterium RBG_16_43_9 | reverse complement strand
CGCCTGATGATAAGGCAATTTCAGGAAATCGAGCTGTCCGGTCATCTCCAACTGTTTTTTCAGAGTCTCCTTTGTTACCCGGATACCCATAGAGGTTAGCTCGTGCCTGCGTTTTGTTACCGGGTTCCAGACCAGGATATCGCCGTTTAAGCCGTGCATCGGCTTGCCCTTCTCGGATTTTGTCTCGGTGACCCAGTCATCATAATCTGCCGCTCTCATCTCATGCGGGTAACCATCCTTTAGAGTCCATCCCACCCCGATGATGAATACGGCCGGATATTCCTGCAGAACCGCAGTCTCCCGTGCCTTGCGCGGCAGATCCGGATACATCTCCAGGATCTCCTCCGCATGCAGAAAAGTAAGCTCCTTCGGAAAATCCGGATACTGGCTGGATTTCAGCTTCGGGAAAAGCTCCTGCGCCTGCTTGCCTGCTCCCCGGATAACTTTCCAGATCCTGCGAACCGTATCCTTAAGGTAATTCAGATTGCGCTGGTCAGCAGTCATCACTTTCTCCCAGTCCCACTGGTCAACATAGGCACTGTGGTCATGGTCTAAAAAATAATCCTTGCGAACTGCCTTCATATCAGTGCAGATTCCTTCGCCCACCTTACAGTCGAACTGTCTCAGGGCTGGCCGTTTCCATTTGGTAGCCGCCTGCACGACCTGGGCGTCGATCGGATGCTTGTCATAATCGTTGAAGATATGGAACTGTATCGGAGTGCGGGACCCGTCCCGGTCCAGCATATCGTTCACCCCGCTTTCCACGTCCACGATCAGGGGAACCTGCACCATCTGCAGATTCAGCTCCTGGCACAGGTTCTTCTCGATATACTCCTTGATGGTAAATAATGCTTTCATCCTCTCCATCGGCGGAAGGAGTGCCCGGTAATCGCGGGGCAGAATCTTCTCCAACTCCTCATAGCTGCCAATGCCTGGACCTGCCAGGTCAGCCTTCTTGTCCGCTAAAGCCATTAAGTTTTACCTCCTTTTTAGATTAATGCCAGGGACTTTTCATCAGTCCGAAATTTACTTAAGCCCCATATTATGCTTTTAGCTCCAGAAAATCAAGGGAAAAAGTCTACCTCTTCCTGCAGATTTAGCTTCAAGCCCGTTTGCAGAGAATGTTTCCAATTGCCTTATTTTTATGCTTTCCTGCAATAGAATGACCTGATACAAAGATAGATATAACCAGTCTCCGATTGCTCTTTTTGGGATTTTTCCCCTTGACAAATAGAGACTCAGAGTTTATATAAAATCAAGAGAGAACTTTTTACCAGGGGGTGAACTATCAGGATTGCCGTTCTTTTCTTTCGTCTCGAGATTTCAACCAGTATTCTTAAGCAAGGGGGTGTTATGGAAAAAATTAGTCCCGGCTTTCCCTGAAGTAGAATTTGAGGGAGGGTCTTATCTCTAAGCATAAGACTATAAACAAAAAAGATTTCAAGGATGGTATTATGAAAAAAGTATTGATTCTCGCCTTTATTATCCTAACTTTGATTATAGCCTGCAAACAAACGCCGAAGCAGGAACAGGTTCAGACTCCGCCTGCTGTTTCAGCAGAAGAGCCAAAGGAAGACACAACTGAGACGGCCGAGATATCCGGTGCGGAGAAGTCAGATAAAGGGATTGGCCCGATTAAGGAGCTGAAGCTGGCAGCCATAGACCAGAATATGGTCAAGACCGGGGAACAGCTTTTCCAGAGCAAGTGCGCGCTCTGCCACACGCTGGACCAGAAAAAGGTTGGTCCGCCTCTCCGGGACGAGATGGAAGAGCACTCGCCGGAATTCATAATGAACCTGCTTTTGAACACTGAGGAGATGCAGCAGAAAAATGAACATATGAAAGCAGAGGTCAAAGAATATGTAACCGTAATGCCTGACCCGGAATTAACCCAGGACCAGGCACGGGCTATTCTGGAATACCTCAGGTCTGCAGTTGAAACCGAGCCAAAAAAGTAGAAAGCGGATTGTTCAAAGAACAGCCACAGAGCAGACTTTGTCTAACAACTGAAGAATAAATCTGACCCTTCAGCCACTTTTCAAAGACAAGGTCTGCTCTCCTTTATCTTTATTTGACTTAATAAAAAGAGTAGAGAGCTCTGAAAAAGTGGAAGAGTATGGCCGGGCAAGGTGCCCGACCTACGAAGAATTAACGATTAACATTAACGTAGGCGGGGCTCCCAGCCCCGCAAAACTAGTCTTTCAGAAGTCTTAAGAAGCTCTTATGGAATTTCCGATATTTCAGGTTCCTTATCTGGGCAATGGGATGACTATTGCCTTAAATGCGGTTCTCCACATTATAATTGTTCAGGGTATAACCACCGGCGTGATAACTATGATTGCCCTGGCAGAATATATCGGATTCAAAAAGTCATCTGAGCATTGGGAGAATTTCGCCAAGCAACTTCTCAAGCCCACCCTTATCATTATCACCGGGGTCGGGTCTGTAACTGGAGTAGGTATCTGGTTTATCACCAGTGCTCTTTCTCCCAGAGGGATAGGCTTAATGCTCAGGATTTTCTTCTGGCCCTGGTTTGTGGAGTGGCTGGTGTTTGCAGTCGAGGTTATAGTCATTCTGCTCTATTATTTCACCTGGGAGAAATGGAGTGGACTGAAAAAGAAGCAGCATATCTACCTGGGGTTCGGTTATTCACTTCTAGCTATAATCTCCGCAGTACTCATTACCGGAATTTTAGGATTTATGTTAACCTCGGATGGCTGGCCCTGGAACAGAAGCTTCTGGTCTGCCTTTTTTAATCCTTCTTTCATACCCCAGTTGTTCTTGAGATTGGGGATTGCATTCGGACTCGGTTCTGTTTTTACTTCAGCCTATCTTCTCTTCACCAGGCAGGACCCGATGTTCAGAAAAGAAGCTCTCAGACTCTTCGGGAAGGTCGCTTTAGTCTTTCTTCTTATCGGGCTTTTGTCTACCTGGTGGTATTTCTCCGTTGTCCCCTCCAGATTTAAAACTCATGCGGTCTTTTCGGTTCTGACCTCTCACTTTTCCCAGCACCCCGAATTTTTCTGGTTTTTGAATATCTTTGGAGCACTCATCCTGGCTTTATTTTCCTTTACTGCTCTGACTCGATCCGTCTCTATATCCAGACTCCTGGTAATCCCTGCCATCTTATTCTACTGCTGCTTCATAACCGAGTATGAGCGTGTGCGTGAGTTCATCCGCGGACCTTTTCTTTTGCCCGGGTATCTGTATTCCAACCAGGTGCAGTTGGATGAAAGTCTTTTCTGGAAAGAGAATGGCGCGCTGAAGAATTCGTATTGGTATAGCCAGGCAGGGAACTCTGCAGATACCACAGCTCAAGGCGCCTATCTATTCGCTCAGAACTGTTCTTCCTGTCATACCATTGACGGACTGAATGACATCAAAGACCGGCTCAGGGGCAGGACAGAAGATGGTATCTACGTTATTCTGGGAAACACCCACCAGATGGTGCCTTTTATGCCGCCGTTCTCAGGCACTGAAGCTGAGCGTCGGGTTTTGAGCACTTTTTTATACCGGCTAACCAGCGGGGAGATCAAACTTAAGGCTCCCTCCCGTTTTATGTTCCAGAAGGGAAAATCATGAATAAGCTAATTGACCTTTTGCTCCAAAAACCTCTTCCGGATCCTCTTTTGCACGATCTCCTCTTTGTCGCCTTTGTATTGCATATGCTTTTTGTGCTTTTCACCTTAGGGACTGCTATGCTGGCATTTTACCTTTTCCTGGAGACCTGGCACAAAGGAAAGCTTCAGGAATCAACATGGGATAAAGAGGTGCTGAGAACTTTCACAATTCATAAAAGCCTGGCAGTCGTCTTAGGAGTTGCACCACTGCTTCTCATCCAGGTTGGTCTCACCGTTCCATTTTTCACCGGAGTTACGCTTTTTGCGCCTTACTGGATGCTCATCATTCTCCTTTTGATCATCTCCTTTTTATTATTTGACTCGCTGGCACACCGGATAAACATCCGCCCTTATTTGCATCTGTTTCTTGGAATGATAGCCCTGGTCGCATTACTTGCAGTTCCTGCGATTTTTGTTCTTGTCCTGGTAACTGCTGAAAGCCCGGACCAGTGGACAAATATAGTAAAAAATGGTTATCACCTGGATAGTGCCTTGACCCTGCACTGGCTTTTCAGATACTTACACGTTCTTGGCGCAGCCCTGGTTGCTGGCGGGGTATTCCATTTCTTCTTCACCGCAAAAGGCGACCCGGAAAAGAAAACCAAGATGCTCCACTGGATTGTCGCTGGAA
>MEWM01000091.1:1586-1907 GCA_001775355.1 candidate division Zixibacteria bacterium RBG_16_43_9 | reverse complement strand
GACATAATTATAGTTATGATTGTTGGTGTCGCCTCGGCTGCTTTTTTATTGTGGAGCGTCTTCAAAGCTCTAAGCAAAAACATCAGTCCGAAAGCCAAACTTATTTATCCCCTGGTCGTGTTAATAGTTGTGCCTATGCTTTTGACCCGGCAACTGATTCAGGATAAGTCTCTTTTACCACTGAAGAAAGAGCTGGAAAGTAATGCAGCAGTTTATGAAAAAAGCCTTAGCATTTACTCTCAGGCTGCGCTGGACAATTACAAAAACGACCTGAATACCGTGTATGACAACGGAAAAACTATCTTTGAGAAAAGCTGCGTC
>MEWM01000091.1:0-1549 GCA_001775355.1 candidate division Zixibacteria bacterium RBG_16_43_9 | reverse complement strand
GCCAGAAGCCATCGCCTCTGTGAGAACCACTTCTGAAACTCTCCGCCAGATTTTGATTAAAGGAGTTAATGGAACAGCAATGCCTTATTTTGGCTATTATGAAAAAGGGAAACTAAATCGCTTGATAGACTTTTTAAATAACAGATTCGATTTGTTGGGCAAGCTCCCCCCCGTCCAATTTGATATTTCTTCAGCAGACCAGGAAAAAGCAAATCAAATCTTCTCAGAAAATTGCGCTGCCTGCCACGGAAAAGACGGCAGAGGAACTCCTGAAGCTAAAAAATTCCAGCCTCCTCCTCCGGATTTCACAGTTTATAATCTTTTGCCGGAAAGAGCTTTTGAGGTAATAAGCAACGGTTATCCAGGGACAATGATGGTCTCCTTTGCAAATTTACCAGAAGGAGTTAGATGGGGACTGGTGAAGATAGTGAATGACAAGAAGAGGTAGTCCGTGGCAATTTTCCGATGCGGTCGCTATTCCCGAAGCATCAAATAAATAAAGGTAAAACTAAAGTTTTACACTCCAGGGTTTTCTCCAAACCTCAAACTAACAAACTCCTAAACTCGCTGTTCGCGGCTTGCTATTCGCTGTTTGCAATTCGATTCTTGACAGTTGATATGAATTTATTGGTTTTTGCTCCCAATCTATCACATAAAGCTAACACGGTTTTAATTTCATCCTCTTTTAGATATTTCAACCTTACTGCCACTTTCAGCGCCGCAACGACCTCATAAATCGACCTCAAAGCCATTAGCAGAAATCTTTTGAATTCTTTATCTGAACCACTCCCCTTCCCCTCAGCGATGTTTAAGCCAATTGATAAAGCTGCTCTGCAGATCTGTCCTCTCAGCCCGAAGGGGTCGCTATAGGGAATACACTTGCCGATCTTGTTTACTGTTTCGATCAACTCCAGAGATAATTGCCAGATTTCTAATTTCTCGAATTCATACATTTCTTTCTCTTTTTCGAAAAGCCAGTAGCCAATCGCTAATCGCAAAACACGGAGGGCGCAGGATTCGAACCCGCAAGTCCTTGCGGACGGTGGATTTCAAGTCCACTGCCATACCGTTAGGCGAGCCCTCCGATTCATTGTCTATCAACGACTTAACTACTTCTACGGGATCACAAACTACTCGTTGGGTGTCCAAATAGTGTCCATCAGAGAACTTCAACATGTCGATTGCCTTCCTCTTGTGCGATGCACTTAAGTGTGAGTACCTCAGTGTCATTCTTAGCGTCTTGTGTCCGAGGAGTTCTTTAACCGTCATGAGTTCTGCACCTGACATTACGAGGTGCGAGGCAAAAGTGTGTCTCAAATCGTGAAATCTGAAGTTCTCAATTCCAGCTCTTTTAAGAACTGCCGTGAATTGTCTATGTATGCTAGCATAGGGATTTCCATCACCCTTAACAAATATATATTGGGACTTTCGATCCATTCGTTTAAGCACATCGTATAAAGAATCCTTAATCGGAATCTCTCTCATCTCACCATTTTTTGAGTTTGCTACATAAATTATTCTCTGAGTCAAATCCACATCTTCCCATTTA
>MEWM01000090.1:4885-5054 GCA_001775355.1 candidate division Zixibacteria bacterium RBG_16_43_9 | reverse complement strand
GAAGAACTATCTCACATGCAGTTAGGCGACAGGTCCTTTGCTTTCATATCTGTCTGCTTATCAAAAATATCTAAATCGGTTTATCTCAATTTCCAAACCGGGGATTAACTACATTGCTGTAGATAGAGCCAAAAGTATAGCTCAATCCGATCGAAGTCCAGTAGTAGTA
>MEWM01000090.1:4471-4731 GCA_001775355.1 candidate division Zixibacteria bacterium RBG_16_43_9 | reverse complement strand
AGCTCATTCTTGCTTAAGTCGTGAAGATAATGAGAGCCTTCCAGCCTGGTACTAACCGAGCCCCAGGTTTGCTTCACCTCCAGGTTAACGGAAAGTGCCTGTCTGAATAACAGTTCGGAGGTTTTGTCAAAGATAGTTTCCTCATTATAGCGGGAAAATTGACCTCCAGCCCAGTAGATAAAACGTAGCTGCCTGCGGGTAGATTCCGAATATGGAAAAAGGTCATATTCCACCCCCGGCTCGAACTCGAAAGCAAATTT
>MEWM01000090.1:4087-4456 GCA_001775355.1 candidate division Zixibacteria bacterium RBG_16_43_9 | reverse complement strand
GGATGAAAATATATCCCCGAATATCCCGGCTGACCAATGGTCAGTAATACTCCTAATAACTAACCCGCCAAGACTTTTGCTTTTTGAGATACTCGAAATCGTTTGCTGGTCTATTTTGAACCTATCTTCATTATAACTACCGTTTACGTATAAATTCACTTTCCAGTCCGGGGTTATCCGTTTTGCTGAAAGGTTACCCCACAGCGAGACATAATTTCGGCTTTTCTCTCCATTAAAATAACCATTGGCGCTTATGGAAAACACCCAGCTCTTCCATTTATCTACCACTGCGGTTGGCTCTGTTTGTTGAATACACGAAACGGAAATTTGGCCTGCAATAGGAGTTTTTGCCACATACCGGATTAAACC
>MEWM01000090.1:315-4053 GCA_001775355.1 candidate division Zixibacteria bacterium RBG_16_43_9 | reverse complement strand
GTCCTCGGTTTCAGATTGTTCCGAAACATACTTCAGAGTATCATTTATCCCCGAGAAATCCTGCCTGCCGATAAAGGTCAGAGTGTGCTCTTTGCCGCCGCCGCCAGTCACTTGAGTGGTGATAAGTATGTGGACCTGAGCATCTTTACTATCTCTGACGAAGTTTACAAACGTAATTTCGGTTTTAAAAAAGTCGATGTCGCAGCCGCTGCAATCTATGTAGATTTTGGGGGCACTGTTTTTCAACACTCTGAGGCTGTCTGACCGGTCTTGTGAATGGCTCTGGGAAACAAAAATAAGAAAAATCAGGCAGAGACAGAATAGAAAATAAATGGACTGTTTCATAATGTATCCATCTTTGATCAAGAATTGATAGCTATACCTGAAGACCTCTTCCGTCTTGCGTTACAAGATAATAAGTCATCCATTACCGCCAAGGGCTTAGTAGTTAACATATTCGTCCTATCGTTTTCGCCTGATATCGCTCTCCGAAACCATTTCGAAATCTTTTCCCGGAGCCGCCAGCTCGAAAGTCCTAACACCGGAATCAGGATGAGAACGAACATCAGTTTACGTATCATCCGGTTCCTCCTGTAGTTTATTTTAGAAATATCTTCTTTTGCCAGCATAATCAGCTTTTTTGAACTCCGATTATCTTATCCTATCTACTCCTAAAAAGCAAGTCTTTTTTAACACAGATTTAACACTGGGTTAATATTGCTGTAATACAGTGAACGTTTAATCTGTACTCGAAAAGAAGATAAGATGTTCAGAGATTTTGAGAGAATATATCGAGGAGGTGGTATGAGAAGTTAAACTCGCGAATCCACTAGGTCTAGAGTTAAAAACCAGAACAAAAAAGGAGAAAACATGAAAACAAAAATTTTTCTAATCTTGCTTTTATTAGCGATCATACGTCTAAACCAGTCCTGGGCACAGACCTCAGAAGACAGCATTAAAGCTGCGTTCCAGGAAACGAAAGACCGGTTAGACGGGATTTCGGAAAACATGGCGACTTTGAACAGCGATGTTGCTATTCTGAAATGGGTGAAAATCTCCGGCTACATCCAGGCGCGGTATGAGTATAACGACAGTTCCAAAAACGGAGTTGCAGGAGGTTATGATGTCTCCAAAAATCTAAATGCCAATAACTTCTACATTCGGAGAGGCAGGATAAAGTTCACAATCCAGCCCGGCTCTTCCAGCAAGTATGTCATCTATTTTGATGCTTCCAAGAATACGATTTCCTTGAAAGAGACTTATGTTGAGCTTTACAAGAACATTGGAAAACATAATCTCACGCTGACTTTTGGACAGTTCAACTATCCCTTCGGATATGAGATCGAATACTCTTCTTCTAAAAGAGATTTCCCTGAAAGAAGTCTGGCAGAAACCAATCTTTTCAAAGGCGAAAGGGACCGGGGAGTAAATCTCACCTGGGCTTTACCAAAATATCTCCAGTTCAACGCAGGTCTATTTCAGGGCTATGGGATAGAAGACAAGAATTTCACCTGGTTTGATCCTACCAAGGCAAAAGATGTGATTGGTAGAGCTAAAGTTAAGCTGGGGATGGTTGATTTTGGGCTCTCTGGCAACTGGGGAAAAACCTACTTGCCTGGAAGCGCGGCTGTGTCTGGGGTAACCACCTGGTATGATGTAAATGGAAATGGAGTAATAGACCCTGGCGAGATCAAGACCACTGTACCCAAAGCTGCGGTTCCCGCACTGGAAAAAGATAAGATACGGTATGGAGCTGATGCGCAGGTCTATCTGGACTTTTTGCCATTAGGGGGAACCGGTTTCAGAGGGGAATATTACCAGGCTAAGGATAATGACAAAAACGAAAGAGGCTGGTACCTCTGGCTATCCCAGAATATTTACACCAAATTCGGTGCAGCCGCCAGATATGACTACTGGGACCCGAATACCGATTCGAATGCGAAAAATAATGCCACCGGGACTTTGTCTTTAGCTCTGCATTACTTCTGGGATTCTTATGTTAGGGTAACTGCGGCTTATGACATACCTCATCAGCTGTCAGGCAATTCGATTTTTTCAAAATATTCTGGTGACCGCAAGGACAACAGATTTACCTTGCAATTTCAGTTTATGTTTTAAATATTAAAAACACAGGAGGATAAAATGAAAAAGTTATCAGGAAAGAAAATCGCTTTGATGACACTAATAATTTTGGCTTCACTGTTTGCAGATTACTTTACGGTTTTCGCTGGAAAGGCTATTACTATAAAAGGGTCTGACACTATGGTTATCCTGGGTCAGAGATGGGCAGAGATTTATATGAGCCAGAATCCGGGGGTGGTTATTCAGGTTACAGGAGGAGGCTCGGGCGTGGGAATTGCCGCCTTGATTAATGGCTCAACTGACATTTGCGAAGCCTCCCGGCCCATCAAAAGCTCGGAGATAGAGAAATTAAAAGAGCGGTTTAACACAACCGGAGTTGAAATCCCGGTGGCAAGGGACGGATTGGCTGTTTATCTGAATGACCAGAGCAAAGTGGTTGAGCTTACCCTGGAGCAACTCAAAGATATTTATACCGGGAAGATCACCAACTGGAAGGAATTAGGATGGGAGAATACCAAGATAGTTCTGTATGGCAGGGAGAACAGTTCCGGGACATACGTTTATTTTAAGGACAATGTCCTGAAGGGTGCGGATTTCGCTCCTCAGACTCAGACTCTTCCAGGAACAGCCGCTATTGTGAATGCTGTGGCAAAAGATAAATACGGAATAGGCTATGGAGGTGCCGCCTATGCTAAGGGAGTTAAATATTGCAAGGTCAAGAAGGATTCTCAGACTCCGGGTTACGAACCGACTTTAGAAAACATAAAAAATGGAAAATATCCTATATCTCGCTATCTATACTGGTATCTGCGCAACAAGCCCACAGGCGAAATTAAAAAATTGGTTGATTTCGTCCTGTCTGAACAGGGACAGCAGATTATAAGCAAAGTCGGGTATTTCCCGGTGAAGTAGACTTATATCCTCCTCCCTTGATGGGAGGGGATAAAGGGGAGGGAGATTTTGTAAATGCTCCCCTCTCCCTAACTCTCTCCCACGAGGGGAGAGGGGATTTCTTGCTGGATGTTATCATCCAGCAGGATACCAGGACGGATGATAACATCCGTCAAGAGCAAGAAAGATGGAAAACTCGAAGACTATTGAAAAGAAACAGCAGGCGGAGTCCATTATTTTTAAGAGAAGATTCCGTTTATCTGAGTTTATAATCGAAAAAATAATCTTTTTATCCTCTTTTTTGGCAATCCTGGGTGTTGTTCTCATATTTTTTTTCATTTTCAAAGAAGCTCTGCCAGTGCTTACCAGCCCTGAGGTTAAGAAAGAGGCAAGTTTGAAGCTTTTCTTTTCTACGGTAATCTGGCAGCCAGTTTCCGACTTTCCCCGATATGGCTTAATTCCTTTAATCGTCGGAACTTTTAAAGTAGTAATAGTCGCTCTCTTTTTTTCCATTCCCCTTTCCGTTGGAGCGGCTATTTATACCTCGGAGTTTGCACCGGTTAGACTGAAGGAATTCATCAAACCGATTGTGGAGATTCTGGCGGGTATCCCATCGGTAGTTTTGGGATTTTTTGCTTTAATGGTGATGGCATCATTTTTTCACAGCATCTTTCATTCCACCATGCGTCTGAATGCTTTCAATGCCGGGGTGGCATTAAGCTTTGCCATCATCCCCGTGATCTATTCTTTAGCTGAGGATTCGCT
>MEWM01000090.1:0-292 GCA_001775355.1 candidate division Zixibacteria bacterium RBG_16_43_9 | reverse complement strand
AAGAGGCTTCCCTGGCTTTAGGAGCTAATCGCTGGCAGACCGCCTTTCGAGTTTCTCTTTCAGTGGCTATGCCCGGTGTACTGGCGGGTATTATTTTAGGGCTGGGTAGGGCGGTTGGGGAAACAATGATAGTTCTAATGGCTTCCGGAAATGCCTCTATGCTATCTGCCAACATTTTTGATTCGGTACGCACTATGTCTGCCACAATTGCCGCAGAATTAGGAGAAGTGGTACAAGGTAGCGCGCATTACAATGTTCTATTTTTCATCGGTGCCTCCCTTTTTGTCTTCAC
>MEWM01000089.1:9589-10864 GCA_001775355.1 candidate division Zixibacteria bacterium RBG_16_43_9 | reverse complement strand
TAAACTCCTCATACAATCCTAAGATATCGTTTACCACTAAAACCTGACCATCGCAGTCCAGGCCTGCGCCAATCCCGATGGTGGGGATTTTAAGAGATGAGGTGATCTTTTTGGCAAGCTCTCTGGGGATACATTCCAGGACAATGGAAAAACAACCAACATCTTCTAATATTTTCGCACTTTCCAAAAGGTATTCAGCTTTCTTCTCATCTTTACCCTGAACCGAATAACCCCCGAATTTCTCAATCGACTGCGGGGTCATGCCAATATGCCCCATCACCGGAATCCCTACCTCTATTAATCTCTTCACGGTATCCTTCATCTCCATTCCACCCTCAATCTTGACTCCGTGCGCACCGCCCTCTTTCAGAAACCTTCCAGCATTCAAAATAGCATCTGAGACTGAAGTCTGATAGGATAAAAAAGGCATATCGCCTATTACCAGAGCTCTTTTTGCTGCTTTTGATACCGCTTGTGTGTGATAGACCATCTGGTCCATACTTATCGAAAGGGTATCCTTAGCTCCGTAAAAGACCATATTGGCTGAATCACCCACCAGGATAGAATCTATTCCGATCTCGTCTAAGATTTTGGCAGTGAAAAAATCGTAAGCAGTCAGAACCGCGATCTTCTCGCCTCTCTGCTTCATTTTCAGGAAAGTCTTGACTGTCACCTTTTCCGTAGTCATCTCGATTACACCTCAAGCTGCAGGCACGTAATACCTGGTGCCTGGTTTTTCTTCTTTGACAATATTCACGAGGTCTTCAAATTGGCTGGGATTCTTTTGAAAATCCAGATTGTCATTTTTTACCACTAATAAATTACCTAAGTTATAATGAAAGAAGAAGTGGTTATACGATTCCACTAAGAGTGAAAGATATTCAGAATCCAGGCTTTTCTCAAAATCTCTTCCCTTTTCCTTTATCCTCTTTTGTAAAACCTCCGGACTGGTTTGCAAATATATCACCAGATCAGGCTTGGGAATATCCTTTTCCAGAATTGGGAGGATCTTCTCATACAGATAAAGTTCCTTCTGGCTCAAGTTGATCGAGGCGAAGATCCGGTCCTTCCAGAAAAGATAGTCGCTTATCACCTTAGCATGGAAAAGGTCTAATTCCAGCAAACTTTGCTGCTGTTTGAACCTGGAAAGAAGGAAATAGACCTGGGCTTGAAAAGCAAACCTCTTCCGGTTTTTGTAAAAATCCAATAAGAAGGGGTTCTCCTCTATCTCTTCTAAAACCAGAGAAGCAGCAAACCTTTCAGCTAAAAGTTGAG
>MEWM01000089.1:9450-9582 GCA_001775355.1 candidate division Zixibacteria bacterium RBG_16_43_9 | reverse complement strand
GGTCTTCCCTGCACCTATTGCTCCCTCCACTACTATGTAGTTTAAACCTGCCATTTGACCTCAGATAATTTTACCTCCTGACCTGTCTTTATTTTTTGCAGAAGCATCTTAGGAGTTAAATGCAGAGCCGGA
>MEWM01000089.1:9286-9407 GCA_001775355.1 candidate division Zixibacteria bacterium RBG_16_43_9 | reverse complement strand
CATCTGCGGATGAGGAAGCGTGAGCTTTTCATCATACATAATCATTTTGTCATAAAGGAGTATATCCAGGTCCACTTTTCTCGGACCCCATCTTTTTCCTCTAACCCTGCCTAATTTCCTT
>MEWM01000089.1:8593-9094 GCA_001775355.1 candidate division Zixibacteria bacterium RBG_16_43_9 | reverse complement strand
TCTCCTAAATTTGAGCCCAGGCACAGATAGGCAATAGCCAATTATCCCATCCCTCGTTCTGATGTTCGCTGTTTCGGACAGGGACAAGCCCTGTCCCTACAAAATATTTCCAGCATGAAAGACCCTGGCAACAGTTTCAGTTTCAGACTGATCTGTCAGAGGATTTCCTTTCTATTTCCACTTCGATATCATCTAAGTTTCCAGGAACCGGAGGTATTTTTTTCCTCACTCTTACTTTTACCAAGTCAGGTTTGAATTTACTCAGGATTTCATCAGCTATCCGGCTAGCAACTGCTTCTATAAGGGAAAACCGCTCTCCGGTCATAATATCATGAACTGTCTGGTAGACTTCCTTATAATTGACAGTGTCTTTGAGTCTGTCGCTTTGCTCTGCTCTGGAAAGATCAAGGAAAAGCTCCAAATCCACCTCAAATCTCCTGCCAGTCTCCTTTTCTGCAGGTGAGACCCCGTGAAACCCGTAAAAAATCATATTGTGAAGCC
>MEWM01000089.1:8214-8586 GCA_001775355.1 candidate division Zixibacteria bacterium RBG_16_43_9 | reverse complement strand
CTGCGAAATCTTTTCTGCCAGAAGTGGGAATGCTCTCTTATCCTTTCCCCGGCTTCCTTGAGTTTTTCCTCCGGCTGGTTCAGGCTGAGCCGGATGAACCCCTCACCCGGCCCTCCATATTCCACACCTGGAGAAGCTATCACCCCGGTCTTTCTCAAAAGCATCCGGCAAAAGCCAAGGGAAGAATATCTTCCAGGTATTTGTGCCCAAAAAAGGGGTGTGGCTTTTGGTTTTCTTGCCCTCCAGCCAAGGCTCAAGAGAAGTTCAGTCATCACGTCCCTTCTGGCATTATATTCCTGTTTGTTCTTGCTTATTATCGTCTCGTATTCTTCTAATAGGACTTCAGCCAGTTTGAGCACAAGACGGGTGGGC
>MEWM01000089.1:5413-8170 GCA_001775355.1 candidate division Zixibacteria bacterium RBG_16_43_9 | reverse complement strand
AAACCGCAATCTATGCCAGGGATACCGGTGCCTGTGGAAAGCGAATGTAACTCGACCCCGACCCTTTTCCCACCCTCTGCCTGCATCAGGCTGGGCGGTTGAAACTCCTCAAAATAGATTTCATTGTAAGATGCATCCTGCACTACTCTGATGTTATTTTTCAAAGCCACTTCTACCAGCTCTTTATAGAAAAAAAGGTCGGCCAACGAGCCTGTAGGGTTATGAGGATAATTTAAGAAGAAAAACTTCCTTTCGTCTTTGTGCTTATTCTTTAGAAGGCCCGGATTCGGCAGGTAATCATTCCTTTCTAAAAGTGGCAGAACCTCTATTTTTCCTTCAGCTAATAAAGCACAGCCCTTATAAAGCTGAATTGCCGGCTCACATACAAAAGTCTTATCCCCTGGATTTATGAAAGAAAGGGCAAGCTGGGTCAGGGTCTCTCTTTTGCCGGAGTAAAAAAAGACCTCGGTTTTGGGATTCAACCAAACCCCATACCTTCTCTTAAACCATGAAGAGAAAAGCTCTTTTACCTTGAAAATAGTTACTCTCTCTGCATATCCAAAATTCTTCTTATCTTGTAGAAAAGGCAAGATCTTCTGAACGGAGCCTGGTAACGGCAGAACCGGATCGAATCGGCATAAGTCGATTATTTCCACACCCTTTTTATCCAGCCTTTTTAAGACCCGGTTGAAATCAAATAAAGGATAGGGTGGAACCTTCTCCAGTCTTACTGCTTTTTCCACTAAAACCTTTCTCATATCTTTTTCAACTTCTCCAACTTATCTAATGACTCTTTAGAAAGCTCTTCTGTCTTACCTAAAATTTTGCATAAAAGGTTGACTCTTGCTAAATGCTCTACCATCTCCAGACGGTTGTAAGCTTCAAATATATCCTTGCCTAAAGTCAAGACCCCATGATTTTCCAATAAGAAAGCATTATGCTTTTCAATAAAAGGAGCGAGAGAGCTCGGCACCTCCTCGGTTGTGGGAGTGGCATAAAGAGTTAAAGGGATTTCCCCTAAGAACATTATTACCTCAGGTAATAAGTTTTGGGCTAAAGGAATACGGGCACAGGCAAAAGCTAAGGAATAAGGAGCATGCGCATGCACCGCCGCATTGATATCTTTTCTTTTTTGATAGACGAATAACTGCATTCTAAGCTCTGATGAAGGTTCTAAATTTCCTGAGATTTTCTTGCCTTTCAGGTCAACCAGCACCAGGTCTTTTTCCTTGAGAAACCCTTTATTCTTGCCAGCAGGAGTGACCAGGATTCTATTCTCACCGATCCGGATGCTCATATTCCCTTCAGATGCCACTACATACCCCTTAGCATACATTCTTTTCCCGATTTCGATTATTTCTTTTTTGGCTTTAAGGATAGAGCTCATATTTTTTTCTGTCCTGGAAAGATTATTTTCCTATGGATCCAGATTCGGACAGGTATTAAACAGCAGGATGATAATAGCTCCACCTTTCTTAGTCAAGCTAAAATTTAATATCATGATTGTCCGGACTTTATAGTCGAAAAAAATTCTTGACTTTCAGCAGAGGGATAAGGTTTATTTCAAATGGGAGATTGGTTAAATCTTTTCAAAAGTTAACAAAGGGGAGTGAAAAAAATTTTCAGGCTCTGAGCACTGATGAGACCACAAAACTGGTTGATAGTTCCATTAATCTTAGCAATCCTTGGTTTATCCTGTGCCGCACTTCAGTTTGAAGGACCGGGCTACAATCCGGAAGAAAAGATTTTTCTATCCAGCCTGAGGGATTTTCCTAAAACCGCAGAAGGAGAGGCGAAAAAAGACTCCCTGCTTAAGGTTTACCGATTTTTTGAAATAGTGGATAAACCTCTATTCCAAAAACTTAAAACAATGAATGCTCACACTGATAGCGCCCGAATAGACAGCTTGGTGCAATCGTTCAAGAAACAGAAAGACCTGGAGACCAGGCCCGATACTCCGGATAAAAATGAATGGTGGGAGGAGATGTGGGGGAAAAGAGTAAGTTACTGCGATAAGAATTACCGCTCACCCTATTTTAACCAACACTGGGACCTGCGGGCAAAACCGGTTCTTCTTCACGGAATTCCAGAGGAGGAATATGAGCGAGAGGAAACATGCTGGACTGATACTCCCTCTCGATTTCCAACAACCTGTGAAGTATACTATATGCACTGGATAAGCAAAGGAATATTTCTGGCACTGCAGGATGATAACCAAGACAACCACCCAGACCGCTTTATTCCACATAGAGAATATGATCTGGTGAAAGGCATGCCTGGTGCGAGAATTGAAAGCCTTTTTCGACAAAAGAAAACAGAGGCAAAATATATTACTGTGGCAAAACCATCTTTTCATCCTTTTGAAGAAGTTGAGAAAATAGTTAAGGCATCTCTTCGCGTCTCCTCGTTTCCAGAGATCCAGGGGTATAACACTGCCTGGATCAGCCTGGGCATACCTCTTGAACAGTTTAAATCAGATTCCGGGGGAGCTGGATGCCTTCAGATCAAGGCTATTATTTATGATGCTGAAGACCAGTCCGTAGCAGTCGAGGATAGCGGAACCCGTATTTGCAATCTTCCAGCCAATCTATCCTGGATACCTGTTTATGGAAATTATAATCTTCCAGATGGTAAATATAAGTTAGCCCTGACAGTGAAAAGGTCAGAAAAACATCTGGGTATATATACTATAGAATTCTCACTGCCCCCTTTTGGGAGTGAATCGGTTAGCGATATTCTCCTTTCCCGTTTACCAGC
>MEWM01000089.1:0-5393 GCA_001775355.1 candidate division Zixibacteria bacterium RBG_16_43_9 | reverse complement strand
TACCCTGGATCTGTCGCCAGGGAAATATCAAGATTATGGATAATCCATTCTCAGTTTTTTCACCTGGCGACATAGTCTATCCGTATTTTGAGTTCAGAACCGATAATTTCATCTCTGATGAGTTCGGAAAGTATTCCTACTTAATCACTTGCCGACTTTACCCCATTAAGGAATCCAGAAAGAAGCCTGTGGTGGAGATGGGACCACTTCAAATTGTCAAAGACACTGCGGCGATATTTATAGTCGAAGGCAGACAAAAGAAGGGTCTGAAAGAAAGCGGTTATCTGATTTTTTCCTCAGGCGAAAAAACAGGGTTATCCAGAGCTATTTTAACCTCTCCCATTCAAATCCCGAAGAAAATCCCTGAGGGTGAGTATTTTCTTTCCGTTTCAGTTGAAGACTTAAATAGTAAAGGCAGGAAAGGTAATCTTATAGCCTGGCGTCAGATTGCCATTAAAAAGTAGAAGGTCTTAAGAAAGCTATAGGGGCATCTCTCCGATAGCGGAACCCTGCCCATACAATTCTGGTATGAAAGCAGATTACTTCGTTGTCCAAATAGAGTCCTCGCAATGACTGACGATTTTATTATTCTAACGAAACGAAAATCTCCTTTTCCATGGTATATAATTTAAACCTCAAATTCTTAAATTGCTCTGCCGAGCCTTTTTTTATGATTTTCCCGAACTCTTCCAAAACCCTCAAAGCTTCTTCTGATCTTCTCAGATTCGCCTGAACAATCGTTTTTACGTCTTTCCTTTTACCTTCATAAAACCCCATACCCTTAGCACCTAAATCTCCCTGGCTGTCCCGGCATAGCAGAAGGAGTTTTTGATCGAAATTCTCCTGTGAGATTTTAGTTAGTTTATGTCGCAGGTTTTTCAGCCCCTTGGAAAGCTTTTCATCCTCCCAGATGAACCTGGCAACCTCTTCGACTACTCTGAGACCTTCCCGAGCACGATTCAGATTAGCATCGATGATCCGGTAAATATTTTTCTGGTTCTTCATCTTATTCCCTTGGGCTACTAACGGCAGGTGACCCCTCTCCCTAACCCTCTCCCACAAGGGGAGAGGGAACTGAGCCTGAAAAATGTAGTTGCTCGATTTATCGAGCCAATCGTAGCGTCCTCACTCCCGTGAGGACGATCTTCGTTGCCTGAGCAAGCCCCCGTAGGGCAGGAGAGGCAACGCTACAAATATGGAGTACACCCGATGGACGCCATGCCCAATAAATTGGGCAACTACAATGCCCTGACCAGTCTTCCATCATTCATCAAAGGAAGAATTTGCAGAGAATTAACCTCAGAGCACAGAAGCAAATCCTTTTCAAAACCTAATTCGATAAGATACCTTCCATGCGAGGATTTTCTCAGCATTCCCAGAAGGTCATCTTTGTATACCTGGTATAATCTGAGCGCAGCATAAGCCGCATCATTCAACTGGCGTACACCCTTTTTAGCAAGAGCATCTATATACAGCCCACCGCAAACAGCATCTTCTATGGAGAACTGGTCCAGTTTACCTGAGCAGACAATCGAAAGGTCATTTGAGTTAGAGTTAAGATAATCTGCAACGGTCTGGAAGTTCACAAAGGAACCTACTGCAAGAGAAAGACCAACTGATCCCTTAACAATAGCTTTAGAGCCGTTGGTGGTGGCGAAAATCATGGTTTTATCTTTTATCTTCTCAGCTTCATACTCAAAAGGAGAGTTTCCCAGGTCAAAGCCCTCGATCTTTCTCCCCTCCCTTTCACCGCATAGAAGAGCTGCATCCCTGCCTATCTTTCTGGAAAGCTCAATGGCTGTGTCCATCGAGCTGGTGGGAATAATATCTTTGCACCCGTTGTGAAAAGCATAGGCGATGGTGGTGGAAGCCCTTAAAACGTCTATCACTAAAACAGCTTGATTATTTAATTCCTCCTCTTTAACTTCATTTGGAGTAAAAAACAGGTCAATTTTCATCGTTAGGCAGCCCTCTGTTTATTTATGAGTGAATTTCTTATAAAAGGGCGGCTTGATAATCTCCGCTTTATGATCCTTACCCCGGATGTTTATGTCCAGTTCCGCCCTGATCTCAGAGTATTGGATATCCACATACCCTAGACCAATCCCTTTTTCCAAAGAAGGTGAAAATGTGCCGGACGTCACTTCGCCGATTTTCTTGGCGTTCTTTTCTATCTGGTAATGCTGTCTGGGAAAGGCTTTATCAGAAAGCTCAAAAGCAACCAGCTTTCTTTTTAACCCTTCCTTCTGTAACTTCAGGGTCGGCTCTTTTCCTACAAAATCACCTTTATCCAATTTTACGATCCAGCCTAATCCAGCTTCCAGAGGATTAGTGGTCTGGTCAATATCGTTCCCATACAGCATATATTTCATCTCCAATCTCAAGGAATCCCTGGCACCCAAACCAATCGGCTCAATCCCGAATTCTTTTCCAGCTTGCATAATCGCACCCCAAAAATGTTCGCCATATTCGTTTGGCATATAAAGCTCAAAACCATCCTCACCTGTATAACCTGTACGGGAGAAAAGTATCTCTTTGCCAACGACTTTTCCCTTGGCTGCCCAGTAATATTTGATCTTTTTCAAATCTACGTCGGTTAGCTTAGCCATCACCTTCTCTGCAACCGGTCCCTGAATAGCTAAAAGCGCAATCTGGTCACTTAGGTTTTCCAGTTTCACGTCACCGAATAGATGTCCTTTTAGCCAGTTGAAATCCTTTTCGATGTTGGATGCATTCACCACTAAGAGAAAACGGTCAGGTAATCTATAGACTAAAAGGTCATCCACTATCCCACCATTTTCATAGCACATACAGGAATATTGCACCTGATAATCAAACAATTTGGACACATCGTTTGTGGTCATCTTCTGCAGAAAAGCAAGTGCATCCTTACCTTTGACTTCAAACTCGCCCATATGGGTGATGTCAAAAAGCCCCACGCTGGATCTGACTTTCCTGTGCTCCTCCATTATACCTTTAAACTGAATCGGCATCCAGTATCCAGCAAACTCCACTATCTTTGCCTTGTTCTCCAGATGAATCTGGTAAAAAGGGGTCTTCTTTGGTTCAGACATAGATAATTCTTTGAAAGGTTTAAAATATTCTCCAGTTCTGTCAGGAGCTACTCCTGACAGGAAATAAAAACTCAAGCGGATAATATAAATAAAAAAATTTCAAAGAGGAAAATTTTTTCAAAAATTATTTGATTTTTACAGGTAGATTGTATTCAGGTAGAAGCGTATGGACAGAATCCACACTAAGCGGATTCTGTCCATACCTTATCAAAAAGACAAACACCCAACACCCACTTGGATGCGGCACTTATTTTCGCGGTGGTGGGATGGGCGGCTCTGTACGAGCCAGATAGACCATCAATGCATCGATATCATCGAGTTCAGTTCTGGCTGTACTTCCTGGGTTGCCATAGACTTTGTCTAAAAGCTTTTCAAAATGCTTTTGCTGCATTCTTTCGAAGGCAACTTCCTCTTTTCTGAGCGTCTCCCAGTCTTGACGTGTCAGCAGTGGCATTCAGATCACCTCCTCTTTTTAATTCTTTTGTAATGCTCTATAAGCAGGAACCGAATTTATGATGTTTTATAATCCTGCCAATCGTTTCTTAGCATCTATAAATTGTGGTAGATTTTCATCCGCATTTTTCCAGATTTCCACAAATTTTTGCAAATGACCCCTCGCTTTGTCTTTTTTGCCTTGCTTCTGATAAAGCTGACCAAGTAGATAATGAGTTTGTGCATAATTTGGATTGATTTCAAAGACATCTTCAAATTTCTCTTTCGCCTTATTCAATTCCCCTATCTTAAAATAAGCCTCTCCCAAAGCATTAAGATAATATGTTCGGTCTAAGGACCAGATAGTAGCTGCCTGGTTCAAATTCGCCAGTGCCTGCTGGTTAATGCCCTTACAAAGGAATAACTCTCCTAAAAGATGATAATAATTTGTTCTTAAGTCCTCCGCTTTCGTTTCTTCTATTAATCCTTTAATAGCCAAGACCTCAGAGTCAGCCTGTTCGAACATTCCCTTTTTGACAAAAGTTAGCCCTCGAATCCAATGAGCTTTTATCATCTGTGGATCAAGTTCCAATGCCTTTTGGCATTCTTGAACAGCTTGATCATATTCACCCTTTAAGAAATAGAGATTGCCCAAGTTAAGATGACCTTCCGCCTGCTCGACTTCACTCAGGGACAAAGTAAGACATCTTTGGTAAGATCCCAGCGCTTGCCCGTACATACCTTTAGACAGATAAACATCGCCAAGGAGAGCAGAAGTAACAGGATAATCTGGCTTTATTTCCAGAGACCGCTGTAAATTAGTTATCGCCTGATCATAATCACCAACCACTAAGTTGATCTCCGCTAAAACATCAAGCGGATAAGCCTGATTTGGTAAAAGAGCCACGTATTTATTAAATGCTCCAAGCGCTTTTTTCCATTCTTCTTTGCGGAGATAAGCCCAGCCCAGGAGGTTGTAAGCAAAACTGCTGCTACTGGTAACTCCTTGAGGATCAAGCTCTAATATTTTTTTGAACTCGGATATACCCTCATCATACATCCTTTTCTTCTGGTAATAGACTGTTCCCAGATCGAGATGAGCGCCTATGTTTTCCGGGTTTAGGCTTATTAACCTTTTATAATAGTTGATGGCCAGGTCCCAATCTTGTTTTATGTAAGCCTCCAATGCAAGGATTCCAACTAATGTTTCCTCAGTCCCTTTGCCATAATTGGTAGCGATCGTCTTAGTTTTATCAATGATTTTTAGTGCCATTGTATTGTCCCCAATAGTATAGTATTGCCGTGCTAAAGCACTGTAAGCTTCGACAAAAGTTGAATCTATGGCTACTGCTTTTTCCAAATTGTCGATGGCTTCTGGGTTATACATCCGATAGGCTGCTTCTCCTCCAGCAAAATAATATTGGTATGCTTCTAAAGAGGTAGTGGTAAGTTCCGCTATATCTTTCTTCTCTGCTTGGATTTCCTTCATGGAAATTTTTATCCCTCTTTTGATCTTGTCCGTGAGGTCATCCACTAAATGCCCCAGGATACTATCTTCGCCCTTATCTTTGACCCTATAGGGTGTTGCTATCTGTTTTTTTGTATCAACATTCAGCAATCGCGAATTTAACACAAATGTATCTCCGCTCTTGGTAAGGCTTCCCAATACCATAACCTGAACACCCTTCAATTTACAAAGTTTAAACCATAAAGAGTCGGCAATGATTTTCACTTCTTCACACCCAAGCGATTTCAAGCCATCCAACATCTCTGGGAAAGTCATGACTTTAAGATACCTCGATGTGCTGAGATCGGTAATTAATAAATCTGCTAAAACCTTGCGCAGATAATCATATTTATCTTCGCCGGTCTGGTTATCGAAAAACA
>MEWM01000088.1:16598-16685 GCA_001775355.1 candidate division Zixibacteria bacterium RBG_16_43_9 | reverse complement strand
GAAAGATGACGGATGACGAATATCAAATAACGGATAAAAACAAAACCCTCTCCTTTCAGGAGAGGGATAGGGTGAGGTTTTTTATCG
>MEWM01000088.1:15981-16514 GCA_001775355.1 candidate division Zixibacteria bacterium RBG_16_43_9 | reverse complement strand
AGAAATTCCAGGGCAGACACAGAGACCTGCTCTTATATTCACTCCCTTTCGCAGACTAAAGTCTGCGGCTACCATCTTTCCATCTTCCTTCTTCTGTTTTCCATTTTCTTAACTGCAACTCCAATTTAGGATCGCTCGCTTTTGGGTTCCAGACCAACAGAGTAGTAGGGGCATATTGCTGCAATATGCCCCTACCAATTACAAACTGTGTTTCAACGAGGTGGAGGTCCGCCCTTGAAGAGATAATTGATTAAATAGATTACATCTGCAACGTTTACCAACCCATCGCAATTGGCGTCTCCTGCTTCTAAAGGATTTGGTGGAGGTCCTCCTTTAAAAAGGTAATTGACCAGATATACCACATCCGAAATTGTAACCAAAGTATCGCCATTGGCATCCCCAGCCTTGAAATATTTCACTGATACCTTGTTAGTAGGCACCAATAACAGCTCGCTCTGCCGGATCTGCATAGAATGCGGTCCAAATTGGTCAAGAGTAGTTCTAGTTTGGGGAGCGACTCGCTTAGGGAAAAT
>MEWM01000088.1:12211-15914 GCA_001775355.1 candidate division Zixibacteria bacterium RBG_16_43_9 | reverse complement strand
AAATACACTGGCACAAGGGAATCTATGAACTCAGGTGTTGGGTCAAACTGGTCTTGTAGCTGGACCGGCCTACTAAACCCCTTGGGGTTTTTAACCCTATAAGCTGTGTAGTGACCCAGAAGACTGTCTGGTTCAGGATGAGGGTCCTTTTGGGTAGGTAGCAATAAATACCTCAGTGTGTCCATCACGAGTGAAGTAGACTCAAACTGATTTACATATTTTACCTTAAATCTCTTTGTGGGGGCAAAACTTTTAGCCCTGTACCAGGTCAAATGGTCATTGGGTCTTCTGATATCAGAGGTATCAATTACGGGAGGAACAAAAACGATTTTTCTAACCGGATTAGATAGGAAATCTATAGTGTCCAGCCTAACGTCAGCCGTCATAAATTGGTCTTTGACAAGCACGGTTATGCCTACAGGCTGTGTTAGAATCCTCCAGGTCTTGAAATGATTCCGCAAAGTGTCAACTGGTGGAGGAGGCGGCTCACAGGCGTCGTCTATGCCATTACCGTTGAGATCACCCAGACAGGCCGGGACGACAACTCCAGGACAGGTACCCACAGGCACAAGCCCGCAACTTCCGTCCTGGAAGCAACAGGCTTCCTGTTGCGGCAGCTCAACCCCTCTCTTCTTGGTGGGAACCAGCAAGAGCTCGCTGTTCAGAACCGTCACCGTCAGAGAACCAAATTGGTTATTTACATTTCGGAGCATTGGAGAAATAGTGTGTTTGGGGATAATTTCATAAGCTACATAGTGGGTGTCCGGGCCGAATGCGGGCTCCTTATTTTTTCTGGCCGGAGTGAAGAAGTACAGCGGTTTAAGAATATCAACGGTTTCGGTGATTCCCATAGTTGAGTCGAACTGGTCTTGCAGCTGGATTACCTTGGTAAATGGCTTCGGGTCTCTAATCTTATAACCTTTGTAGTGGCCCAGAAGACTATCGGGTCTAGGATGCGGGTCCTTTTGGGTAGGTACCAGAAAATAAGCCACAGTGTCTATCAGGACAGCTGTAGATTCAAATTGATTCACATATTCCACCTTAAGTAGAGTGTCGCGGCCAGAAGCCGGATACCAGAGCAGATGGTCATTGGGTCGGGTGATATCAAAGGTATCAATTCCGCCTGGAGTCTGAACGAACTTTCTAACTGGGTTAGAAAGGAAATCCAACCCCCGTAGAGTAAGAGAATCAGTCATAAACTGGTCTTCGGCAAGGACTTTAAGAAATATATTTAGTGACTCCAGCCGCCAGGTTTTGAAGTGATTCCGCAAAGTGTCAACTGGTGGAGGAGGCGGCTCACAGGCGTCGTCTATGCCATTGCCGTTGAGATCACCCAGACAGGCTGGGACGACAATTCCAGGACACGTACCCACAGGCACAAGCCCGCAACTTCCGTCCGGGAAGCAACAGGCTTCCTGTGGTGGCGGCTCACAGGCGTCGTCTATGCCATTACCGTTGAGATCACCCAGACAGGCTGGGACGACAACTCCAGGACACGTACCCGCAGGCACAAGCCCGCAACTACCATCCGGGAAACAACAGGCTTCCTGTGATGGCGTTACATGAAGTTTCTTAGTCGGCACCAACAACAACTGGCTCTGCTGAACAAACATCGTGTAAGAACCAAATTGATCTTGAGTAGGCACAGAAAGACCAAAAGTCCGCGGTGGTTGTATTTCGTAAGCTACATAGTGAGTAACAGTATCAAATACCGGCTCAGGCACTGGACCGCGCTTTTTCTGGGCTGGAGTAAGGAAGTAAACCGGCTTCAGGGAAGTTATGAATTCAGGTAAACCTATTCTCTCGTCGAACTGGTCAAGCAACTTGACCGGCCTGTTCAGAATGTAGGGGTTTCGAATCCTGTAAGCCTTGTAGTGGTCCAGACTGTCGGGTGGGTTATGCTCTGGCAGTTGCTTCCAGGTAGGCACCAACAGATAATGCACTGAATCTATCTCGACTTTGGTAGACTCAAACTGATTCACATACTCAACGTTGATTAAGGTGTCCCTTCCTAATACTCTATACCAGGTCAGATGGTTATCTGGCTTTATGATCCTGAAGGTGTCATCCTTTACAACCGGGTTAGAAAGGTAATCTATCCGGAGCACCTGCAGGAAATCAGTCATAAATTGGTCCTTAACTTCGACAGCCAGGCCGCTCCCCTGTATAGGTTGAATCCTCCAGGTCTTATAGTGATTCCGCGGAGGGTCAAACTGAGCATACAGGGACTGCGGCATCACAACTGTGCCTATGAGAATTATCCACATCAGGATGCATACAAGGCTTCTCCAGAATTTGTGGACAGGAAGACTAAACGCTAAAGAGTGATTCATAACTCCTCCTATATTGGTTAAGTGGTTTTCACCAAAGGCGAATCCGCCTCTGGCGGAGATTAGTGAATTAGTTAATTGTACTTTTTCAAATTCGTCTGCTTGATCTTAGATTCAGTAAAGCCGGGCATCTGATTCTTGAAACTCTGATCCCCAGTCGGCAATATACTCCGGCTTCATTGTAGCACCAATCTCTTCGTATCAACCAAATTCTCCACCTCAGGGTCAACGGAAAAGGCTTGACCCGAAGGATTCATCCTGATCCCCCGCCAAAGGGGGGCGAACGGACTAGATCGTGCATGACGAATAAAATTGGGTTCTCCTTTCCGATCACTATAATGTTGAAAAGTCGATGGCAACTTAGTGACTAAATCGTTATGTCAGAGCTCCTCTCGTGACGGAACAGAAGATAATCCCAGAAAGAGTTTTGAATGTGAAAAGAGAGAATTGTTCAAGAGGTAGAAATTAATAAAAGAGAAAACAAATCAGAAGCCTATTCTTTCTTTCCACCTCCTTTGTGATTGGAGTTGTGGTAATCAAATACCCGTTAATCAGGGTATGTTTTTAATTACAATTAAACGTAGAATTAATTTTTGTCAAGGAAAAAATAAGAGTAATTTAGTCTTTTTTTATAGTTAAATATTGGAAATACTTAAGTTATTGTCTTTCAAGGTCTTAATTCGATTTTAGGAACAGCCCTCAGTAGAGCGGCGGATTTAAAACTTGGCTCTACAGCTCCTTTGTAGAGGTCATTTGTAGCGGAAACCTTCAGGTTTCATATGAAAAGATGGAAGGCTAAAGCCACCCCCTGCGCTCCTTATTTATCTTCTATGCACAAAATCCCCGAACTCCCTCATCCACTTCAATTCCTCTTCAGAAAGAGGACCTTTTTCAACTGCCGCAACTGCTTCATCAATATGCTCTCTGTTTCTCGGACCTGCTAAGACCATATCCACTGAAGGATTACCCAGCACAAATCTATAGCAATCGCCAGCAGTGGGGACTGGTTTATCCAAGTCCCAGCCTATGAGTCTTTTAAGGAGTCTTTTGTGCTTGGTAGCATTAAAGCCGATGATTCCCGGTCTATCTTTCTCCAGCAGAAAAGGAAAAACATCCTGCTCTGCTCCTCGATGAGCCATATTATACCTTATCATCAAAACATCCACCGGCCATTTCCGCATTATTTCTTCACCTAATTTTCTCTTATGGGTTGACACCCCTAAAAATCTGAAAATCCCTTTTTCCTTAAGTCTTAAAAGCTCTTCCAATTTTCTCTGATCCGGGATTTTCCTCATCATTCCTAAGAAGAAGATGTCAATATGATCTGTTCCCGACCATCTCAGATGCCTGTGCAAAATCCTTTCAAAGCTATT
>MEWM01000088.1:8400-12171 GCA_001775355.1 candidate division Zixibacteria bacterium RBG_16_43_9 | reverse complement strand
ACCTGGCAGGATTTTTTTCAGATTCCGGGATACGGGAATATATCCCGGCAAAAAAGGAGCCCAGAAAAAGAAATTTACTCCTTTGTCCAGGGCATAAATGACATTGGTTGCCGAAAGGCCATAACCTGCGCCTATTCCTAATCGGGTTACCTCTAAACCGGTTTTACCTAAAATTTTTTTCTGCATCTTTTTAGACCTATCCTCTTTAAAAATTTAGCTCAAAGGGGATGTTCTCATCCCCGTTATTTCCACTTGGGGGGCGGTAAATAATATACCAATTAAATCCTGATTCAAAAAGATATTTTTTAATATGTCATTGCGAGGAGGTCATTTGACCGACGAAGCAATCCGTTGATTTCAGATTATAGTCAGGAGCACAAATTTCCTGACCTACTCTCTAAAATCTGTGAAAGAACAATGTTCCATCCCTACAACTGGCGACCCTGAAAGGGTCGCGCTACGAAAAAATTATTATAAAAAAATCGGCCAGGATTTGCCTGGCCGAAAATAATAAAACTTTACCTCTATTGCTTTTCTGAAGAACGCTTCTTACATCCCCTGGTGGCACTTCATCATCTTCTCTTTCTGCTCCGGAGTCAAAAGAGCTTTTGCCTCTCTGAAAGTTTTGATATGAGAAAGCTTCATATCAACTTTCAGCTTCTCTACCGATCTTAACTTAGCCTCGATCTCTTTCATGCTGGCTTTATCCTCATCCATTAGGGCTTTGAGCTCTAAATGGGCTATCTGCAGATCAGCCTCCATCTTGATTCTGCTTTTCACAAAACCCATCTTGATAGACTTTATAGCCTCCACCTGCTTATCAGAAAGCTTCAACTCATCTTTACAGCAGAGGAAAAACTCCCTTTTACAACACCCCATCTCCTCTCCCATCATCCCGCACATTCCCATCCCTGAACCCATCTTACAGCAGCCCATCTGTTGCATCATCCCTTCCTGATGTTGTCCGCATTTCTCTTTGGACATCTCCTCGCCCATCGCCTTGGCCTCATGTTTACAACCCTTACCCATCTCCATCTGGGCAAAGGACCAGGTGAAAGTCAGCAGGATGAAAAGGAAAATTAAACTTATCGTTAAACCAACCTTTTTCATAAATCACCTCCTTCATAGGTCAAAAAAGGCTTTAAAATTATACGGATGGAATTGTTATTAATTGAAAAAAAGATTTCCTTTGGGGAGGATTATTATCTCTTATAGGGATAACCTGCATTTGTGGGGCAGAAACGTCCTATCGTCTTTAAATGGATTACAGGTAAAGCTGTCCCCCCTCAGGCGGATACACTCCATTAGCTTATGGGCTCTATCTCTTAAGACACCATCCCAGGTAATTTTTCTTCCGGAGTTACAGGATGAGTTGCTTCCTCTTCTGGTCTTTTTCCCCGACTAAATCTCAGCAGAATATGTTCCCCTTTTAAAATCAGATTGACCACCTTGATGAATTTCTCCGGGGTTAAGCTCTGAAGACTGTAAGGATGCCAAAAGGTCTTCTGAGGAAGGTGCTGCTTTTCAACCACTTTTGACTTAGGCAAGCCCCTCACCTCCTTCGATTTCCTCAGGATGGTGAGCAAAGTCGAACCATCCTTTTGCCTCCCTGTTACAGGGAACAAAAGGAACGGGCTTCACCTAAGAAGTCAAATTTCCATCTGTTCCCTGCGTAATTTTATTTTTTTCAAATAAGCCGTATAATACTCTATGGATACCATACCTGCTTTGTTCTTCCCTCCTGCTAACCTCTGCTTCAAAAAAACCAGAACTACTCTCCTATTAAATCTATTAACTACCCGCCCTGTTCCTGAACCTCTGATTAAGATATTCCTCTAACTCTTTTTTCTCTTTGGTATCCTCCTCTAAGTTTTGAGATTCTGTTTTAGCCAGGAGAAAATACTGCTCTGCTGACTTTAAATCACCTTTAGCTTGACAAGTCATCCCCAAACCCCAGTGATTGAAAGCAACCAGGTCTGTAAATCCTTCCTTGTCTGCTATCGTTTTCGATTTCGAAAAAAGCTCTGAGGCTTTTGAATAATCTTTTAAAGCTAAATTTGCCCGGGCTAAGTAGAAAAGGATATGCGCGGTCAATTTCAGGTGGTCTGTTTTTTGAACTATATTATAACCTTCCTGAACACATTTCATTCCTTTTAAAATATCCTTTTTCTCCCTGGCAGTCTCGATCAACCCCCATCCTAAGTTAGTCAAAGCTGAAGCTAAATTACACTGGCATTTTTTGCATAATTTCTCATCTTCGAATTTGAATTTAGGGAGGTACTTCCTCAAGCTCTTCACAATCTGGGTATTGCAGGAAATGGAGGCTTTATACATTTTATTATCGTATAGAAAATTTGCTTTCACCGCCTCGAACCTCAGCTTTTGAAAAAAGTCTTTGAGCCTGTACTGGGCTAAGTGAAGGCCGGCATTGCAGAAGATCTGAAACTCGGTTTTTCGATTCAGCCGGTAATAAAGACAGGTGATCAGATGCAATATATCGATCACCTGCTTGAGCCTTTTCGGATCCTTCTCTTCCACACTGTAATCTCCAGAGTCAAGCAAGACAAAACACTGGTCCAAAGCTGCCAGATACCTGCCCCGGTCTTTAAGAGAATTGATGAATTTCATATTCAGCTCATATTCAATCTTCTGCCAGCCCTCCATCTCTTTGTAATCTCGCAGGAACTCAACATATTTTCTCAAAAGATATTTCGCCTCATCGGTCTTACCTTCCCGGGCATACTGGAGAACCTGAGTTAAAAGCTCTTCAGGTTTCTCCACATCCTCAAAGAAATAGTCAGAATATTTATCCTCTAACACCTTCTCCATTATCTTTTTCTCATCCAGATTGAAGATAGTGGCGAACATATTTATATATTCCGGCTTTAAAGGGGATTTTTTGGAGTTATGGATAGCTTTATAGATGGCGCTGGCTGAGACCTCAAACCCTAAATCCTGTCCGATTTTGGCAACTCTTCGGAAAGAAAGATTCCGCCGATTCAAAAGCTCTCGGATGAAATCAGCAAACAGAGTTTTCTCATAAGGACCAGTCTCTTTTGGGGTCATTTTCCCTCCCTGTTTCATCCTCCGTCTGGTAATCAATTAAGAAAGTTGAGTAATTGATGTCAAGCTTAATATCCCGAATCAAGTCAAGTCGTGTTTCCTGAAGTAAACAGTTTTTGGTGTTCTTATGGATTGTCCCGCTTTAGCGGGACTGATTGATAAAGCTAAAGCTTTATAATCCAGTATCTTTTGTAAATAAAAAATGCATCCAGCTGGATGCACTCCTGATTAAAAACTGCGGAAGGGGGGACTTGAACCCCCACGGGTCACCCCACTACCCCCTCAAGATAGCGTGTCTGCCAATTCCACCACTTCCGCAAAATTTCCAATTTAAATAAAGTTACAATAAGATGACTTCGGCTTCTGACCAGATGGGTTTTGAGGTCTCTTGACATTCAATGGTAAAGCTGAAGCTTTACACTCCAGAACATCCTCCGCTTTGCCGGTTTTGCTTTTAAAGGACTTCCGCGAACCTACTTTTTCTCACCAGAAGGAGGCGGAGGTGGCAGTTCAACCTTTTTTTCCTGTTCAGGTTGAGTCTGGGTCTGGGCTGGAGTTGTCACCGGAATGCTGGTAGCAGGTACAGAGCCCTGACTTCTTTCTTTTTGTGCCTCCTGGGTAACCGCGCTTTTTCCAGGGCTGACTCTGGAACCGGTCAGCGGAGTTATAAAGGTCAGAGCAATAGAGCTTACGAAAAAAGCAATAGCC
>MEWM01000088.1:3938-8326 GCA_001775355.1 candidate division Zixibacteria bacterium RBG_16_43_9 | reverse complement strand
CCTGCCAGCCCTTCTCCTTTGCTTGATTGTAAAAGGACCGTGATTATTAAAGCTGCACAGATAAGAATATGCAACAGGATTAAAAATGCGTACAAAACTCCTCCTTTAACTATAAAATTAATTTCTGAAAACTACAAATCAACACCTGATCTGACAATCTTCTCAAAAGAATCCACTTCTAAGCTCGCTCCCCCAACTAAAGCCCCATCTATCTCCTGCTCTTTCAAGAGATCTTTGGCATTCTCCGGCTTTACCGAACCACCATAAAGTATATTCATCTTAGCAGCCATTTCTGGACCATATTTCTCTTCAAGTTTTCTACGGATAAAAAGGTGCACATCATTGGCTTGCTTGGGAGTAGCTGTTTTACCAGTGCCGATTGCCCAGACCGGCTCATAAGCCAAAACTATCTTCCCGATATCCTCTGGGGTAAGATCCTCAAAAGCTCCTTTTAGCTGATCTTCCATCACCTCTTCGGTTTTCCCTCTTTCCCTTTCCTGCAAAGTCTCGCCAACACACAAAATCGGCAGAGGTCCTTCTTTTAAGACTGCCTTTAACTTGAGGTTGACTATTTTATTACTTTCATGAAAAAGGTGTCTTCTTTCCGAGTGTCCGACTATGACATATTTGCAGCCCAAAGCTAAGAGCATCTGAGCGGAGATCTCGCCGGTGAACGCCCCCTCCCTTTCCCAGTGAACATCCTGAGCACCCAAAAGCAAAGAGGAACCCTCAATGGCTTGACCTACTGATTGCAGAGAAGTGAAAGGCGGACATAAAACTATCCGGATGGTCGAAATATCAGCTAATTTTTCCTTTAGAGCTGTGGCTATGACATAAGCATCCTTATGGTCCTTGTACATTTTCCAGTTGCCGGCAATTAAAAGAGACCTGGTCTTCTTCTTGACCTCGGAATTCTGGTGATTGCCAGATTTTTGATTATTCTTCTCGTTCAATTTCTATTTTTTTCTCCTTTGAGGATAAAGTTTATTTTTTATCAGTCAAAGCCGCAATCCCGGGTAAAGTCTTTCCCTCTAAGAATTCCAAGGAAGCACCCCCACCAGTGGAAACGTGGGTCATTTTTTTCTCCAAATTTGCCTTAACCAAAGCTGCTACTGAATCACCGCCACCAACTATTGTAACTGCATTCTTCCTGGTAACCTCAGCCAGCTCTTTTGCCACTTCCATAGTCCCTCTGGCAAACTTCTCCACCTCAAAAACCCCCATAGGCCCGTTCCAGACAATGGTATTAGCTTTCCTGATCTTTTGTTTAAACAGCTCTTCGGTTTTGGGACCGATATCTAATCCCTTCCAGCCTGCAGGGATATTGTCTTTGTCCACCACCTTGGTGGTAGCATCTTCTGTAGCTTCTGGTGCAATTACGAAATCAAGTGGCAATTCCAAGTCGATTTTTTTCTTATCTGCTTCCTGCAAGATCTCCTTAGCTAATTCTATTTTGTCCACCTCCACTAAAGAAGTACCAACCTCTTTCCCCAAAGCCTTGTAAAAGGTGAAAGCCATCCCTCCGCCGATAAGAAGGGTATCCACCTTGTCCATAAGATTTTTGATAACATCGATTTTGCCTGAGATCTTGGAGCCTCCCAGGATGGCTACAAAGGGCCTTTTGGGCTGGGATAAGGCCATACTCAGATATTTCAGCTCTTTCTGCATAAGATAACCAGCCGCACATTCTTTGAAGTATTTTGTCACCCCTTCGGTTGAGGCATGTGCCCGGTGAGCTGTTCCAAAAGCATCGTTTACATAAACGTCCCCCAATTTAGCTAAGCTTTTGGCAAATTCAGGGTCATTCTTTTCTTCTTGAGGATAAAATCTCAGATTTTCCAGAAGGAGGCACTCTCCTGGTTTCAACTCAGAGACAGCTTTCTCAACCATAGGTCCGATGCAGTCGCTGACGAATTTAACCGGCTTACCTAAAAGCTTCTCCAGTTTCTTAGCTACCAGTGCCAGATTCAAGTTAGGGTCTTTCCCCTTGGGTCTGCCCAGATGGGACATAAGGATAGCTTTCCCGCCTTCACCCAGAATCTTTTTAATCGTGGGCAGAGATTCAACTATCCGGGTATCGTCTGCCACCTCTTTTTTCTCGTTCAGAGGCACGTTGAAATCCACCCTGACCAAAACCCTTTTATCCTTCAGCTTCAAGTCATCTATGGTCAATTTATTCATATACTTCTACCTCCCCTTATTTTTCTTTTTCCATCTTCTTTCTTACGTCTTCCTTTTTTTATTTCTTCCCTTGAACCTTTGAACCCTTAAACCCTTGAATCCTTTTTTTTATTTACACATCAACTCCATCATCTCCACCATTCTCAAGGAGAAACCCCATTCATTATCGTACCAGGAGAATACCTTCAATAGATTTTTCCCGGTTACCATAGTGGATAAAGCATCGAATATGGTAGAGTGAGAGTTCCCGATCACATCGCAGGAAACTATCGGGTCCTCGCAATATTCGATATATCTTTTCATCTTCCCTTCAGCTAACTTCTTGATTGCAGCATTCACGCTTTCCACGCTTATCTCCTTTTCGGTCTCGCACACCAGATCCACCAGCGAGCCGTCGCAAACCGGCACCCTGACCGAGACTCCATCTAATTTACCTGCCAGCTCAGGCAGGACTAGCGCGATCGCCTTGGCCGCTCCGGTAGAGGTGGGTATCATCGACATGGCAGCTGCTCTGGCCCTTCTCAAATCCTTATGGGGTGAATCTAAGAGCCTCTGGTCATTGGTGTAGGCGTGAATGGTGGTCATCAAGCCACATCTTATTCCAAAGGTATCGTTGATCACCTTGACTATAGGCGCCAGACCATTAGTGGTGCAGGAGCCGATGGAGAAAATCTTGTATTTGTTGCAGTCCATCTGCTCGTCGTTTACCCCTAAGACTATGGTCTGGACCGGAACCTCAGACTTTTTCGCCGGTGCGGAGAGCAGGACTTGTTTGGCTCCTGCTTCTATATGCTTCATAGCCGATTTTCCATCACTGAACTTTCCAGTTGATTCGACCACGATATCTATTCCCAGTTTTTTCCAGGGAAGAGCAGTTGGATCTTTTTCGCAAAATACCTCCATACTTTTCCCATCCACGATTATCTTATTTCCGTCCGACTTTATATCGGCATGCATGGTGCCGTGAACCGAATCGTACTTCAGCAGATGTGCCAGGACCTTGGTGTCAGTTACGTCATTGACCGCCACGAAATCTAAGTTCGGATTCTTATAACCGGCTCTATAGACCAGTTTTCCTATTCTGCCAAACCCGTTGATAGCGACTCTTATTGCCATTTCTACCTCCTTTTAAAAAATCTATTCAAGCTTCTTGCTTGGTTTCTGCTTGACAATATATTCCAGGCCAAAAATCAACTGCGGACCGCTGTAATCTTTTATTGCCCCGACTGCCTGGTCGAACCCCACCCAGCGATACTGAAAATCGAGGTTAGCCAATATCCTTGAAGAGACCGCAAAATCCACACCCCAGCCTGCCAGCGCACCGAAGGCGGTTTTCGTGCTGATAAATGTGACCCCCAGATAATAAGGGTTATTATAGGTGCTGCTTGCGGTCAAAAAGGTCAACCCTAAATCGAGGTAAGGCTGAAATCTTTTTTGAGGATAATATGAGAACAAGGAATACTTGACTTTCCCGGAAACAGGGTATAGATTCCAGTTCTCAGTGTAGTACCCTCCGGGGACTGTGAATTTGGTATCGCCTCTGTAGCCTGCTCCTAAATTCAACTCCAGGGAAAAACCCTTTTTCATCCCGTGTGAGAAAAAGAGCTCCAAGTAAGGCGTGTATCTTTTTGCCTGGATGGTTGAGGGAAGATCTTTAGCTTTCTCGACTCTCCAGAATCCCCCTCTGAAACCGACCAGATCGGCGGAGCTGATATCAACTGCCTGGGCGCTCCCGGAAAAAAGCAGCACTATAAGGAAAGCAGCTAAAGATGAGAGAATCTTTACTGTAGTAAATCTCGATCCGCAGGATAATAAATTTTTCATCTTACTATCTCAAGCCGAGAAAACCTCCGCAATGTTGTAAAGCTCTTCATCAACATATTTGGTTCCAGCCACCGCTTCTTTTAGCTCTACTGGCACAATTTTATTCCCCTGCAAACTTACCATCTTTCCAAACTCCCCCTTGTGCACCAGATCCACAGCCGCTATTCCAAAACGAGTCCCTAAAACTCTGTCAAAAGCTGTGGGTGTGCCTCCTCTCTGAATATGGCCCAGAATCACAAATCTGGTCTCAAACCCGGTTCTTTTCTCTATCTCGGTGGCTAACAGTTTTCCAATTCCTCCCAGCCTCACATGACCAAAAGCATCTTTACACTCATCCTGCACGATGAAGCTTTCTTTCTTATGATTTTCCTCATGCAAAGCGA
>MEWM01000088.1:0-3865 GCA_001775355.1 candidate division Zixibacteria bacterium RBG_16_43_9 | reverse complement strand
ATTCACCGGTTTCTCTGGAATTAAAATAATATCCGCACCCCCGGCTATCCCGGCTTCGATGGCTATCCAGCCGGTGTGCCTGCCCATAACCTCCACCACCATCACCCGGTTATGAGACTCGGCTGTGGTATGCACGCGGTCTATTGCTTCCATTGCGGTATTCACCGCGGTATCAAAACCGAAAGTATAATCGGTCATGGCCAAATCATTATCTATGGTCTTGGGCACTCCCACTATCTTCACCCCTGCCTGATGGAGTTTTGCCGCAACCCCTAAGGTATCCTCACCCCCAACCACCACCAGAGCATCTAACCCTAATTTCTTTTTGTTCTCGATGACTTTCTTCTCACCGTCTTTTTCCTTGTAAGGGTTGGTGCGGGACGTTTTGATGATAGTTCCCCCGCGATGCAAAATACCGGAGACCTTATCCAGAACAAGATCCTCAGTCAGGCCTTCTACCATAAGACCTCTCCAGCCTTCGAGTATTCCTATTACTTCTGAATTATAGAAAAGAATCGACTTTCTTACCACCGCCCGGATAACTGCATTCAAGCCCGGGCAATCCCCTCCACCTGTCAAGATACCGATCTTCATCTTCATTCACCTCTCTATGAGTCGAATCCGCCTTTAGCAGATTCGAGCCTTTCGAAAAAATTGGAATTTTAATATAAAATTTTTCCAGTGGCTGTCAAGATAAATAATTTAGACTGTCAAGCCAATTTAGACTTTTGAAAAGTAATCACGCAGGGCTGGTCCGCCTTTGGCGGACTGCCTACGAGTTCAAAAAGAGAGAGTCTTCGTAGGTCGGGCACCTTGCCCGACTGACCCTGCAATTTTTTTCAGAGACCTATGATACAGTAAGATATATCGGCAGATTGAACTGGTAAGGTTATTCTTCCGGATTAAGCAGACTTTTCCCGTCCTAATATATTTTTGAGTGAAACCAGGTCTGGCAGAACGAAATCAGGCTTCATTCCTGATTGGAAATCAGGCAGTAACTTATCCCGGTCGGGCGAAATCCATCCCGCTTGCATCCCACTTCTTTTTGCTCCGAGGATATCGCTTCCCAGCTCATCTCCTATGTGTAAGGCAGTGGTTGGTGAAGTATTTAGGGACTTCAGAGTATGAAGAAAAATTTCTGGATTGGGTTTGCGTATTTTGAGCTCATCCGAAAAAGTCAAAACTCTGAAAAACTGAATGATATTTCTTCTCCTGAGAACCTCCCTTAACACTTTTCCCGGTGTCCTCCCGGTATTACAGATGAGACCTATTTTATAGTTTTTTTTATCCAGGTAGCTGAGGGTCTCCTCACTTCCCTCTACAAGGTTTGGCAGATCTGAAAAGATTGCGTTTGACAAAACCTTCTCTAACTCACCTAAGACCTCCTCAGTCAAATCTTTAAATTCAGGGTTCCCCAGGCATTCGAGGATTATCTGAACCTGTTCCCGGGTGGAGATATCCTCGTTCCTGTCCTGGATCGGTCTATATATCTCAAAGCTTTTATCATAGGCTTTCTCTATTTCTTCCCTGGACACATTTCTCCCTGTTTTATTCAGCACGGAGAAAAATCCCTCTATCCTCTTGTTTTTATATTTCAGATTGTCCTGCGGCGAGGTATGGATTAAAGTATTCCAGAGGTCAAAGGTAATTGTGTCGATCATCTTTTTCGTTGTAGTTGACCAATTTATTGGGCATGTTTAGCTCGATGAATCGAGCAACTACACTTGTTCTTCTCCTCGTAGGGGTGGCACCCTCAAACTGGTTTGAGGGTGAGCTGGCCATCTTGTAATTGCTCAATTTATTGGGTATATCTTAGCTCGATAAATCGAGCAACTACGGTCCCTCTCCCCATTGGGGGGGAGGGTTAGGGAGAGGGGGTTATTTTTCACCCTCCCCTTTTATCCCCTCCCATCAAGGGAGTGGAAATAGCATCCGTAGGATGCACTCCAAAAAAAACGTCGGGCATAAAGCCCGACGCTACACTTTTACATTCCAGATCGGCCTTTTCTCAGACTGATCACGTGCTCACAGAACCTTCCGCCAGAGGGGATAGACTCAATGATTTTATAGGAGAGGTTTTCGCCCAGCGATTCAATCAGGGTTTTCTCCATCGTGGTATGAGCCTCGCACAGCTTGGGGTCATCGAAAGGATAGGGGCATTTGAAAAGCCGGATTACCATTTTATCATCTGAAAACTCTGTTACCTCCCCCTGGCAGTTGATCATCTCAAATACCCGTATCAGGAAAAGTCCGGCAGATTTGACATCGTCTGGCTTGACCCTTTTTTTACCCCGCTCTGCGATCTCCTTACCATAAGTTTCGCTGACCTCTCTGATCAGGTCCAGCCCTGATTGCCCGAATTTCTGATAGATCCCCTTATAGATGGTGTGAATTCTCTGGAGCAGTCCGGTTGTGGCGCTTCTGTATTTCTCATCAATGGGTATATCCTTGAAATATACCCCTTCTGGAATCCTGATCAAAACAACCTCTTATTTAACAACCAAGGCAAGACCAAGGTTTTTTCGTAGGGCAAACCTTGAGGGTGTGTTGCAAAAACCCTCGCTGTCATTCTGGGGGAGTCCATTTGGACGACCGAAGAATCCTCCTCCTTTGAATACAGATTCTTCCCCCCTACGGGGGTCAGAATGACACTTTGTTAGTTACGGCAGCACCTTGTAGACGATGTCGTGGTCCCTGACTTTGTCTTTCACCTTTATCCCGATCGAATCACCGGGCTTTGCCTCTGGCACGTTCTGATGCTCGATTTGAATGGATTCGACAATCTGCTCAAAATCTGTAGTGTGTCCTTTGATATGGATTGTGTCTCCAACCTTAAGGGTGCTTTTAGTTATATCAATGGCGGCTACACCGATTTTGGCAAAATAATCCGCTATTTTTCCAACTTCTTCTTCTGGCATCTTTTCCCCTCCTTGAAATGAAAGTTTATATCCCCCCGGCTATGGTTACCCTGTGAACCCCTCCTAAATCCCCGTAAGAGGAAAAAGCATAATCGAATTTATATTTTTTCCAGTTAATCCCGAAGCCAAAAGAAACGCCCGCCCATTTATCCTTATCCAAACCGGTCTTGTAGTTTTCCCCAAAAGAGGTCCAGCCCACTCGCAGGAAAAGAGGCTTTAAATAGGTCAACTCTCCTCCCAGGCTGAAATAGACGTCGTTGTCAAACGGTACGGATACGTCCCCAGTTACTAAGAGCGGCACCTCCTTCAAGCTGTGCGAGATGCCTAATTTTACCACTGTGGGCAAAGGGTCTTTATGGCTGGAGGAAAATCCTTTGAGCTGGAAACCTAAGTTATGCACTACCGCTCCGAATCTGGTCCGCTCATCTTTGTGCTGGTAGAATCCACCCAAGTCTAAGGCTAAGGCATCTGAGGAATGATTTTGAGCACCCTCACTCTCAACGATGAACTTGACATTAGCCCCCAGATCAAACCTGGGTTTAATCTTTCTGGCATAGGAGAAGGCAAAAGATAAATCAGCAGCTCCAAAGGTCCCCAGGCTCTTGCCTAGGTTATCAGTTTGCTCCATTGAACCGTAGTTGAAATAATTTATAGACAAACCCAGGGTTGCCTTCTCTGAATAGGGATGGATATAACCCACAAATCCGGACTGGATGTCAGTTACATAATTGTTATAATAGGTGATAAAATGCCTGCCTTTCAACTGTAAAAGGCCCGCCGGGTTGAAATAGAGAGCAGACTCGTCGTCTGATAATCCTACAAAAGCACCTCCCATAGCTGATGCTCTAGCTCCGATTCCAACCTTTAAAAATGGATAGGCGGTGGTTCCAACCTTAGAGTTTACTCCCCAATTAGTAGAAGTAAGTAACAATAAAAATATTACTGTT
>MEWM01000087.1:4607-8416 GCA_001775355.1 candidate division Zixibacteria bacterium RBG_16_43_9 | reverse complement strand
GAACAAAATCTTGATTTCCGAATCGATTCATCTAATTTAAGACAGGATTACCTGAGAAACAGGATAAGATTGGAGCTTTTGCCTCATCTCAAAAAGAATTATAATCCAAAAATCGTCGATATACTAAACCGGACTGCTTCGATTTTATCTGCTCAGGAAGATTATCTTAAAAAAGAAACCTTGAAGGCATTTGATAAAATTGCTAAGGCACAAAAGGAGAAGATTTCGCTTGATTTAGCTAAGTTATTTAATTATGATATTTTTTTGCAAAGAGAGATACTCAGGCTGGTTTTCGAACGGTTAGGAGAAGGTGAATTTAAGGGAAGTTTCGCTCAGGTAGAGCGGGTTCTGAACTTAGCTCAGCAAAGGAAGGCAGGCAGAAGATTCTTCCTGAACAAAGATGTTTTGGCTGAAGTCTCTGCCAGGCATTTAAATTTCTATAAGGTAAAAAAGGAGGAAAAAGATCAGTCGCTGGTTTTTCCGGGAGCAGCAGAGTCCGAAAGATTTGGGATAAGGTTAGATTCAGAGATAGTCAAAAGGAAAAATCTGAAAGAAAAACTTTATTCAAATGACGAGATGACTGCATTTCTAAGCTGGGATAAGTTAAAACCACCGTTCATCTTAAGAAATCCAAGGAAAGGTGACCGGTTCAGTCCTCTGGGTATGAAGGGGACCAAAAGTCTGAAAGATTTCCTGACCGACCTTAAGGTTCCTCGTTATGAAAAAGAAAGGGTTCTGGTTCTAACCTCCTCTGGAAAAATAGTCTGGGTCTTGGGATATAGAATTGCAGACCAGTTCAAGGTCCAGAAGAACACCAAAGAGATATTGAGGATAAAAGCTGAACTAACTATGTCCCCAAAAGAATAGTCAGGAGATGAAAAGAAAAGGGATTAAGATAATCATCCCAAAAAGGGAGCTTGACAAACGGATAAGAGAGTTAGGGAGTAAAATCTCCAGGGACTATGCGGGTAAAGAGCCGATATTAATCGGGATACTCAAAGGAAGCTTCATTTTCTTGGCTGATCTGGTAAGACAGATGAAAATCCCGCATCAGATCGATTTCATTGCAGTTGCCAGCTATGGCCAGGAGGTAGTCGGCAGCGGAGCAGTCAAACTGATCAAGGATCTAAGCGTTAATATCGAGGAGAAAGACGTAATAATCATAGAGGATATCGTAGATACAGGTTTAACCCTGAACTTCATAAGAAAAAACTTGCTTCTGCGCAGTCCGAAAAGCATAGAGATAGTCACTCTTTTAGACCGGAAGGAGAGGAGAAAAGTCGAAGTTCCCATTAGATATGTAGGTTTTGCAATACCCAACGAGTTCGTGGTAGGTTACGGATTAGACCTGGCAGAAAGATACCGCAATCTACCATACATAGCCAGAGTTGAAGGAGCAAGATTGGCTCAGAGAAAATTTGAGCTTTGAGATAAATAACAGATGATAAGGTGAAATATATGAGTGAAAAGAAAGATGATTTAAATCGAGGAAACAGGTTTAAACCGGAGAAAAAGAATAGATCGAAAAGAGTCCCTGAAGGTGAAAAACCAGGTGGTGAATTCCCCTGGAGAAAAGCCGGAAGAACACTGTTAATCTGGGCAGTTCTGATCATCCTCTCACTCTATTTGTATCAGTATTATAACCGCGGCTTAAAAAAAGAGGTGGAGATAAACTATACTGAGTTTTTGGAGCAGCTTGATTCCAATAATGTCAAAACCGCTCTTATGGTGGAGAAGGATGTAAGTGGCGATTTCGTTAAGCCAATTAAAAAGACAGAAGGTAATGTTACCAGATCATATCTGAATTATAAACTGCATCTCCCTTTTGAGGACCCTTCTCTTTTACAGAAATTAGTAGCAAAAGGGGTGCAGATAAAAGCTGAACCGCCTAAATTCAACTGGTCAGGGCTTCTCCTGGGGGTACTCCCTTATCTTCTACTCTTGGGTTTTCTATGGTTTATCCTTTTCAGGCAGATGCAAGGGGGCACCAAAGGGATATTCTCTTTTGGCAAAAGCCGTGCCAGACTCCTGACCGGGAATACTCCCAAGGTCACCTTCAATGACGTGGCAGGTGCAGATGAGGCTAAACAGGAGTTGCAGGAGGTCATAGAGTTTTTAAAGGACCCTTCTAAGTTCCAGAGATTAGGAGGTAAGATACCCAAAGGCGTCTTGCTTTTAGGGGCACCTGGCACGGGCAAAACCCTTTTAGCCAGGGCAGTTGCCGGGGAAGCCGGGGTTCCTTTTTTCAGTATGAGCGGGTCAGATTTTGTGGAGATGTTCGTAGGGGTAGGAGCCTCCAGGGTGAGAGACCTTTTTGACCAGGGAAAGAAAAATGCCCCCTGCATAATCTTTATAGACGAGATCGATGCAGTAGGCCGTCACAGGGGCGCAGGTTTGGGTGGGGGACACGATGAGAGGGAACAGACCTTAAATCAGCTTTTAGTGGAGATGGATGGTTTTGAGTCAAATGAGGGTGTGATTCTTTTAGCCGCAACTAACCGGCCGGATGTTTTAGACCCGGCTCTTTTAAGGCCAGGCAGATTTGACCGCCAGGTGGTAGTGGATATTCCTGACGTAAAAGGTAGAGAGGGGATTTTAAAAGTGCATGTCCGCAAGATAAAGATGTCTGAGGATGTGAATCTATCAATCTTAGCCAGAGGAACTCCAGGTCTTTCAGGAGCAGACTTAGCTAACCTGGTGAATGAGGCAGCACTTTTAGCCGCCAGAAAAAATCATGATAAGGTTACTATGGATGATTTTGAGGAAGCAAAGGATAAAGTGATGATGGGAACCGAGAGAAGAAGCATGGTGATAAGTGAAGAGGAGAAAAAACTTACCTCTTACCATGAATCCGGACATGCGCTGGTAGCTAAGCTTACTCCAGGCTCAGATCCGGTTCACAAGATGACCATAATCCCCAGAGGATTGTCCCTGGGTTTGACCCATTATCTTCCGATAGATGAAAAGCATACCCATTCCAAGGGATATCTGGAGACCAAGCTGGTGCATCTCTTAGGCGGAAGGGTCGCAGAGAAATTAATTTTTAATGAGTTCTCGACCGGAGCAGGAAACGATATAGAAAGAGCCACCGAGCTTGCCAGAAAGATGGTTTGCGAATGGGGGATGAGCGAGAAGTTAGGTCCTCTGACCTTCGGAAAAAAGGAGGAGGAGATCTTTTTAGGCCGGGAGATAGCCAAGCACAGAGATTACAGCGAAATGACTGCCCAGGAGATCGACGAGGAGGTAAAAAGGATCGTAGAGGAAGCGGAAAAGAAAGCTTTCCATCTTTTAAGTGGCAACCTGGATAAGCTTCATCTTTTGGCTGAGGCTCTTTTAGAGAAGGAGATCCTGGATGGCGAGGAGATAGACCGGATTTTAAGAGGCGAGAAGCTTCAGGAAAAGCCAGAAGAAAAGAAAAATAAAGTGGAAGATAAGAAAGAATTGAAATAGAAACGTGGATAAACCAGCAAAACAGGTTGGGTCTGCTTTTAAAAGGGTGACAAAAATCTCTATAGAAGAATCTAAGGAATCAAGACAATTGCTTTATCAGGGAAAAGATGAACTTTAGAGAAAAAGGATTAAAAGAGTTTAGGGAGAAAAAACGATTCATCCTTGAGCTTGGGCAAAAGACGCTAGATTTTTACTCTCGCACTCATCTCATGGGTGTGCTGAACGTGACCCCGGATTCCTTTTCGGATGGGGGAAAATTCTTCAAGCTAGAGGAAGCGATAAAACAGGGGCTTAAACTGACTGAAGAGGGTGTGGATATGATCGATATCGGTGGTGAATCTACCAGGCCAGGTTCAGAA
>MEWM01000087.1:403-4581 GCA_001775355.1 candidate division Zixibacteria bacterium RBG_16_43_9 | reverse complement strand
CGAGTCATACCGGTGATCGAAGAATTAACTAAAAGGATTAAGATTCCGATTTCGATAGACACTTACAAATCAAAGGTAGCAAAGGAGGCGTTAGATTCCGGTGCCTCGATGGTCAATGATATAAGCGGGTTGAGGTATGATCCTGAGATGAAGAAAGTCGTAGCTAAATACGATGTCCCAGTAGTCTTAATGCATATTCAGGGAACGCCAAAGAATATGCAGGAAAATCCAAGGTATGATAATCTGCTTGAGGAGATAAAGAATTATCTAAGTGAGTCCATCTCGATTGCAGAAGAAGCGGAGATAGATGAGAACAAGATAATAATCGATCCCGGTATTGGATTCGGCAAAACTCTGGAAGATAACTTAAAGATATTGAAAAATCTCGTGGAGTTCAAAAGCTTGGGTAGACCAATTATGATAGGAGTTTCCCGCAAATCATTTATCGGGAAAATACTGGACCTGCCGACTGATGAAAGGCTGGAAGGTAGTTTAGCCTCGATGGCAGTTGCCATAATGAATGGCGCAAATATCTTAAGAGTGCACGATGTCAAAGAAAGCAAAAGGGTGGCAAAATTAGTTGATGCAATCTTGAAGTCAGGTTAGCAAAAGATGACACTCTTTCACGTAGGATTTTTGAAATTCGGCATAGTCGACTTAATCGACGTGGCGATTGTAGCTTTTCTTTTCTACCGTTTTCTGATCCTGGTCAAAGGAACCAGGTCAATCCAGATTTTGTTTGGAATCTTTGCCCTGATCGTGATCGCGTTCGTGGCGTTTTGGTTTCAATTAGAAGGGTTAAAATGGCTGATAACCAATATAGCCACTGTCGGAGTTATTGTTTTAGTAATCGTGTTCCAGCCGGAGGTAAGAAAGGCTTTGGCTGAATTCGGGCAAAGCCGACCCTTTCGTCTCTTTATTCGATATGAGAAGCAAAAGGTTTTAGATGAGCTGGTCAAAGGACTTATAAAGCTCTCAGAGCTTAGATACGGAGCTCTGATTGTCCTGGAAAGGGAAACCGGGCTGAAGAATTTCATAGAGACCGGGAAATCTTTAAATGCCCAGCTTTCCAGTGAACTGCTTTTGACCCTGTTTACGCCTTATACTCCTTTGCACGATGGGGCGGTGATCGTCAGAGGAGATACGGTGGTAGCAGCAGCCTGCACTCTGCCTTTGACCCAGAAAAGAGAATATGCTGACCTGTACGGGATGAGACACAAAGCTGGAATCGGGGTAACTGAGGATTCTGATGCTTTAGCTGTGATCGTATCTGAGGAGACCGGGGAGATATCCATAGCTTTCAATGGCAATTTGAGAAAGGATGTTGAAAAAGGGAGGTTGAGGGACATTTTAATTCAGATGATCGAAGCAAGAAAGTAAAATAATTTATGTTCGTAGATTATGCGGAGATAGAGGTGTGGGGAGGTAAAGGGGGAAATGGGTGCGTGAGTTTCAGAAGGGAGAAATACCTGCCCAAGGGAGGTCCCAATGGAGGCGATGGAGGAAAGGGTGGAGATCTGATTCTAAAAGTAGATCCAGACCTTTCGACCCTCCTGGATTTTCATTATAAGAGGATTTATAAGGCAGGAAACGGCAAGCATGGAGAGGGTAAGGATAGGACAGGAGAAGACGGTAAAGATCTGATGGTGAAAGTTCCTCCCGGCACAGTCGTGAAGGATAAAGAATCAGGAGAGGTGCTGGGTGACCTGGTTTCATCTGAGAACTTATTCATAGCAGCCAAAGGTGGAAGAGGGGGAAAGGGCAATGCGCATTTCAAGTCCTCCACTAACCAGGCGCCCCGATTTGCACAGTCGGGTGAAAAGGGTCAGATGAGAGAAATCATCCTGGAGCTAAAGCTCTTAGCGGATGTCGGTATAGTTGGACCACCCAATGCAGGCAAATCCACCCTTCTGGCAAGGGTTTCAGATGCCAGACCTAAAGTAGCACCATATCCTTTCACTACGCTGAAACCGAATTTAGGAGTGGTCAGGTTAAAAAGTAATAAAAGTTTCGTCTTAGCAGATATTCCAGGGTTGATCGAGGGTGCTCATAAGGGAAAAGGGTTAGGGCTTGATTTCCTAAGACATATACAAAGGACTAAGATACTGGTTTTTCTATTAGATGTGACTGTGCCTGACATACCTCTGGAATATAATAGGCTCAAACAGGAACTCAAATTGTATGATCTTTCGCTTCTTGAGAAACCTGCTATTTTAGCTGTAAACAAAATCGATCTTTTGACTGACGAGGAGAAGAAAAAAATTAAAGTTAACCTGGATATGCCAAGCGTAAAGATCTCAGCCCTGACTGGGGTCGGGATTAAGGAGCTTTTAAATATCATCAGCCGGAAATTGGAAAAAGGCAAGCTGCAGGAGAAAGAAGAGATAAAAATTGGAGCATTCTAAAAAGCTCGTAGCTTGCAGCAGGGAGCTGGCAGCTAAAAGCCGTGAAAAGGAGAGGAGTTAAGACTTGGAGGTTTCTGAAATAAGAGATTGGATCGGGTTGTCTTTAGTCCCGGGAGTTGGACCAAAAAGGTTTATCTCGCTTTTAAATCATTTTGGCTCACCTAAGGAGGTATTTGCGGCCAGATTAAGGGAGCTTGAGCAGATACCTGATATAGGTGAAATGACCGCTCAGAACATAAAAAACTTCAACTCCTGGGAAGAGGCAGAAAAACAAAGCTTGAGAGTGGGAAAAGATGGGATCAGATTCATCACTTTTAAGTGTGCTGAATATCCTCCTGGCCTGAAAAATATCTATGACCCTCCTCCTTTCCTTTTCGTAAAGGGGGAGATTAAAAATGAAGATTCTAAAGCTTTAGCCATTGTCGGAACAAGACTGCCATCGCCTTACGGCAAGCTCATCGCTGAAAAAATCACCGTTGAATTAGCAGAAAAAGGGATTACCATAGTCAGCGGCTTTGCCCGGGGGATTGACTCGATCTCGCATCATTCTGCCTTAGAATCAAAAGGGAGGACCATAGGAGTTTTCGGATCAGGTCTGGATGTGATCTACCCACCTGAGAATAAGAAACTGGCAGAAAGAATTGAAAAAAATGGAGCCTTGATCTCTGAGTTTCTCTTGGGCACAGAGCCAGAAGGGAACAATTTCCCTAAAAGGAACAGACTGATAAGCGGTCTTTGCTTAGGGGTGATAATCATTGAAGCTGGAATAAAAAGCGGAGCACTTCTCACAGCTCAGCTTGCCTTAGAGCAAGGGAGGGAGGTCTTCGCTATTCCAGGCAACATAAGCTCCAAGGGGAGCCAGGGAACCAACTGGTTGATCAAAAATGGAGCTACTCTGGTAACCCGAGCTGAGGATGTCTTAGAGGAGCTGAAGAATGTTTTTTCCAATGAAACAGAAGAACCTAAGAAGGACATAAGCTTTTCACTTTCTGAGCAGGAACAAAAAGTTTACCACCTACTTTCTGCTGAACCAGCTCACATAGACCTGATCGCCAGGGAAAGCCAGCTTTCTACCCCCCAGGCACTGTCGCTTTTGCTTAACCTGGAGCTAAAAGGGGCTGTTAAACAGCTTTCAGGCAAGAATTTCATACGGGTTTAAAGGATTTCAAGTTGACGGAAAAGAAAATTCAGGTGATAAACCGTTTGGGTCTGCATGCTCGCCCGGCTGCTCTTTTAGTGCAGAAAGCCAGCCGGTTCCAATCGGAGATCAGACTGGTAAAAGATGAATACGAGCTGAATGCCAAGAGCATTATGAGCGTGATGATGTTAGCCGCGGAGATGGGAAGTTTCATAACCATCAAAGCCTGGGGCGAAGATGAGGTCCAGGCAGTGGAAGAGATAGCCAAGCTTTTCCTGGAGAAGTTCGGCGAGGACTGAGTAACATCATATAAAGGTCATAAACTTGAAAGGATTGTAAGGAAAAACTCTCAAAATGAAGAATCAGAAAAAGAATAGAATCTGGCTTGGGATTTCTGCCTCACCCGGAATAGCTATTGGCAAGGTATATCGCCTTAACCGGGCGGAGATAAATATCAGAGAGGAAAACCTGTCTTCAGATCAGGTTGAAGATGAGATCTTACGCTTTGAAAAAGCACTGGGCGAGGCTAAAATCGAGATTTCCAAGCTTAAGGAGAGTGTAGCAAAGAAGTTAGGACCTGAGCATGCCAAGCTTTTTGAGGCTTATCTTCTGATCCTTGAAGACGAGTTTATCAA
>MEWM01000087.1:119-280 GCA_001775355.1 candidate division Zixibacteria bacterium RBG_16_43_9 | reverse complement strand
AGCTGACATCTCTGCGGTTTCAAACCGGGTATTAAACCGGCTTTTAGGTATAAAACAGCATACCATCGAGCCCTTAGAGACCCCGGGGATAATCGTCGCTCACTCCCTTGCTCCGGGAGATGTTGTGCAGATGAAAAAGGGGAATGTGCTCGGTTTTGCCA
>MEWM01000087.1:0-103 GCA_001775355.1 candidate division Zixibacteria bacterium RBG_16_43_9 | reverse complement strand
AACCTCTCATGTGGCGCTCTTAGCTAAGTCCTTTGGTTTTCCGGCTGTGGTCGGACTAAAAACTTTTTTCTCCAGCCTAAAGGGGGGGGAGATGTTGATTCTG
>MEWM01000086.1:17301-17610 GCA_001775355.1 candidate division Zixibacteria bacterium RBG_16_43_9 | reverse complement strand
ACCAGATATGGAAAAGGATAAAAACAACCCTTTATTATGGAATCCTGCAGGTCAGGACTTTAGAGAAAAAATATCCTGGCATAATGCACCTTTTGCTTTTCTGGGGGTTTGTCATCCTTTTCTTAGGAACTTTGTTAATCGCCTTTCAAGAAGATGTAACCTTACCTTTTTTCAATTTCAATTTCTTTCACGGGGGATTTTATCTTTCCTATTCATTCCTCTTAGACCTTTTCGGACTTTTAGCCATAGTCGGAGTTCTCTTAGCCTTATACAGAAGGATTTTTTTAAGGCCTGAGAGCCTGGATAATA
>MEWM01000086.1:17093-17260 GCA_001775355.1 candidate division Zixibacteria bacterium RBG_16_43_9 | reverse complement strand
TTAGTTACAGGTTATATAGTCGAAGGCTTGAGGATTGCCGCCACAAAACCAGATTTTGAAAGATGGTCTTTTGCCGGCTGGCAGCTCGCCTCCTGGATAAGTTTCCTCAATTTGAGCACTGATTCTCTCAAAACACTTCACAGGATAAACTGGTGGATTCACGCTTT
>MEWM01000086.1:14271-17080 GCA_001775355.1 candidate division Zixibacteria bacterium RBG_16_43_9 | reverse complement strand
AATTTTTGCATATCTTCTCGTCCCCTCTGAGCATCTACTTTCGCACGTTTGATCCAATCGGGATGATCAGACCTATTCCAGATTTAGAAAATCAGGAGACCTTTGGAGTCTCAAAATTAGAAGAGTTTACCTGGAAGGACCTTTTAGATACTGATGCCTGCACCAAATGCGGAAGATGTCAGGACAATTGCCCTGCCTGGCAATCATCAAAGCCGCTTTCTCCTAAAAAGGTTATCCTGGATATGAAAAATCATCTGGTGGAAAAAGGTGGTCTTCTCCTGCAGAAAAAACAGTTGAGCCCTGAAAAGAATTTGATTGGAGACGTCATCTTGGAGGATGAGCTCTGGGCTTGCACCACCTGCGGTGCGTGTATGAGGGTCTGCCCAGTCCTGATCGAGCATATCCCCAAGATCGTAGAGATGAGAAGAAATCTGGTTTTAATGCAGAGTAGATTTCCTTCTGAGGTTTCCCTATTTTTCAAGAATTTAGAAAACAACTATAACCCTTGGGCAATTGGGTTTGCCACAAGAGCTGACTGGGCTAAGGATTTAAAGGTAAGGCTATTTTCAGAAAATAAAGATATAGAATATTTATATTATGTCGGATGTGCCGGCTCGTTTGATGAACGGGCCAAAAAAATCTCCAGAGCTTTAGTCAACATATTGAATCAGACAGGTGTGAATTTTGGCATCCTGGGAACTGAGGAGTTCTGTTGCGGGGATCATGCGCGCAGGATAGGGAATGAATACTTAGCCCAGATTCTGATTCAGCAGAATATTGAGACTTTCAAAAAATATAATATAAAAAAGGTAATAGTCTCCTGCCCGCATGGATACAACATTTTTAAGAACGAATATCCGTTATCCGGATACAATTTAGAGGTTATCCATCACTCTGAATTAATTTATGATTTAATTAAGAAAGGAAAGGTAAGCTTAGGCAGGACGCTCGATACACCGGTTACCTATCATGACTCCTGTTACTTAGGACGTTACAATGAAATGTATGAAACGCCGAGGAGGATTCTGAAAGCTCTTTGCTCAGATTTAAAAGAGATGGAGCGCTCCAGATATCAAGGGTTCTGCTGTGGGGCTGGTGGTGGTAGGATGTGGATGGAGGAGAAGTTAGGGGTGCGGATAAATCAAATGAGGGTGGAGCAGGCTCAGAAAACAGGGGCGGGAATAATCGCTACTGCCTGCCCTTATTGCCTGACTATGCTTTCAGATGGGATAAAGGAAAAAGAGATAAAAAACCTGCAGGCTTATGACTTAGCTGAGCTGGTAGAATTATCTCTGCATAAATAAGATGATCCTCAAAGACGAAAAATTCTATGACCTTCTTTCACCTGATTTTGACCTGATGGTCTCCTGGGAGAAAAGACTTAAAAATGAAGCTCCCTTTTTCAAAAAGCTTTTTGAGGAGAATAAGGTCAAGAAAATCTTGGATTTAGCCTGCGGGACCGGGCAACACTCGATTTTTTTTGCGAAATCTGGATATGAGGTTACAGGAGTAGATTTAAGCGAAAGGATGCTACAGGTTGCCAGGAAAAATGCAAAAGGAATTTCCAGTGTTCAGTTTTTAAAAGCCGGATTCTTGGACGTGTATCCCAAACTCAAAGATAGATTCGATGCAGTAATATGTTTAGGAAATTCTCTTCCTCATCTTTTAAGCCAGAGGGATTTAAAGAAAACCCTGCGGAATGTGTATAATCTCCTTAATACAGGAGGAATATTCATCCTGCAGAACAGAAACTATGATAGAATTTTGAAAAAAAAAATAAGATTTATGGCTCCAAATATAGTCGAGACGCAAGATGGAAAGGTGGTTTTCTTCAGACTGCTTGATTTTCTAAAGGACAGGTTGGTATTTAATCTGGTTACTTTCAGGCAAAAAGAAGGGAAATGGAGCTTTCAAACAAAATCGACCCTTTTGCGTCCAATATTGAGAAAAGAGATAGAAAACCTTCTGATTGGGCAGGGTTTCAAGCGACAAAAATTCTACGGAGATTACGGTTTTTCACCTTTTAAGAGCATGACTTCAGAAGACCTTATAGTTTTCGTCAGAAAATAGTCCAATTGGATTAAAGGAGAATGAAATGACAGAAGAAAAAAAAATCACCAAAGAAATGTCCTTTGGAGAGGTTTTGAGAAAATATCCACAGACCGTCAAGATTTTCTTTATGTACGGGATGCACTGCTTTGGGTGCGCCATAGCTGAGGATGAGACCATTGAGCAGGGTGCCTTGGCTCATGGTGTGTCACCGGACGAATTAGTAGAGGATTTAAACAAAGCTTTGACAGGTGAAGTGAAAGAAGAGAATGAGTAACGATCAGAAGATAGTTGAGGATATCCTTAAATTTAAAAAAGAACGGAAGGCTATAATCTTAGCCCATAATTACCAATCGCCTGAAGTTCAGGATATAGCAGATTTCTCAGGGGATTCTCTGGGTCTAAGCCAGGAAGCGGCAAAAACAGAGGCTCAAGTTATCCTGTTCTGCGGGGTTCACTTTATGGCTGAGACTGCGGCAATTCTCTGCCCGGATAAGACCGTTCTGATGCCGGATTTGAATGCCGGCTGTCCGATGGCGAATATGATCACTTTAAGACAGCTGAGGGAACTGAAGAAGAAATACCCTCGGGCAATAGTGGTTACCTATGTAAATTCCAAAGCTGAGATAAAAGCTGAAAGCGATTATTGCTGCACCTCCTCGAACGCGATTAAAGTCGTTCAGTCAATCCCTGCAGACAAAGAGATCATCTTTATTCCTGATAAGTATCTTGGCAGTTACGTGGCTTCCCAGACCAAAAG
>MEWM01000086.1:0-14212 GCA_001775355.1 candidate division Zixibacteria bacterium RBG_16_43_9 | reverse complement strand
AAGGCAGAGGTCCTGGTTCATCCGGAGTGCATTCCTGAGGTTATAGCCATGGCAGATAAGGTGCTTTCCACCACCGGCATCTGCAAGTATGCTAAGGAATCCAAATCCGAGGAGTTCATAATCGGAACCGAGATAGGGATTTTACATAAATTGAAAAAGGAAAATCCGGGAAAAAGATTTTATCCTGCATCAGAATTAGCTGATTGCCCGAATATGAAGCTGAATAATCTGGAGAAAATTTTGTGGTCTTTACAGGATTTAGTATATAAAATAGAAGTTCCAGAAGATATCGCCCGGAAAGCCAAAAGATCGATCGACCGGATGTTAGAGATTGTTTAAATAGAAGAAATAGGTTCCTGAAGAATTGAAAAGGATTGTCGGGCAGGGGTGCCCGACCTACGAGAGAATAGCACCTTTTATCACGTAGGCGGGGCTCCCAGCCCCGTGAAACAAGTCTTTCTGAGTTTTGCTAAAACCTTTCAAAAGAGAGTGGAGTTAGTCTCCACCTTTTTAGTTTTAGGATTTGACTATGCCAGAACTGCCTGAAGTGGAAACGATTGTCCGGGGGTTAAGGAAAACGGTTTTAAGCAAAAAAATTAAAAGCCTGAAGATTTTCCCTTCCAGAGTTCTGCACAGTTCCCCCGCATTCTTAAAGAGGAATTTGCTCCGCCAAAGAATACAGGAAATTAACCGAAGGGGGAAAAATATAATCATCAAATTGTCCAGTGGTGATCTACTGGTGATTCACTTAGGCATGACCGGAAACCTGTTTTATCTGAATAGACCGGCTTTTATGGGCAAGCATGACCATATAGACCTGGAATTCTCTGACAGAACTCATCTGAGATATGGCGATATCAGAAAATTCGGCAAATTCAAGCTGATTAAATCATCGCAAGCTATCAAGGAGGGTGTTCTAAAAACGTTAGGACCAGAGCCATTAGAGATATCCAGAGACGATTTTGTTCAGCTTCTGCAGAAAAAAAAAGGAAGGATTAAATCAGTTCTTTTGAATCAGTCGATTATCGCCGGGATTGGAAATATCTATGCGGACGAGGCATTGTTCGAGGCTAAACTCCATCCTCTGCAAAAGGTGTCCGATATCAGTCGGAATGGGTTAATAAAACTACATCAGGCGATTCAGAAGATTTTAAGAAAAGCCATAAAAGCTGGTGGTTCCTCAGTTGACAACTATCGAGACGTGGAAGGAGAACCCGGTTTTTTCCAGTTCTATCACAAGGTCTACGGCAGAGAAGGAGAGCCCTGTAAAAGATGCGGTACCAAAATCAAAAGGATAATCATAAACCAGCGCTCCACTCATTTTTGTCCCAAATGTCAGAAAAAAAATTAGAGGTTCCAAAATTTGAGCCCCTACCTATGTCCAAATAAAAAAGGAGTACAAAAATAAATGGAGGTCTAAAGACCTCCGCTACAAAAATAAAAACAAAATAGACCCGGGTTGAAGTTCATCCTGAATGACAACCTGGGTCTATTAACTATTAAAATAAATGGAGGTCTGAAGACCTCCGCTACATTTCTTAAACCTCTTCTTTTTCCAGAAAGAGGTTCCTCATCAGCTCGTCGATCTTCTCGATCCGGAAGGGCTTGGCTAAATATCCGTCCGCGCCCTCGTTTAAGGCTTTGTCCTCCGGGTAGGCGTTGGAGTATCCGGTGATCATTATCACCGGAGTTTTAAGGTTCTTCTCCTTAATCCTCTTTATCAGGGTTATCCCATCCATATGTGGCATCCTGATATCAGTGATGATCAGATCAAAAGGTTGCTCCTGCAAAATCTGCCAGGCTTTTTCACCATCCTCAGCCGCAAAAGGAAGATAATCCAGGGAGGAAAGGGTGTCGATGAGCATATTCCTCAGGATCTCGTCATCATCTATTACTAGAATCCTTTTAAGAGGGGACTTTTTTTCAGCTTCTGGTCTTTTGTGTCCCATAAGATTCTGGATTGCCTCCTCGATCTTTCCAATGCGGAAGGGCTTTGCCAGAAAGCCGTCTGCCCCTTTCTGCAGCGCCTGTTCCATAGTGTAATTGAAATTGTAGCCGGTAATAAGCAGGACTGGCAGGGATGGGTTTTTTGCCTTAATCGATTCCAGAAGAGAAAAGCCGTTCATCCTGGGAAGCTTGATGTCAGCTATTACCAGATCCATCTTCTGCTGGTCTAAAAGGGTCAAAGCCTCTTCTCCGTCCTTGGCTCCGAAGGTGTTGTAACCCAGTGCGGATAAGGTGTCGATCATCAGCTGACGAACCTTCTCCTCGTCATCCACGATCAAAACCTTCGTCCCTTGTTTCATATGGACCTCGAGTTTGTGGGTGTGAACTTAAGTCTCCATATCTTTTTATCGTATTTTTTTGAGATTACTTGAGGAGATACAGAAAAAAACTGATTGTGGTTGCCCAATTTATTGGGCTCTTTTTAAGCTCGATAAATCGAGCAACTACAGACAGCCTCCAATTTCATGTGCTTCCCAAAAATGCAAAGGAAAAGTCGGGCAGGGTGCCTGACCTATGAAGAGTCATTATTTCACATCAGAGATACTATTTGGAGCTATGGGGAACTGACACCTCGTCCTCACAGGAGTGAGGACGCTACAATCATCAGGAACGGATAAGGTTCAAAACCTCGGATTTCTTTTGTTCTAAAAGCTCTCTGGTGTTTGCCTCCAAGTTCAGGCGGAGCAAAGGCTCGGTGTTGGAGGGCCTTAGGTTGAACCACCAGTCAGGATACTCTATGGTTATCCCGTCCAGGTGGTCGATTTTAGCATCCTTATAATAAGATTCTATAGTTCTAAGCTTTTTGGGGATATCATCTACCCTGGAATTTATCTCTCCGGTCCTGAAATAATGATCGATAGAACTTACCAGTTGAGAAAGCGGCTTATCCTCTTCGGAGAGAAGCTCTAAACAGACCGAAAGGGCGATCATTCCGGAATCAGCAAAATAGTTTTTACGGAAATAGAAATGGCCAGAATGTTCGCCGCCGAAAGTTGCATTATATTTTTTCATCAGGGGCTTGATGAGTGCGTGTCCCACCGGCGTGCGGATGGGTATCCCTCCGTTTTGCTGAATGACCTCACGAACAGTCCTGGAACAGGGAACATTGTATAATATGGTTGCGCCTTTTTCCTTTTGAAGAAGCCTCTTAGCCACCAGGGCAGCAACTATATCTCCACCCAGGGTTACTCCCTTCTCGTCTACCAAAAACATCCGGTCCGCATCACCATCAAAAGCAACACCGAAATCCGCTTTCTCCTCTAAAATCTTTTTCCTCAAAGGGACCATATTCTCCGGAATCATAGGATTGGGCACGTGGTTAGGGAAAGAGCCGTCCAGTTCAAAGAACATCGGGATCAACTTGCAGGGAAGATGGGAGAAAAAATCAGGCAGGACCTTTCCGGCGATTCCGTTCCCGGCATCGGCTACTATTTTAAAGGGCTTGATTTTCTGCGGTTCGATAAAAGATAAAAGGTGCTGTATGTAATCGGGCTGGATATCCTGATTTCTGACCTCACCTTTTTTCTCCGGGTTTGAAAAGTCTCTTTTAAGTATGATTTCCTTGATCTGCTCAATCCCCTCTTTGCCACTTAAAGGCACAGCCTCCTCCCTGCACATCTTTATCCCGTTATATTCCGGCGGATTGTGCGAGGCGGTAATCATTGCTCCGAAATCGTATCCGAATTTGCCAACCGTAAAGTACAGAGCATCAGAAGTGCACAAGCCTATATCTATCGCATCTGCGCCGGCCTCGGTAATCCCCCGGGCAAGGCTTTTGAACAAGGCATCTGAGGAGAGCCGCATATCCCGACCTATGACCACCATTCTGGGATTAAGATATCGGACGAAAGCCTTGCCGATCAGGTAAGCCACATCGTTGTTCAGTTCATTAGGATATATACCCCTTATATCGTAAGCCTTAAAGATTGAGGGGTTTATGTTCAAGTTTTCTTTTTCCATTATCTGCTCCAGTTTCAAACAACTATAAGGAAAAAAGTCGCCCTTGTCAAATCTTTCTTTTGGCTTTGGAATGGACTCCAAAAAACTGTAGCGTTGCCAATCCTTTGGCAACGAGGAAGGCTGCTACCCTTCTTGCAGATAAAATGTCCTCATCCTAGAGGAGGATCCTAAGGACTGGCGTGAGGATGCTATTTTATGATTTTAAGGGGGTGGGTCCAATGCATGCTATGTTACATATGGAAAGGCGGATGATAACATCCGCCTGGAGCAAAAGCCCAGAGTCTAAAAAAAGTCTTTTATTCAAGATTTTTTGCTTGACAAATCCTTGTTCTGCCGATAAAATATGTGAAAGTATTCACAACGCTATGCGAAAAATCTCGGAATCCACAATCCACAGGTTGTCGCTTTATTACCGCACTCTGGTTAGTCTACAGAGAGAAAGGTATATCACCGTTTCCTCCAGAGAGCTGGCTAAAAGGGATAAGCTCACCCCAGCCCAGGTGAGGAAAGACCTCTCCTTTTTCGGAAGCTTTGGCACAAGGGGATTAGGATACCCGGTGAACGAGCTTAAAGATAAGATCGCCTCTATTCTGGGATTGAACCGGACCTGGAATGTGGCTATGGTGGGGGTGGGAAACGTGGGTTCAGCTTTGGTCTCCTACAAGGAATTTCCCAGGCAGGGGTTTGTCATAAAGAAAATATTCGACAACGACCAGAGGAAAATCGGAAAAAACCACAAGGGGATACTGGTCTCAGACGTAAGGAATCTGGCTAAAGAGCTGAAGGAGGACAGAATCGAGATCGTGGTCCTGGCTGTTCCAGCTCCTGCCGCCCAGAGCGTGGTGGATGAGGTAGTATTAGCCGGAGTTCATACTATTCTTAACTTCGCTCCCACCAACCTCAAGGTCCCGGACAACATAGTTCTGCGCACGGTCAATATGGCAATGGAGTTAGAGCATCTCTCTTTTGCCCTTTCCAACCGGGGGAAGATAAAAGAGCTATAACTTCTTTATCCCCGGTATCAAAAACCCGGTTAATCCACCCAGGGCAACTAAAACTCCACTTAAGAATACAATCATCTGGATGTGTAAAAGCCCTCCCATAACTCCTACCAAAGCTAAAGAGATCGGCCTTAAGCCTCCGCTAATTGTTCCAAGAGTGCCGAAGACCCTGCCTTGTTTCTCGTGTGGTATTTTGGACTGAAACACGACCGGGACCAAGATGTTGGCAAAGGAGAACCCAAACCCGCACCCGCCCAGAAGAAAGATCGAGGTCCAGAAGGATTCCGAGACCCCGAACAGGGCTAAAAAGGATCCGGCTACAACTATTCCTATCATTATAAAGGTTCCTTTTCTTCTAACTCCGCCAATCATCCCGAGGAAAAGGCTGCCCAGAACCATTCCTACAGAGATGCTTGAGCCAAGCACCCCGAATCCCTCTGCTCCCATCTTCAATATCTTCTTAACCATCAGCGGGATTAAAACCCCTACCGGAGCCACGAAGAAATTCAGCACGGAGAATAAAACCACAAGCCCCAGTATCCCTGACTCTTTCCGGATGAAATTCAGACCATCCATAAGCTCCTGCAGGAATCTTTTTCTTTCCTCTGAGGGAAAAACCTGCTCAACTTTGACTCTCACCAGGAATATGGCGATAACCGAGACGAAAAAGCTTAAAGCGTCCAAAATCATTACTGTTCCTGCTCCAAACAGAGCTACCAGTGCTCCCCCTAAAGCAGGCCCGATAATCCCGCTTAAGTTACTGCTCATCTGAGAGATCGAATTAGCCCGGACTAACTGCTCCTTATTTACTATCACCGGTAGGAATGAGGCTAAGGCGGGGTTAAAGAAGGTTGACATAGATGAAAGGAAGGCTGCGATTACAAATATGTGCCAGACCTGAAGTTGATTCAAGAAGTAAAGCACTCCAGGTACAGCGATCAGCACCCCACGCCCCAGGTCCATCAGGATCAAAAGCCTCCTTTTATCCACCCGGTCAACGTATGTTCCAGCAAAAGGTCCCAGGATGATGGCCGGCAGGGAAGAGCAGATGGCCACAGTAGCCATAGCGGCAGTGGAGCCGGTTTTTTCCAGGACCCACCACATCAGGGCTATTATATACAAGAAATCGCCGACCACTGAGATAGTCTGGCCTATCCAGATTGAAAAGAAATTCAGATTCCGAAAAATCGAACCATAGCCCCGGTTTTTTTCCTGCAAACTTTCCATTTATCTATTATCAATTCTCAGTTTAAAAATATTTTCTCCGGTTTTCAAATCGAAGAATAAAGCTTTATCCAAATTGAAAGATAATTCTGAGAAAATCCCGGGATGAAGGTTTTCATAAAATCTTTCCCTGGTCACTAATTTCTGGTCTCCGGCTTTAAAATAAAGGAAAGCCTCAGCCCCGACAGGCTCGATCTGCTCTAACTCAAATTTTAGATTCTGGCTTTTTCCAGCAATCCGGACATCTTCAGGTCTTATTCCCAGGCAGATTTCCCTGCCGGCGTACGCTTTCAAATCCTCCTCAAATTTCCCAGGGAGAGAGAGTCTACTCCTGTCCCCAAAGGTAAATTCCAAAGAAGAAATCAGAATACCTTTAAGCAGATTCATCGAAGGCGTTCCTATGAAGGAAGCAACAAAGATATTAGAAGGTGAACTGTACAGCTCAAAAGGCGCACCGATCTGCTGAATAGTGCCTTCCTTCAAAACCAGGCACCTATCACCCAGGGTCATAGCCTCTAACTGGTCATGGGTCACATATACGACAGAGGTCTTTAAGCTTTTGTGAAGTTTTAAAAGCTCCCCTCTCATCTGGACCCTGAGAAGAGCATCTAAATTGGATAAGGGTTCATCAAAAAGAAAAAGTTTTGGTTTTCTGACTATTGCCCTGCCTAAAGCCACCCTCTGTCTTTCCCCTCCAGAAAGAGCTTTGGGTTTTCTCTGAAGCAGCCCACCCAATCCCAGAATGTCGGCAGTCTCACAGACCCTTAGTCTGATTTCCTCTTTTGAATACCCTCTGAGTTTCAAGGGAAAAGCAAGGTTCTCAAAAACTGTGAAATGTGGGTACAGGGCATAGTTCTGGAAAACCATAGCCACATCCCTTTGTTTAGATGGGAAGTGGTTGATCAGAACTCCATCTAAATAAATCTCTCCTGTGGAAACCTCTTCTAATCCGGCTATCATTCTCAAGATGGTGCTTTTTCCGCAGCCAGACGGACCCACCAGCACGAAAAACTCGCCTTCCTCCACTTCAAAGCTGATCTCCTTCAAGACCTGATTTTTGTCAAAATGCTTGTTCACTTTACTGAGCTGGAGTTTAGCCATAGTTAAAAAGAATTTGATTAATTATATATTTTGATCTTCAGATTGGCAAGGTATTAAAAAGGATTTTCTCGAAAAATTTTTTTGATTCAATTTTTTGTTCTGGGCGAGCTGGCTTCTGACAAAACTATAGGGTAAAGAGAAATTTTATCTTGAGCCAGGCGATTATCTGTAGAGAATTGACCTATTTGACCTCAAGGCTCTTTCCAAAATGGAACTCATTGTCAATAAGTTAAGAATATTCAAAGGATAACAAAAAAGGATGCAAAAGAGCAAAATAATTAACTTGGTAACCTATTTGATTATATATTGGGAAGAAAAAACATAGTATCTCTTTTTCTATATCTTGTATCTGAAATAAAATATTTTACAATATGTTGAGGTAAGGTGCGTATTTTTCAAAAAAACTTTGGAGAGACTCAAGATTTTGCTTGACAAGAGACTATGCAGGGTTAGATTAATAGTTGAGGAGAGGGATGTAATTAGCTGGGTAATTTAGTATTAGAATTACTCCTCACAAGCACTTGCTTTTTGAAAAGGGATATTCGCAGTAAGACAAACTTGGCAAATTAGTTGATTTTTTAAAGGCGCGGGAATTTTTTTATCTACGAATGTTCATATTTTGAACATAAGGAGGAGGTGATTCTATGGAGCTGAAAGAATTAATCCTGGAGGTGGAGGAGTTAGAGGAGAAGATTGCTCCTTTATCATCTAACGGCGGACAGTAATTTGTCCTGGTTGCTTTTTGTAACGACAATTAGCACCTCCTAATAGAAAGACCACCCTGCTCCTGGGTGGTCTTTTCCTTTTCTTTCTAAGTTGAACTCATCATCTCCTGCGCAAGTTTTTTTATGTCGGTGAGAAGATCAAGCTTTTCTTTTTCGTTAAGGTAGCTTTGTTTTAACTCCGGGTCATCTATATTCTGACTTAGATTTTTAATCTGTTTGCCAGCTTTTTCATATTCTTTATAAGCGCTCTCTAAGTCGTTATTCAAAAAGTAGAGCTTTCCCCTGAGATAATGAATCCTCCAGATAATTTCCAGTCGATTTAGCCCTGAGGCTTTCTCCAAAGCTGTTTCTGAGTATTTTAGGGCCTGATTCAAATTTCCCTGCTTGAATTCCTTCCTGAAAAGCATATAATGATATTCGGATTCAATTAGAGGCATGCTATTTTGAGCGATGATCTTTTTGGCGTTTTCCAGAGAGGTTTCACGCATCTGGTTTTGTTCTGAGTCTAAATAAGCCCAGGCAAAATCCAGGCTCAAGCTGAGCTTATCCTCCAACGAGTTCAGCTCCTCAGCCAGGGCGATCGAATTTTCCAGCAGCTTCAAGGCTTCAGCGGTCTTTTTGTTTTTTCTTAAGAGTATTCCCTTTAAGCGACCAACTGCTATTTGGGTCCTTTTATCATTTGTTTGCTGCGATATCTCCTGAGCTTCTTCCAAAAACCGATTCGCATCTTCTGAACGGTTCAACAGAAAGAACAACCTTCCCAGAGAGAGCAGAACTGAAACTTTCAATTCTTTATCCTTTATTTCGTCGGAAATATCTAGAGCTTCTTTCAATTGAGTTAATGCACCCTGATAGGAACCAGTTTCCAGGTCTATATTAGCCAGACTCTTTAATAAATAGCCCACTGGCTGCTGGAAGCCTATTTCCCGGGCTATCTCTAACCCTTTTCTGGCATAATCTATAGCTTTCCGATAATCCCCCAATTTAAAGTAACTCTCGCTTAGATTTACCAGGTTTATAGATATTTCCTTCTGGTTTTCTATCTCCTGATTAAGTTCAAGAGATCCCAGGTAAGATTTTACGGCATTTTGCAGGCTTCCCATAAGATAATAGACAAAACCGATATTGTTTAAACTTCTGGCTATCTCCTCTTTGTTTCCCAGCTCTTTCTTTATCTGTAAAGATTGCTCGTGATATTCCAGCGCTTTATTATATTGATGTTGAGAAACATAAATTGAGCCCATATTATTCAGGGTGGAAGCTATATCGTGCTTGTTATCCAAAGACCTATGAATTTCCAGAGCTTCTCTAAATGCTTCTAAGGCTTTTTCATATTGAGAATCTATCCAGTAAATATTTCCTAAATTGTTCAGTGTGCGAGCGACCTCTTTGGTGTCTTCCAATTGCTGAAAGATGGCCTTAGCTTTTAACAAACTGTCCAACCCGTTCTGGTAATCATGTTTTAACCTGAAAAGATCTCCCAAATCCTTATAAGTCTCAGCCACTAGCCTCTGGTCTTCTAAGAAATCAGTTATCTTCAGAATCTCCTCGTAGTCTTTTTGAGCCTGGTTTAATTCGCCGATGCTTTTTAACAAGTCGCCCCTTTGCATAAGGGCCTGACTAATCCTTTTTGATTCCTCTTTCTCATCAGAAAGTTTTTCAGCGGCCGCTAAGGCTTTTTCCAGATATTTTAAAGCCTGAGGGAAGTCCAGATCCTTCTGATTTTTAATGGCACAGATAAGGGAGTAATCATAAGCTTTAAAGTAATCATCGCTGAAGATGAAATGAGAAGCGATCTCTTCGGTCTCGATTTCCTCTCCCCTGGATTTTCGTCCCTCCAGAAAATATGCCAGTTTACGATGGAGAGCTTCCTTGTCTCCTACGAAGTTCTTGTAGATTAAAGACTGGAGCACGGGGGTGGCGAAAGCATATGCCAGGGAGTTAAGTCTTTTCTGAGCCTGAATCAAAATTCGGTCCTTCAAAAGTACGAAGAGAGATTCGAATGTTTTGTCCTCTTCATATCCTGTCAGGAATTTTATAGAGTTCAGGTCAAACTCCATACCGATAAGTGAAGCCAGATTGAGAAAATTCAAGACTTCCTCAGGGTATTTTCTGAGATTCCCCAGGATCGTCTTTTCGATAGTGTCAGGGATATTGATCCCTTTTAGAAGCTGTTCTTCAAATCTAAAGAAGCTTTTTTCAACATACAGGGCTTTCTTTTCAAACAGATACTTCAAAATTTCCAAAGCAAAAAGTGGAACCCCGGAGGAATTCTGGTAAATGAAATCAAGCAAAGTATCAGGGACAGTTTTCTGTCCTAACTTCTGAGACAGGAGCTTACCCAGGTCCTGCATCGTAAGAGAGGGTAATCTCAAAAGGTGGAACTGGTTTGAACCAGTCAGGCAGTTGATCAAAGATTTAAGCTTACCCTTTGGGTCTAAATTGGCTTCTTGTAGGGTTCCGCATAAGAAGAGCTTAGACTTATCCAGGATTTTAGTCAGTTCCTCCAACAGAACCAGACTTCCTTCTCCCATATGGTGAAGATCTTCAAAAGCTAAAACAAAAGGATAAAGATTAGAAGCCTCAAGTATGAAAGAAGAGAGTTTTTCCAGTTCTGAACTGGCCTGACCTTCTTTTTCATAACCTTGGTTTAAGAAAGATTTAAAAATCTCTTCGTATCTTTCGCCAAATGAGGGATGAAGCTTTTCAAAAAAGGGCCAGATTCGGCTGAAAAGCTCTCTTACGGGCTGGAGAGGGTGGGTCTCATCCTTGAGGCAATCTATCTGAACAAAAAGAATCCCTTCAAGCTGGGCTTCCCTTTTTAGGTATTTAAGAAGAGTGGATTTACCTATTCCCATCTCTCCCTCGATCAGAAATAACCTTCCTCCGCGGGTAAGTGATTCATCCAGCTCTTTTTTCAGTGCCTCATATTCTTTCTCCCGGTCGAGGATCTTACCACCGTAGATTCTGTTTAAATAGGAAGTCTTCTCAGATCCCCAGGCTGGAAAAGGAGTAATATCCGCAAGAGCCTCTTTTAGCTCTGATATATCCTGAAAGCGATCCTCAGGTTTTTTTTCAAGCAGCTTCAGAACCAGTGAGTCCAGACTCTGCGGCAATTCAGGTCTAAAGGCAGACGGAGGAGGGGCAGTTTTCTCCAGATGGTCAGACCTCAGAATCAAAGGATCCTCAGAGGAAAAAGGGACATTTGAGGTCAGAAGCTCAAATAAGATTATCCCAAGGGAATAAAGGTCTGTTCGTGAGTCAATTTCTCGACCGAGAAAAACCTCTGGAGCCATGTATTCAAGTGTCCCTGCAGTGCTGGAAGAAGCTTGAGAGAAGGTTTTGCGTGCTAATCCGAAGTCTAGGAGTTTTACGGAGAAGATGTTACCGGTTAACTTGAAATTGGAGGGTTTAAGGTCAGCATGCACAAGATCCTGAGAGTGAAGGTACTCCAGTATGTCGCAGATCTGCCAAACGACCTGGTAAAACCTGTTTAAATCTGGCCGGGCAACTTCTGGAGTGAGCTCTTCTCCCTGCACCATCTCCATAGTGTAGAAGGCGCTTTTGTCAAGAGTATACCCAAAATCATAGACCTCCACTATGCCGGGGTGAGATAGCTCTGAGGTCAGCCTGAATTCCTGCTTGAAATTCTCCAGGCTGTCTTCTTTCTGGTCTTCTTTGGGTAAATGGAGCTTCAGGGCAACAGTTTTTCCCTGCCACAGGTCTATAACCTCTAAGACTTTTCCCAAGCCGCCCTGGCCAATTTCTTTTATGACTTGATAGCGTGGAGTAATGAACTCTTTTTCGGTTGACATAACTTCAGAATATTTTTTTAAAGAGAGGAGAGGGAGAATTTCAAATTTCTAAAAAAAAGTCTCAACGTCAGTAACAATTTAAGAGGAGCTTAAAGGGAAACTGAGCAGGAAGGAGGTACCTTTTCCTAACTCGCTTTTCACCTTTATTTCCCCTTTATGGTTTCTTATGATCTTCTGACAGGTCACCAGCCCCAGTCCGTGACCCTCTTTCTTGGTGGTGAAATGCGGCTCAAAGATCTTACTTAAGTTCTCCGGAGAGATCCCCGTGCCGTTGTCCTCTATCTTCACCCAGATTTTTTTCTCTTCAGGCTTGTATTCACTGGAGATCCAGATCTCCCCTTTTCCGTCTGACCTTTCCTTTATAGATTCAGCCGCATTGTTAAACAGGTTTAAAAAAACCTGCTGGATTTGACCTGCATCTAACTCCAGCATAGGTAACTCCGGGTCAAAATTGGTGTTGAACTTTATCTGGGAGAACTTGGTTTGCGGTCTTAAAGAGAAGAGCAGGTCCTCGATCAGGTTTTTCAGGTCATATTTTTCCACCTTAGTCTCCAGCTTGGAAAAATCCATCAGCCCATCGGTGAAGCGCTTCATAGTGTTGACACTTTCCAAGATAGCCTTGGCATTGGAGGAGACTTTTTCAAGCTCACCTTTTTTCAAGTGTAAAGGTAAGAGCTCAGCGTTGTTCAGGATTATGGTAAGGTAGTTATTTAACTCATGCCCTATGGAAGCTGACATCTCCCCGGCAGCCACCAGTTTCTCAGACTGGATAAGCCTTTTTTCCAGAAGCACCTTATCGGTGATGTCCTCCACTACCAGGATCAAGCCCATTATTCTGTTCTCCACGTTTTCCAAAGGGCTTACCTTTACAGATAAGACTAATTCTTCATCTTTAAACTTATGAAAAGATTTTGCCTCCTCATAAGGCTGGCCAGTATATAGCACCTGATAGCAGATCTTTTTCCACTTGTTCTTCTCTTCCTCTGGAACCAAGTCTAAAATGGAGATCTGGTTGAAGGAAAGATCTGAAAGATCCTCTCTCCAGCCGGCTTTCTTGAAAATCTCCCTGGAAGCCTGGTTGGCTATGGTGATCCAGAGGTTATTGTCCACCACCAGCAGCCCAATCGGGGTGCGGCTGACTACGTTTTCGTTGTATATTTTCAGGGCTAAAAGGTTCTCGTATAATTTGGCATTCTCAATGGCAATGGCAGCCTGCCCGGCAAAAAGCTCAAAAACATAAAGGTCGCTCTGCAAAAATACGTTGTTTTTAGAAGAATTGTCCAGATACAGTATTCCTATGATCTTCTCCTTGCTTTTCAAAGGAACGCACATTATCGATTTTAACTTGAGCTCCAGGATGCTTTTTTGTTTGGAGAACCTCTCATCTTTTAAAGCATCGCTGGTATAGATCGATTCGCCAGTTGTTGCCACCTTATTGGCAATCGACATACTTATCCTGAAGTCCTCTTTGTTCAAGGATTCGTTGGTTATATTATGCGCGGTCTTGAACTGAAGTTCACCCTTATCATCCAAAAGCATCAGGAAACCTCTTTCCGCCCTTAAAAGAGAGACTGCCTTTTTCATCACGGTCTGCAGGATGTCATCCAGCACCAGAGAGGAGTTAATCGCCTGACTGACCTCTAAGAGGGCTTCTAAATCATCATTTTTAAATTTTCCAGTAGTGTTATTTTGTAAACGGGGGTGTGCGGTCTGGACTTTCTGAAAGAGGCTTTCCATTTCCTCCAAGGCAGTTTTGTCCTTTTTGTTAACCCCAGAGTTGTTCATTCCCATCCTCCACAGGAGAAGAGTTTAAAAGATAAAGATTCATTTCTTTTTATCGGCAGATCGGGCATTTTTATAATGATAGAATGAAGAGAAAAAAACTGTAGCGTTGCCTCTTTCGAGGCAACGAGGTCAGAATCCCCTCTCCCCTCTACGAGGAGCGAAGCCTCCGTAGGACCGTAATGCTTAATCGGCTTGAGGGAGAGGGAATAAAAACACAAACGGATGGTAAGTTGTAGTTGCCCAATTTATTGGGCATGTTTTTAGCTCGATAAATCGAGCAACTACCCGTGCTGGGGGCGGAGTTGAACTCCCTACGGGGAGCAAAGCCTCTGTAGGATCGTAAGGCTTTTATCGACCGCCCCTCCGTAATAACCCTCTCATCAAGGAAGAGTAAACATAATCGTCCTCACGGGAGTGAGGACGCTACGGCCCCTCTTACCCACATTGAGGGCAATGTGGGCTACCGGGTGGAGAAGTAATCTTTTAGAGCCTGGCGATGGGACTGGAAGGCGATATTTTGAGGGATGCTTTTCGCAGGGAAAAACTTTACTTCTGAGGCATCATCCCCGGGTAATGGTTCTCCGCTTACGATTTC
>MEWM01000085.1:23268-27767 GCA_001775355.1 candidate division Zixibacteria bacterium RBG_16_43_9 | reverse complement strand
CAGATCATCGTATCATCGTAAATTTGTCGAGAGTAATTCTCCTCCTCTGGCGACAGATATATCTTTGGCAGAATCTTTTCGGAGGAAACCCCCAGAGGAGCGAGCATATCCAGGTTATATTCTAATTCATGTTTCTTAATAGTTTTACGATGCTGATAAATCTTATGGTTGAAGAGAAACTGGTAAGCACGGTAACCCGTTCCAATTCTTATCTTGACTCCGGAGAAGAAAAGCAGAAAAGCAAGTCTCAGAGTCGGACGCAACAGTACAACTATATCGAATCTTTTTCCCCTTAGAGTTCTTAAGAGCTTCAAAGAGTCCCTGAAGCCGACATCGTCATCCGTTATCACTTCATCCACCCAGGGATTATTCTTTAAAAGTTCTTTAGTATAAGGAGAAACCAGCATGGTAACCCGGGACTTCGGATAACTTCTTTTCAGCACTTCCGCAACTGGTGTGGATAAAATCAAATCGCCAATCCGGTCTGTGCGGACGATCAGGAATTTCTCTGTGCCGCTTAGGTTTAGTTTTTTCATAGTAAAGACGATTCCATCTATGAAATCACATCGTAAGTTATCGATATGTAGGGGCACAGCGCGCCGTGCCCCTACGATAGGTCAAGCGACCCTGAAAGGGTCGCACTACGAAGGAAGAGATTTCCTTAAATGCCACAACTTGGCGTATTTGACGAAAACGTGAAAGGAGGAAAAACAGGCTAAAAGAAAACCCTGCCAGCCATCCAGGAATCCAGATTTGAACAGATACATTTTGAAGAAGATCGCCATCGGTCTGAAAAGCAAATCAAAAAGAGTGAGGCTCTTCCCTTCTGCCAGAAGTTTCTTTGCGCTTAAGGTAGTGTATTTATCCATTTTTAAAAGATAGTGAGAGATGTCCGGATCAGTATAGTGTCTAATCTCATTCCTCAGAAAACCCGCTTTTCCATCTAAAATCAATTTCTCGTGCACCGGGGAGTCATCAAATCTTGTCTGGTGTTTCCTGAAAAGTCTTAAGACGTAATCTGGGTACCAGCCGCTGTGTTTAATCCATCTCCCTAAAAAATTGGACCGGCGAGGAATGTAATACCCGTCTGAAGAATCATTTTTATTTATCACGCTCTTGATTTCTTCTCTTAATTTTTCCGAAACCACCTCGTCCGCATCCACAGATAAGACCCAATCGTATGAAGCTTTTGTCCTGGCAATTTCCTTTTGCTTTCCAAATCCCTGCCATTCCAGGTCGAAGATTTTGTCAGTAAAGGATGAAGCAATATCCTTTGTTCTGTCCTGGCTGAAGGAATCAACCACCACAATCTCATCCGCCCAGCTCAGACTCTCCAGGCACCTCTGAATATTCTTCTCCTCGTTGTAAGTGATGACAATTGCAGATATCCTGGGCATAAATAAATTTCCTTTATAAGAAGCTGAAATAGAACTTTTCAGTTTTGTCTACAAAAGTGTCCAGGGAAAATTCATTCTCAATTAAAGCTCTTGAGGCTTTGCCGAACTTTTCTCTTTTATCCTTATCCTCAAGTAACTGCAACATCACTTCTGCCATACCTCGGCTATCCTCTGGTCGGACGATAAACCCGTTTATGCCGTTCTTTACGACTTCAGGAATGGCGTTAATTTCCGTCCCCACGACCGGTTTTCCTAAAGCCATATATTCCAAAGCCACTCTGGCTATGGTCTCGGAGCCGGTCGAAGAAACTACTGCAATATCCATAAGAGAGATTATCTTCCTCGAATCCTCAACCCATCCTATGAAAATAAAGTTGTCCGAGATTCCCATCTCCTTAACCAATTCTTTCAATCGGCAAGATTTTACCTGGGCATCCTCTCCCGCGATTAAGAACTTGACGGGCTGAAAACTCTTAAGCACCTCAGCCGCGGCCTGGATAAAATATCGATGCCCTTTAACCGGTGAAAGCCTTCCCAAGATTCCCACCACTAACTCACCATCTGAAATTCCGAGGCTTTTTCCCAGCTCCAAATCCTTTTCCAGAGGAGAAAAGCAATTGAAATCAATCCCCAAAGGGATATTGATCAATCTGCTCTTGTCCAGCGGGAATTTCTCTGTATAACTCTGGTAAAGAGTCTCCGCCGTAGTAATGATTCCATCAGTCCACTTTTTATTCAGCCATCTGTTAAACAGATTACTTTTAGGTTTTCTTTGATCTCCACGAGTCCGGATTAGAACAAAATTTTTCTTAAATAGTTTTCTGACCAGGCTGGCATAAAACTGTCCAGTACCTTGATGGGCATTAACCAGATCGATTTTTTCTTGCTCGATGACATCCTTTAATCTTTTGATATTATAAAAAAACCTGCCTGGATTTTGATAACTCAAATACAGGTCCGGAAAAATCTCCAATCCCATCTTTTCAGCCATCCGCAGGGGAGGAGAATTCCTGTCTCCTGACAGTATGACCCTATGACCTCTCTTCTGAAAGCCAGAAGAAAGAGTCACCGCATAATGGGCGCAGGCATTGTACCACCTGAAATTTACCAGTTGTAGGATGTTGAGAGTTTTTTTCATTCGCTAAAGTATTTTGTGGCGTTTAGCGTTCTCTTGGAGTATAAAGCTTTAGCTTTATCTTAATAGTAAACCTGAAGGTTTACACTCCAGTCTTTTCGTCCAGACGTTTTCCATTCCACCGTCGGGCGTAAAGCCCGACGCTACAAACACGGCTTTTCGTAGCGTCGGGGTTCATCCCCGACGTTTTTTGTAGCGGAAGGCCTCAAGGTCTTGAGACTTCAGCCTTCCACTTGTTTCTCTCTAAACAAATGGAAACCTGAAGGTTTCCGCTACATTTAGTTCCCTCTCCTTTTCAAGGATAGGGTGAGGTTATCTTTCAATTCACTCAAGGAATTTAGAAACTCTTTGATTTTTGTTTTCACTTCTCCAACTGAACAATCCAGGCATTCCAGACTTTCGCAATTATGTTTCTCATTTTCACAATTGGGACAATCGACTTCCTTTTTTATATAACCGTGTCTGCGAGGGTCAGGAAAGGTCCAGCTTAAAGGACTATTGGGACCATAAATGGTAAAAGTTGGTTTCCCCACTGCTGTGGCGATATGTTTTGTTCCGTTATCATTTCCGATATGCAAGTCACATCTTTCCAGAACTGCGCCTAATTCTAAAAGGGATGGGGTGTGTGGAGAGATAATCGGTTTATTTCTCATTTTAGATGATACATCTTGGACGACTTTTTCTTCTCCCGGTCCCCAGACTAAAACTATCTTAGCTGCAAACTCCTGAATAAACCAGTCGCAGATTTGCGCATACCTGTCCAGGGAATAGAAATTGAATCTCCTACGGCTTGTCGGAGAGACGGAGATGACCAGATTCTCAGTATTTAAATTTTCTTTTTGAAAAAATTGTTCTGCAAAGCTTCTGGCTTCATCTGACAGAAAAAAATCCAGCTTAAAATCATCATATTCAATCCCCAGAGGTTTGAGAGCTTTCAGGCGGGATAAAGCAGCATATTCTGAGGAAGTCCCGCGAGACGCTAGAATGTTATAGAGAACTCTTCTGCGCGGGAGATCAAACCCTACACGGGTTCTGGCGCCTGACAAAAATGTGAAGTAAGCTGAGCGGGGATTCCCGAAAAAATCTATGGCTAAATCGAAATTCTCCTTTCTGAGCTTTCTAATCGTCTTCAGCAGATAAAAAAAATGACTGTACTTTTTTCTGTCCAGTATTATTTTCTCATTCAGATACGGATTAAATCTGAGAAGCGGCTCAGACTCCTTTTCAGTCAAAAACGAAATGAAGCTTTCCGGAAACCTTTTTCTCAGAGCCCGGATGGCAGGAGTGCACATCAGCACATCCCCGATGCGGCGCAATTGAATGATTAAGATTCTTTTTGGGTTGATTTTTGACATTTTTGTCTTTCGTAGTTTTTTTGTAGCGGAAGGCCACCAGGGTCTTGTCCACAGGATCCCGGCGAAGACTTCAGCCTTCCACCTACACCATCCTAACAAATGGAAACCTAAAGGTTTCCGCTACATATATCGTCGGGCATAAAGCCCGACGCTACACCGTTTGAACGACAGACAGGAATGTCTGTCCTACCGTTCTTTCGTGCCATTCTTAGACCTCACCCTTGCCCTCGCCTATGAGGAGAGTGAATCTTCGTCCCGTCAGAGACGGGACGCTACATCAGTCTTGTAAACCTAAAGGTTTACACTCCAAGCCATGTTCCTTATTCCTTTTTCTGTTTTTCTTTCTCTTGAACTCTTGAACCTTTCTTACTCGTCATTGAATTTAAACTGCATCTCATAAAGCTTCTTATACAACCCCTCCTCCTGGACCAGTTCCTTATGCTTTCCTATCTGAACTATCCTTCCCTCATCTATAACCACGATCTTATCTGCGTTTTGAATAGTAGAAAGTCGATGCGCAATCACAAAAGTGGTGCGGTTTTTCATCAGCCGGTCGATTGCCTCCTGAACCAGTAACTCTGATTCTGAATCTAAGGCAGAGGTGGCTTCATC
>MEWM01000085.1:23104-23246 GCA_001775355.1 candidate division Zixibacteria bacterium RBG_16_43_9 | reverse complement strand
GCGATGGATATTCTCTTCCTTTCACCGCCAGAGAGCTTTACTCCTCTATCCCCGATTATGGTATTGTATCCCTCTGGCAGGTTCTGAATGAAATCATAAGCATTAGCCATTTTAGCCACTTCATTGACTTTCTCCGGTGTAG
>MEWM01000085.1:17842-23081 GCA_001775355.1 candidate division Zixibacteria bacterium RBG_16_43_9 | reverse complement strand
TTATTCCAGACCGTGTCATTAAAGAGTATAGTCTCCTGGGTAACTATCCCCATCAGGTTTCGTAAAGAGTTCAAGTTCATTCTTCTTAAGTCTACACCGTCTATCTCGATGACCCCTTCATTTGGATCATAGAAACGGGGGAGCAGGTCAACTAAAGTGGACTTGCCAGCACCAGATGGACCCACCAGCGCCACTATCTCTCCGGATTTTACCTCTAAATCGATTTTCTCTAATGCAATTTTCTGCCGGTTATATCTGAATGATACATTCTCAAATTTCACGCCTTGTTTCAGACTATTGATTTTAGCCCCATCCTCAGGGCTTTCGATTTTGGGCTGGGTATCCAGGACTTCAAAAATTCTTGCTGCTGCGGCTAAGCCCTGCTGAATATCGATATTCACGTGGCTTAAAATCTTCAAAGGCTGCATCAAAGAGAACATGGCAATAAGAAAAAGGAAGAACCGGTCCGGGGTGAGTCCTCCACCAGCTAAGATAGCTCTTCCTCCGAACCAGAGGATCAGAACTCCAGCTACAACTCCTAGGAATTCAGTCAACGGTGGTGCTAAGGAGCCGACTCTGGTCAACCGCACCATAGTCTTAAAATAATCTCTGGTAAAATTGAAAAATTTCTTCAGCTCAAATCCCTCCATTGCGAAAGCCTTGACAACCTTGATACCGGAGACTGTCTCCTGCAAGACTGAAGTTATGTTTCCCATCTTCTGCTGGGCTAAAACGCTTTTTGAGCGCAGCCTCTTTCCCACTTTGGTGATTATAAAGATGCTGGGGGGAAAAAGCAGAAGCGCAATCAAAGTCAATTTCCAGCTTGCCCAGATTACCAAAAAAAGATAAACGATCGCCAAAAAAAACTGGTTTAATCCTCCGACAAATCCTGAGGAGACCGCATTCTTTACCAGACTTACATCGTTAGTCACCCTGGAGATCAATACCCCGGTCTTCTTTCCGTGAAAATATTCTAAAGGCAAAAGGTGATAATGAGAATAGAGTCTATCTCTTAAATCCTTTACTACACCTTCCTGAACGATAACCATAAGATAGTTCTCCAGATACCAGAATAAATTCTTTAAAAAGAATATAACTAAGATGAAGATACACAACCGCTTAAGGCTGTCCACCTTATCTTTTCCTTTAAGCCAGGAATCGAACTGCTGTTTGAGTTTTCCAGGAACCAGAACTACCAAACTTTCTCCACCTGACGAAGACTTCTGCTGCAGGCTTTCGCTCGTATCGGCAGAGGCTGAACTCTTCTCATATCCTACGGATCCGTTATCGGAAAAAATCATCTTGGTAAATGGAATCACCATAGTAAGAGAAAACCCGCTCATCCCGGCAAAGAGTATCATAAAAAGAGTAGCTCCCACCAGAGATTTCAGATGCGGTCTTATGAATTTTAGAAGTCTTATATAAAGTCTCATATTATTCTTTTATCTTTTTGTCTTTCGTCGGGCGTAAAGCCCGACGCTACGTAGCGTCGGGGTTCATCCCCGACGTTCTCTTTACCGAGCAGTGAACTTGGGTACCTTCACCTTCATTCCAGCCTTAAGGCTTTCTCTAAACAGGCAAGTCATCTATCAGACCGCAGAACGGATAGTCCTCATATTTATCTGCCAAACCTTTTCGCACAGGGTTTGCCAGAATATAGAGCGCAATTTCTCTCAGATCTTCGTTCTTTCTGACAACATGATCGTAGAAACCTCTCTGCCAGAGCTTGCCTTTACCTTCTTGTTCCCAGAACACTCTTGTCGTCCTGCCATGTATTAGTTGCATAATGTCAGAGAGATTTTTTCCATCCTCCTCTGGAGAAAAAAGCAAGTGCACATGATCAGGCATTATGCAATATGCATACAGCTTGATATTTTCTGTGGACCTGATTTCCTTTATTTCCTCAATTATGGCATTGGCCAACCGTGAATGCGAAAGATACGTTTGCCGATCATACGTGGTAGAAGTGACGAAATAAACATATGGCCCTTTGTAGGGAAATTCCTTTAATCTTAATGAACGATTTCTGCCGAAAGTTTTATATTTCTTTTTTTCTTTTTGCATTTTTCGTTCTTCGTCGGGCGTAAAGCCCGACGCTACAGGTGTCATTTGTCATCTGTCATTTTATATCGTTTTTATTTTAATCTGTTTGCCTTCTGACAATTCCTGTGTCATTCTTTCAGCTTCCTTCAAAACTTCTTCTGTTTCCAGTTTGCCATTGAGTGTTGATATCACTCTATCCCCTTTGCCTTTTGGACCAAACTTCTGCGGGTCTGAATGGATGAAGATAGTTAAGGTAGGTGTCCCGACAGCGGTGGCAAGATGCATTATGCCGGAATCAGAGGAAATAAGAAAATTACACCTTTGCAGGAGAGCTGAGAGTTTAGGCAGTGATAGAATCTCAGGCAGGACCACGGTGATTTTCAGATTCTTAACCAGCTCTTTCTCTTCCGGTCCCCAGATATAAATCACCTTTACATTTTCCTTTTCTTTTAGCTTGTTACCCAATTCAATGAAATTTTCTACTTCCCACCTTTTCTCACCGGTTCCGCCCAGGTTTATCCCCACCAGAAAACCCTCATCAGATATTCCCATTTTCTTCAGATAATTTCTGATATATTTCTTTTCTTCCGCTTTTACTTCTAAGAATGGCAATTCACCAGATACTCCCGGCATTAAAAATTTCAAAAGGTCCAGATGCATCTCAGTTGCATGCCGGGTATGATTAACCGGAGGAACCTCTATGTTCAGGAAGAGGTCGCTTTTCTCCCTTTTATGCCCGACTCGGTATTTAGCTCTTGAAAGATAAATCCACATCCCATGACCAAAGGAAAGGTGATTTTCGTCTGAACAGTCAAAGGCAAGATCGAAACCTTTTCTTCTCAGCGAGAAAATCTGAGAGATGAAAGCAAAAGGATTACGGATATATCTTTTTTTCTCCAGGACCAAAAGCTCATCCACTAATTTTGAGCCGGAGAAAACCTCTGTTGATACGCTACTGGAGAGAAAAGATATCTTAGCCTGGGGGAAAGATTTCCTCAGGGCTAAAAGTAGCGGAGTGGTCAAAATAAGATTGCCGATCCGGTTGTCCTGTCTTATTACCAGTATCTTTTTAACGGCAGATAGATCAACTTTATCCTGAACGGGCTTATTTCTTAACATAAGCCTCAGTACCTGTATTAAGAACGATTTCCCTTTTTTCTCCAGCGTTTTTCTCATCTTTTATTCTTTAGTCTATAATAATCGACATTCAAGTAGTCTACGAATATAGATTTCCTGAAAGCGATTTAAAATTATTGTAATATCTACAGCCCCAAAAGTCAATATCTTTTGAGAAGTGGAACGGTACAACAGGCATTCTTGCCTGTTCTATTTGCGACCCTGAAAGGGTCGCACTACATACTGCTAACCTGATTTATCAATTTCAACCGGTTTGGCATCTTCAGGGATTTTAATCTGAAATTTTTTATTAGGAATGGAGATATTTATGTTCCTCTCTAAAAATTTGAGTTTCAGTTTCACTTTTTCATCCAGGGATTTTATCTCTATAGCTCTGGGAAGCTTGGTCTGGTTGAATTTCTCAAAATTCTTATACTCTATTACGAATTCATTGGATTCACCTGCTTTTATCCCGGTCGAAAAGATTGGTTCCCAGATACTTTTTGTCAGGAAGGCTCCTTCTTTATTTACCCAAAAACTTCTTTTCCAGGTCTCGATGCTGTCCTCGTAAACGTAGTTCTCCTTATCCATACCTGTGAAATGAGCTTTCTCCTGGTTTATCTTTGTCTCAGAGACAAGGAGTCTCAAAAGACAGAAAAGGTCAAATTCAGTTTGAGATTCAACCCCTTTTATGCAATTTATACTCCTGCCTTTATAATACTGCTTGCTCCGCGGGAAAAAAAGCAAAAGGCTGTCAGCACTGATCGAACCGGAGACAAAGTCCGGACCCAAAAGGGCTTTAACTGCAAAGGCAAAATTATCCGGTTTTCTGAAAAAAAGCTCTAAATCCCCGGAGAAGTTTTCCTGTGAAGATTTGAAGTTGAAACTTATGAGAGAAGCTGAGGAGTTAACCAGCTCCTGGTTTGAAATCGCCCTTTCTAAGACTCTTTCCGGAGTAAGCTCTTCTGGAGGAGGTTTCAGGCGGGCTGATGGATAACAACCAAGAAAAAGAAGTGGTATGAAAAAAAGAAGTTTCGTTAATCTTACTTTTGTCATTCTGAGGGAGCGAAGCGACCGAAGAATCTGTGCAACTTCAAATGGATTCTTCGTCCCGCCTTTGGCGTGACTCAGAATGACATCAAGGGAAGAATAGCGCTCCAGCATTAGATGAACCGGATAAAATCCGGACCTGCGAAGAGAGTTCCGAAAAAGAAAATGAATGGCTTGAAAATAGCCCAGAGGATACCCAGATTAAGAAAATAGTCCAGGACGATTACCCCTAAGAGGACGTAAAATGAATATCTCTGAATCTGTTGCAACTGGCTCTGGTACTGCAGGGGCATAATCCCGCTTAGAATATGGGAACCATCTAAGGGGTTTACCGGAATGAGATTGAATACCGCTAGAACCAGGTTTAATTGTATCCCCTTAATTAGCATTATCAGAAAAAGCTGGTGAGTAGAAGCCTGAGAGCCGAAAGGGTAAGAGCCGATCAGCAACCTGAAGATAATCCCGAAAACTAAAGCTAAAACCATATTTGAACCGGGTCCAGCCAAAGAGACCCAGAGCTCATCTTTTCGCGGATTTCTAAAATTGTAAGGATTTACCGGCACCGGCTTTGCCCAGCCAAAACCATAAAAATAAAGAAGCAGCAACCCGATTATGTCAATATGCGCGAGCGGATTTAAAGTCAGCCGGCCGGCATATTTTGCAGTCGGATCGCCTTTGCGGTTCGCCATCCAGGCATGAGAGAATTCATGAAAGGTAATGGCGAAAAGCAGAGGTGGAGTTATTATAAGGTAATATATGAGATGGTTCATAACTACATTTCGGTCTGCTGTCAGGTGGTAACACCTGACAGCACGCTAATTCAAGCAAGTCTTTCCTTTTTTTTCTCTTAGTCATTGCGAGGAGTCCCCTTAGGGGATGACGAAGCAATCTGCCAAAGAAAACGGATTGCTTCGCTCCATTAAGTCGCTCGCAATGACTCCGTACTCATCGGTAGAACAGACATTCTTGTCTGTTCATAATGGTCAGACAAGAATGTCTGACCTACCAGAATTTTTGAAACAGTTTTAGC
>MEWM01000085.1:9117-17509 GCA_001775355.1 candidate division Zixibacteria bacterium RBG_16_43_9 | reverse complement strand
CATAACCTGGTTCTCCGAACATAATTCTATTTCTGGGAGTCATTCCTTTATAAGCATGCGAAGCCGGATCATATAGTCCTCGGTAGGCTTCAGTCTCCACAATTTTCCCGGAAAGCTTTGTGCCATTCTTATTTACAACCAGATATTTGCCTAACAGTTCTTTAGCCACTTCTAAAGTTGGTCGATTATAAAATTCCCTTTTAAGTTTTTTGATTCCTGCAGATTTCATTTACCTGAACCGGATTCTGTTTTGAGCTTCGCTAAACTTTCCTCAATTCTCCTTTTGACGAAAGGGTGAGATTCAGTTGTCTCCATCTTCCTGATCGCATCAATCCCCTTTTGATCCCCGATATCGGTCAGAGCTTCCACTGCAAAACCTCTTTCAGCCCAATCCAGTGATTTTAATTCATCAATTAGAAAGGGAATTGCTCGCGGATCCTTAATTCTCCCCAAAGACTCGATCGAGAGATATCTTGTATCATCATTCTTATCTTTCAATACTTGTAGTAATGGTTCAACTGCTGGTTTTCCAAGTTTGGCTATAGAATTTGAAGCGGTCATCCTTACGCTGAAATGTCTATCTTTTAACGCTTTGATCAGGGCATCAATTGCTCTGGGATTATTCAAATCACCCAGGGAAACTGCTGCGCTTTTCCTCACCACCTCCACAGAATCATTTAATAAAGACATCACCTCATTTAAGACTGTGGTATCACCTATCTTGCCTAAAGAAGCGCAAGCGTTTGCCCGGATATTGTAATCAGAATTACTAAGCAAGTCTGAAAGTGGCTGAACTGCCCTTTTGTTTTTAATATCACCCAAGATTCGGGATGCAGTTTTTACTTTATCCTTGTTATCGCTCTTGAGAGCTCCGATTAAGGGAAGAACTGCTGACTCCCCGATTTTGCCCAGGATTTCAATTAAAGTCAGAATCTCCCTGGCATCCTGGGTATCCAACTTTTCAATCAGATAAGGCACTGCATCTTGTCCCATTTCGATCAGAGCTTTTTTTGAGGGCTCGACCAGATCCCTATATCTTTCTTCACCTGAGGAGGCTTTGAGAAAAAGCTCATCTACTTTTGATTTCAAGTCCTCTGACTTGGACCAAGAGAAAAGAACAATTGAAAGGAATAAGTAAAGAGTTACCTGTCTCAGCTTAGATTTAGAGTAGAAATTTAACACTTTATATATCTCTTTTTATCAATTTTTAATAGAGAATGCTATACACACTCCCTTGCAGGGCTGGGAGCCCTGCCTACGAGAACAAAACCTGTTAATTTTTCGTAGATCGGGCACCTTTGCCCGACCAATTTTCTCCATTTTTCAAGAGAGCCCATAATTTTCAGCTCACCGCCGCACCTAAGGCTATGGATAAAAGCTTAATCTCTGCGGAATCTGAGCGGGAGAGTAGAACTATTGGAGCGCCTCCACCTACCACTATGCCTCCCACTTTGGCTCCGGCTAAGTAGATTAACCCTTTAACCAGGATGTTGCAGGAGGAGATATTCGGGCACAGGAAGATGTCAGCCTCGCCTGAAACCGGTGAGATTATCCCCTTGGTCCGGGCAGACTTTGAGTCTATAGCCACATCAAAAGCCACAGGTCCATCCACAATAACATCTTTTATTTCTCCCCTTTCAGCCATCTTGGAGATTATCGAAGCATCTATAGTCTCCGGCATATCCGGATTCACTAACTCCACTGCTGCCAGGCAGGCAGCTTTTGGCATCTCTATCTCCAATTTCTTGGCCATCTGAACTGCATTTTTCAAAATCTCGATTTTCTTCATAACATCCGGAGCGATATTTATTCCCCCGTCAGTCCAAAGCATAAGCTTCTGGTATCTTTCCACCTCTACCACTGCCACGTGGCTAAAAAGCTTTCCACCTTTCAAACCCTTTTCCTTGTCCAGAACTGCCCGCAAGAGAGTAGGGGTATCGACTTTTCCTTTCATCAGCATATCTGCTTTCTTCTGTTTGACCAGCTCCACGGCTAAAGAAGCGCACCTTTGAAGCTCTTTTTCTCCCAGAATCTCAATACTTTTAAAATCAAAATTTAGCTTTCTGCATAGAGTCTCAATTTTAGCCGGATCTCCTATCAGGATAGGTGAGATGATCTTCTCCTCAGTAGCGATCTTGGCAGCTTCGATTATCTCCTCACTCTCTGCCCCGGCGATTGCCAGAATCTTTTTCTCCTTGTTTTTGACAAAGCCCAGAAGCTCTTTAAAACTTCTAATCATCTCTTACCTCAAAGAAAATCTATTTTACGTTTTCTCTTTACTTCACAATGGTAAGCCAGCCGTATTTATCTTCAATCTGACCTTCGACTATCTTGAAGAACTTGTCCTGTAATTTCGCAGTTATCGGACCGCGCTTGCCCGTGCCGATGACTATTTTATCGATTGAGCTTATCGGCGTTATCTCCGCCGCGCTGCCGGTGAAGAAAACCTCGTCTGCGATATAGAGCGCCTCACGCGGGATGTTCTCCTCGATAACCTTCAACCCCAGCTCCTGGGCTAAACAGATCACCGAATTACGTATGATTCCAGGAAGTATGGAAGCGCCAAAGGGTGGGGTTATTAGGGCGCCATCCCTGACTATGAAGATGTTCTCACCGCTCCCCTCGCTGACGTGACCGAAAACGTCCAAGGCTATGCCTTCGACGTATCCGTGTTCTTTGGCTTCCAATTTTATCAACTGGGAGTTCATATAATTGGCTCCGCTCTTAGCCATAGCCGGAAAGGTATTGGGTGCCATCCGGTTCCAGGAAGAAACGCATACCGGCACTCCATTTTCCAGGGAATCCTTGCCCAGATACTTCCCCCATTTCATCACCGCAATAGCCACATCGATGGGACAGCCGGTCGGGTCAACTCCTAATTGTTCATAACCTCGATAGACCACCGGACGGATATAGCATTCATCCATTTTATTGAACTTTATCAGATCGATAATTGCCTGGTTGATTTCCTCCTTGGTGTAAGGGATCTTCATCCGGTAGATCTTGGCAGAATTGAAAAGCCTGTCCGTGTGCTCTTTTAACCGGAAAATAGCCGGTCCTTTTCTGGATTTATAACATCTTGCCCCCTCGAAAACGCTGGAGCCGTAGTGCACCACATGGGAGAGCACATGTATTTTGGCGTCGTCCCAGTTCACCATCTTCCCGTTCATCCAGATCTTTTCGGCTTTTTCAAACGGCATAATTCCTCCTTCGGATTAGGTTATAGGTCATAGGTTGTGGGTGATACAAGATAGGTCATAGGACATAGGTTGTAGGTTATAGGGTCTCAAATCCATCGAATACTGTTTTCAGATCAAGTTGTGAATTTTTGCTTTTCTAAAGACCTTTCCAAACCCTTAAGCATCCTTCCACACTCGTTACATCTTTCAACATATTTTGAGTAGACTTCCTCAGGGAAATAATTCTTTTTATAGGCGATACTTAGATGATGCTTTGTCTCTCTGAGTTCCCCTAAGGCTCTATTTATCCCTTCTAAATAAAGATTTATATGTTTGTTGTTCCAACCTTCAGCCAGATTGGCTGGGATTGAGTTAGATGATCTTCTTAATTGTGAGCCCAACTCATGTAATTCGAATTTAGGGAAAGTTAAAGTAAGCCTATGAATATCTAAATGTAACTCGCTTAGCTTTTGATATACATCTAGATCTTCAAAACTTTCGATTACTTTTTTCACCATCCTTTAACCTATCTCCTATGACCTACTACCTACATCCTACAACCTACCACCTATTACCTACTACTTGCCACTCCTAACGCAATCGACATAAACTTTGTTTCATGTGAATCTGCCCTTGAAGTTAAGATCACTGGTGCTCTTGTGCCAAGGACGATAGCCGCACACTTTGCTTTGGCAAATTCAATTAAGGTTTTGTAAATCACGTTTCCGGTCTCTATATCCGGGCAAAGAAGTATATCTGCTTTTCCAGCTATGGGACTTTCCACTCCTTTTATCCTGGCAGATTCCTCTGAAACGGCATTGTCCAAACCAAATGGACCGTCTACCATCGCGCCTTTGATCTGCCCTCTTTTCGCCATCATCGAGAGACAGGCGGCATCTACAGTTGCTGGCATCTTCTCAGGATTTACCTTTTCCATCGCTGCTATACAGGCTACACTCGGTTTTTCAATGCCCAGGCATAAAGCCAAATCCACAGCATTCTGAATGATCTGGGCTTTCTCCAGAAGGGTCGGAGCGATATTTATGGCCGCATCAGTTAAAAGCAGAAGCCTGGGAAAATCAGGTATCTCAAAAATAGCCACATGTGTCAGAAGTTTCCCGGTTGACAATCCCTTTTCCCTATCTAAAATCCCTTTCATAAAAATACCGGTATCTAAAAGCCCCTTCATCATCACATCTGCTTTTCTTTGATTAATCAGTTGAGTGCAGATAAGTGCAGCCTGTAACGGATCATTCTCCTCGATCGATTCATATTCAGATAGATTAATTCTATTTTTTTCGGCCAGAGTTTTTATCTTCTCTTTAGACCCCACCAAAATTCCCTGAGCGATTTTTTCTCTGCGAGCCTGATCCAAAGCTAAGAAGACCTCCTCATCCTCTGCCTTAGCCACAGCAATTCGTTTGGGTCCAATCGACCTGGCTAAAGTGAGTATTTCTCTAAGCTCTTTCATAAGATTTACTTTGACAAAAAAACTCGGTATAATATATTGATTGAGTAAAGATTTATCAACAGAAAAAGGAGAAAATTCACGTCTGATTAACCCGATTTTCTGGTGTCAGGAGGTAACTCCTGACACCACATCAGACGCTACGAAAAGAAGGGCAACCACAGGGGGTTGCCCCTACAATATGCTAAGCGAGGCTAAAAGCCTCACATTGTGAAAAAAGGATGGAGGGCTAAAGCCCTCCGCTACAAAAAAAGTCGGACAGGAATGTCTGACCTACCATGGAAACCTCTCCCTGCCCTCTCCTAAGAAAGGAGAGGGAATGAAGAAATCTTCTTGCAAAAAAAGATTTTATTGATATATTTATAACTGGCAGGTAAAAAATATACGGAAGGAGGTTTTTATGAGCCTCTGTCCTTTTTGTGGAGAAGAGATAGTTGAGGGGAAGACTTTTTGCTCACGCTGTGGCTATTCTACCACTCTAGCCCTTCCTTATCCTCATGTAAAGGTAAACTTTTCAAATTTATTATTTGCCCTTCTGGGATTAATCGCTGGAATAGGCTCCTGTATCTTCTCGTTAATTCCGTCTTTAAATTACGTGGGATTTCTTCTGGTCTTAACGGCTCTCGGCTTTTCTGGGATTACCCTGGAAAAACTAACCAGGAAAATGGACACTGTTCCTCTAAAAATCCTTGCGGTGGCTGCTCTCATTTTAGCCGCAGTTGGCTATCTTCTTTTTATTTTTTACAATTCCAGAATGCCGGGTAGCGGTAGTCATGCATAAGATTGCGTAGGGGCGTATTGCAGTTCGACCGGCTCACTGCTCTGAGCAAAGTCGAAGAGCAATACGCCCCTACCACTTCCTTAGAATAAAAAAACGTCAGGGATGAACCCTGACGCTACAAAAATAGGCTCCTGTAAACATGGAAGGCTGAAGTCTTCACCAGGATCCTGTGGACAAGACCTTGACGGCCTTCCGCTACGATTTTTAATATTCCTTTTCTTTCTCCTCTTTAGTCAATACCCTTAAAGCGCCCAGAGTCAAAGCCTCAAGCTCGTCCTCGCCCGGAAAGACCAGGACTTTGGAAAGGAACCCGACCCTTTCTTTGATCATATTTACCAGCCTATCTGAACGGGCAATCCCTCCGGTAAGTACAATTGCATCCACTTTTCCAGATAGAGTCGCTGACATCGCTCCGATCTCTTTAGCAATCTGGTAGACCATCGCCTCATAAATCAACCTGGCTTTCTCATCCCCGGAATCTGCTCTTTTTTCAATCTCCTCTACATTGTCTGTGCCTAAATACGCCAGAAGCCCGCCTTTTTTAGTAATCTTGTCATACATCTCAGAGTAGGTATACTTTCCTGAAAGACAGAGTTTGGCTAACCCTGTAGCCGGAAGACTTCCTGTCCGCTGGGGAGCTAACGGACCGCCATCATTAGCATTGCTCACGTCAATCATCTGCCCTTTCAAGTGGGAGGTGACGCTTATCCCGGAGCCAAGATGGACGATGATCAAATTAAGTTCCTCATATTTCCTTTTTAGTTCTGAAGCCGCCTTTCTTGCGACCATCTTGATATTCAGAGCATGGGAAAGGCTAATCCTCTCTAGCTCCGGCATACCGGAGATGCGGGCAACAGGGATAAGCTCATCCACAGAGACCGGGTCCACGATGAAAGCAGGAACTTGAGTATCTTTAGTCAATTCATAAGCGATAAGTGCCCCCAGATTAGAAACATGGTCTGCCAGAACATTACCTGATTTAATGTTAGAGAGCATTTTTTGGTTTACCCTGTAAGTTCCGCTTGATAGAGGCTTGAAAGGACCGCCTCTTCCCACGACTGCTGCCAGATCTGAGATTTTAAAATGGTTTTTCTGTAGAAACTCAACAACCAAATTTTTTCTGTATTCTAATTGATCTAAAGTTTTAGGAAAAGCCTTGAGTTCCTCAGCCGAATGTCTCAAAACCTCAATTACCAAAGGATTTTTGTCCTCAGACAGAGAGACTTTAGTTGAAGTAGCCCCGGGATTGATGCTCAGGATTTTGTATCCCATATTACAAAATGTAAGATGTTAGAAGTAAGACGTGAGACGATTTTTTTAGGGCAGGCACGGGGGCCTGCCCCTACAATTAAATCACGGTCACGATCAACGGTCACGTTTTTTTCTCTTATTACGCCCAGTTCGGTTTTCTCTTCTGCAAAAACGCCTCCATACCCTCTTTCGCCTCACCGGATGCAAAACATTCACCGAAAGCGTCAACTTCAAAAGAGCTGCCAGTGGCAAAATCTGTCTCCACTCCTCTACTTATCACTCTTTTTGCTAATCTGACTGCAGCGGGTCCTTTGGAAGCTATTTTTTTCGCCATCTCCATACACACATCCATTAGATTATCATGAGGAACTACCTGATTGACCAGACCGATAGAAAGAGCAGTCTGGGCATCGATCATATCTGCCGTCAGGATCAACTCTTTAGCTTTAGCCGCACCCACCATTCGAGCTAATCTCTGGGTTCCCGCGAATCCGGGGATTACTCCCAGATTAACTTCCGGTTGACCTAACTTGGCTTTATCTGAGGCGATTCTGATATCACAAGCCATCGCCAATTCGCATCCTCCTCCTAAAGCAAAGCCGTTGACCGCTGCAATCACCGGTTTGTCCTGAGACTCTATTAAGGAGAAGACTTTCTGACCCATCTCTGAAAAGTCGATTGCCTGCTGTCTGGTCATATCCTTCATCTCAGCAATATCTGCTCCAGCCACAAATGCTTTCCCCTCGCCAGTGATGATGATCACTCTGAGTTTCTCATCCCTGCTCCACTGGTGAGCAACGTCATTAAGCTCATGAATGGTCTCGGTATTAAGGGCATTTAACTGCTGGGGCCGGTTGATCTTGATTATGCCGATATTGTCCTTGATCTCAGTTAGAATATTTTTATACTCCACTGCTCCTCCTTCCTTTCAATGCTAAAGTCCAAAGGCTAAAGCTAATTCGGACAGGGACAAGCCCTGTCCCTACTTTTGCTCATCTCTTTTTTTAACTTTTTTAAGACATAATGCTTTATTTAATTCTCGTCTTACGTTTAAGTCTTACATCTCTTATCAGCTTAATCCATCTAATCTGCCTCAAGGTCAAAATCGACTGTGAATGAGTTTCTTTGCTTTTTTGTTCTCAGCCTTTAGACTATAGACTTCAGACTTTTGCCTATTTGATTAACTCCCTGAAAATAACCAGTCTCTGAATCTCTGAAGTTCCTTCTCCGATTTCGCAGAGTTTCACGTCACGCAGGTATCTTTCTACTGGATATCTCCTTGAGTATCCATATTCTCCGAAAATTTGAATTGCTTCGTAAGTAACGAATCTTCCGATCTCAGAAGCGAAAAGTTTTGCCATAGCAGATTCCTTCACGTATTTCTGCCCTCTATCTTCAAGAAAAGCAGCATGATAAATCAGATGTCTGGCTGCCTCTATCTGGGTTGCCATATCCGCCAGTTTGAACTGGATCGCCTGGGACTCAATTAGAGGTTTTTCAAACTGTATAGTCTCTTTGGCATATTTCAAAGCTTTCTCAAAAGCACCCTGAGCGATGCCCAAAGCCATTGCTCCGATACTTATCCTTCCGCTATCGAGGGTGACTAAAAATTGCTTGAACCCTTCACCTTCTTTGCCTAAGAGATTCTCCCTAGGAACTTTTAAATCCTCAAAATGCAAAGTGGCAGTATCTGACCCCCTTATCCCCATTTTG
>MEWM01000085.1:3674-9071 GCA_001775355.1 candidate division Zixibacteria bacterium RBG_16_43_9 | reverse complement strand
CGAAGGAGCTAATCCCCTTGGTCCCTTTGGGTTTATCTGTTACTGCGGTGATAACGAAGGTCTCGGCAACTGAGGCATTGGTGATAAAACACTTGGAGCCGTTTATTACGTAACTGTCTCCTTTCAACACCACGGTGGTTTTTGTCCCCCCGGCATCTGAGCCTGCATCCGGCTCAGTCAAGCCAAAAGCACCTAATTTCTCACCCTTAGCCAGAGGAGGTATATATTTTTTCTTCTGCTCCTCACTTCCAAAAAGGTAAAGAGGACTGATAGCCAGTGAATTGTGAGCAGCAACAGTGATGCCGGTGGAGCCGCAGACCCTTGAAAGCTCCTCCACGGCAATTGCATATTTTAAGGTATCAATGCCTGTTCCCGAATATTCCGGAGGAACCACCATTCCTAAAAGCCCCAGTTGGGCGACCTTTTTTATGTTCTCATAAGGGAATTGTGCCTTCTCATCTGCTTCCTGAGCTTTTGGCTCGATCTCCTTTTCAGCGAACTCCCTTATCTCTTTTCGGAAATCTTCGTACTTTTTATCCAAATACATCCTGTTCTCTATTTCAAAAGATCTCTGGAGATGACCATTCTCTGTGCCTCAGAAGTTCCTTCATAAATCTCAGTAACCCTGGCATCCCGGAAATACCTTTCCACTGCATACTCTTTCATATAGCCGTATCCGCCGTGAATCTGTACTGCTTCGTTTACCACATAATTTGCCGCCTCTGAGGCGAATAGTTTTGCCATCGATGCCTCTTTGGTGCATCTGATGTTGTTTTGCTTGAGCCAGGCCGCATGATGTACTAAAAGGCGCGCAGCTTCAATCTGGGTAGCCATGCTGGCTAATTTGAACTGGATAGCCTGAAAATTACAGATCGGCTGACCGAACTGGACCCTCTCCTTTGAGTATTTCAAAGCTTCATTCATAGCAGATTGAGCTATTCCCACAGCTTGAGCTCCCACTCCTATTCTTCCGGAATCAAGCAACTCTAAGGCTATCCGGAAATCTTTGTTTTCTTCTCCAATGAGGTTTTCCTTGGGTACGAGACAATCTTCAAAAGAGATTTCCCTGGTATCAGAACCCCTGATCCCCATCTTTTTCTCTTTTGTCCCAACCTTAAACCCTTTTAATCCTTTCTCTATTAAAATACAGGAAATACCTTTGGATTTTGCCTCTGGACTGGTCGAAACAAAAAGGACAAAAAGGTCTGCTATCCCGGCATTGGTTACGAAGGTTTTGGTCCCATTGACTAAATAGTTGCTCCCCTTCAAAACTGCATTGGTCTTAATGCTTCCAGCATCTGTTCCAGCCTGAGGCTCTGTTAAAGAATAAGCTCCGATGAATTCTCCCCGGGTCAATTTAGGCAGGTATTTTTTCTTCTGCTCTTCTGTTCCAAATTTAAAAATGGCGTCGCAGACTAAAGAGTTATGGACAGATAAGGAGATCTGCAAAGCAGCGCAAGCTCTGGCAAACTCCTCCATCACCAGAATGTAGCTGATGAAATCCAGACCAGAGCCACCATATTCCTCCGGCATCAGCATCCCCATATACCCTAATTCAGCCAACTCCTTATACAGATCTCTGGGGATCTCCTCTTTCTCATCGAACTCCTGAGCTTTAGGGGCTAACCTCTCTGAAGCGAATTCCCTGGCAGCCTCTTTTATCATCTTCTGGTCTTCAGTAAGTTCAAAATCCATACCTTTCTCCTGTTAGGAAACCGTTAAAGAATAATTGACTAAAATCTGGCGGGCAAGAGTGCCCGCCCTACGAGATATGAAAAAGTCAACATTCGTAGGCGGGGCTACCAGCCCCGCTATTTTGAATCCCTCAGATATTTTTTTTATTCCGCCTTTTTGAAAATCATCGCGGTTACGGTTTTGTCATTACCGCCCATGCTGATCATCATAGCATAAGGACGGTTCGAGTTGAGCTTTACCTGGTAACCGTTGGCTTTTCCGGTCAACTCGTGAATGCAATCGACTGCCTGTCTTACTCCGGTTCCACCGACGTAATGTCCGAAACCGATTAAACCTCCGCCTGGATTTGTGGGGATCTCTCCATCGAATCTTGTTTTGCCTGACTCCACAAAAGCAGCCCCCTTGCCATATTCAGCAAAACCAGCCGCCTCTAAGGCTAAAATGCCGGTAATGGTGAAGCAGTCGTGAACTTCCAGCAAGCCTATATCTTTTGGACCCAGCCCGGTCATCTGATAAGCTTTCTCTGCCGCTTTCTGAGTGGTGAGTAATTTGGTCGGGTCTTCAGGTTGTTTGGTCAGATTAGCTTCACATTGACCATAACCCACAACCTCGATGGCATCCTTTTTATCTATGCCCAGTTTTTTGAGCCCTTCTTCTGAAGCAAATATGAGAGCAGAAGCACCGTCTGAGACTTTTGAACAGTCATAGATGTTAAGATTTTCTACAAAAGTCTTGGGATTGGGTGGAGTCATTCCAGCCCCGAATAAATCTTCAATCGCATTATGATATTCCTGAGCCTTGGGGTTTTTACGTGCATTCTTTATCATCTGCTCATACCATAAAGCCATACCCTTGCGCGTAGGTTCGTATCCGAATTTCTGATAATAGACTCCGGCCCGGTCTGAGAATTTAGCCGGGAAAAAGTAGGCATGCCCTTCCTTACGCTCAGAGGCATAATGCCCTGCTCCGGCTAAAATGTCTGCTCCGTAAATTGCTTTTACTGTATTCTGGACTTCTACTCCGATAGTCAACACCGAATCTGCAAGATCAGATAGAACTGTCTTCATCGAAGTAACTAAAGCCAGACCTCCCGAACCGCAAGCCCCTTCGACCCTGGTTGAAGGTTTGTATTCTAAAGCTGGATCTATCTCCGGAATAAACCCCGCTAAGTTGCCTTGTTTACAGAACCTGGCTGCCATGAAATTGGAGATGACACCCTCATCGATATTCTTCGGGTCGGAAATCTGAACAATTGACCCGCGTCCAGCTTCAGTTATATACTGTTCTATTCCTGGTCTGGCTTTTTTGGGATTAAACTCTTTTCTTCCTGAGCCAAAAGAAATAGTATTATACCCCGCAGCTAAATAGACTTTTTTTCTGAATTTGGTCATTTTAAACCTCCTTAAATGTAGTCGTTAATTGGGCCATATAAGTGATAAAAACCATTCAATAATACGTTATTCACATCCTCAGCCGTTTTAGCCACGCCGCTCTTTACCAGCTTTTCACCAATTTCTTTGGAGTTTTGGAGATAAGATAAAGCGAGTTTTGCTCCCAGTGTATTGGAGGATTTCAGATTCTGGAAGAAAGTCTTGAGTTTATCACTCTTCTTTGGGTCAGCAACCAGGTTTCTCCAGGCATAGAACCCTACGGGATATTCGCCTAACTTTTTATCCAGTTCTCCGCTCCATCCCTGCGGATCGAAAAGTTTATATTCCCCTTTATCGATATCGTAAACCCCAACCGGCCTGTTCCTGTCATATTTCAGGAAACCGTCTTTCTGACTACCGTCACTTTTCTGCCCGCCTAAGATTTTCTTATCGTACATCTTTTTCAGCAGGTCATCTTTCAAATCCTCACCCTGGATATAATGGTCGATCGTCTCGGATATAGACTGGAAAACATCCACTCCCACGTAATCGATCAACTGGAAAATCCCCATAGGCCTGACCAGCAGGTCCTGGCTGATTTTGTTGATTATATAAAGTCCCCCAGGCAGGGAATAATCTTCAGCCAGCTTCTTGGCTTCTCTTAGACCATACAGACCGTCTCTTAGAAAATGCCCATTTCCTATGAATCCGGCTATGTCATTTGAGGGCACGATCTTCTTGCTCAATCTTTTCGCCAGTTCCATAGAGAAATCTTTTAATTCCTGAATTGTGGAGTCTGCAGAGATAAGTTCAGCCAATTTTTGCACTGCAGGCGGGTTGTAAAAATGGAATCCGATTATCCTGCCGTTGAGGTTGGCTTCTTTATTTAAAATATTTATGGGGATAGATGAGGTGTTGGTAAGATAAAGTGTATCCTTGCCGCAGAAGTTATCGATCTTCTTAAGAAGATCGACCTTCAAATCCTTTTTCTCTAAAACCGCCTCGAAGATCACTCTGGAGTCTTTCACTATACTTAGATCCGTTCCGGTCCGGATAAAAGAGAGCGCATCCTCCACGTACTGGTTAATGCAATCCTGATTCTCCACTAAATCCTGTCTATCTTTGTACATTTCTCTGAGCATCACGCAGGCTTTCTCCCCCGCCTTGACTAACTGGGCTCTAAGATATTGCTGTAAACCCGCCAGATGGTCCAGGTTAATATCAATCAAATATAACCTATAATTCTTGTCCTTGTTTTCCGGCTTATTTTTTAACCTTGCCATCTCCTGGGCTAAAAGCAGGGATATCCCGCTCCCCATTTTCCCAGCCGCACCTATTATGGCAACATTCTGCATTCTTTCATCAAAAGTCATAGAATTAACCTCCGGTTATTGGATTTTCTTAAGAAACTCATATTATTATCACCGCTCTATATATAATCTTTTCTGGATTCATATTCAAGGATTTTCTTTCTTAGTTTGAGATTTTTTTCACAAGGTATGTCGTAGCGCGACCCTTTCAGGGTCGCATTGCGAGGCTGAAAGCCTCTGTGGTGTCAGGAGTTACCTCCTGACACCAGAAAATTCTTATCAACCTCAATTAGTGAATTATCTTCACAAAAATAGTTCCTGGCACTGGAATAAGGCCAGTCTGTGAAATTTTCCACAAGCCCTTTCTTTTATGGATTGTAATGAATATATTGAATTTTACTTATAAGCGTTTTCTCATTAGTTATTACCAAACAATCAAATCTATCCTCCCAGAGTTTAAACTTCTGTCCAGAAACATTCTCTGCACTTCCTCTTAAGTAGCCCAATACCTTTGTGTTCATTTCACTCTCACATAGCTTCCTGAATTCAAAACAAGTGAACTTTTTAAAATCGCGCATGAATTCAGAAATTCTTGGATTTTCATCAAAATAAATTATCAGATGAAGATGGTTAGGCATTAGAACGTAAGCGATTAGCCGAGAATCATACTTCTCCTGTAAGAATTTCAAAGATGAAATCAAGATGTCATAATGCCTTTTCTGAGTGAAAACAGGTCGGAGGTCAACGACTGAGGTAGTCACATAGAAAACCTTACCATATTTCTCATATATATTTCTTTTCCTTAATCCCATTTATATTCTTTGTAAGAGTCAATCCTCTTGCTGTCAGGTGGTAACACCTGACAGCACATTGAACAATTGAACCATTAAACTATTGAACTTTTATTATCTATTTTTCTTCTTCCAGTTCCATAATCGGCTCTTCGGTATCCACCATCTGGTTCTCTTTGAAATTGACCTTTTTGACTATTCCATCCAAGGCCGATTTTATCTCGTGCTCCA
>MEWM01000085.1:0-3565 GCA_001775355.1 candidate division Zixibacteria bacterium RBG_16_43_9 | reverse complement strand
TCTTCTTTTTTTCTGACCTTAGCAGTTTCCTTTTCCTGAATGACGAATTGCTCACCCTCAACGAAGATGAATCTCTTATTCTCAGCCTCAGCTATGTAGACTGTTTGGTTATGCCCGTCAATTGTAAGAGAAAAGCAGTTTGGAGAGATGTTCTGAAACTCAACTTCTCTTTTTGAATTACCCGGATCGACGAAATAGGTATCCCCCTTTTTCTCGATAGAGATTTTATAGAGCTTATCTTCTAAGTTGAATTCAAATTCCATAAGTTATGCGCCTATCTCCCATCTTCCCAGAGAAATCCATGGATCAAATCCCGTTGCCTTAACCATCTTTCCCTTAGGTGAGGTCTTTTCCATCGATTGAATAGCTCCGGCTATTAGGGCAGTTTCTCTGAGCTTTTCTCTTGACCTTTTTTCTTTCCACTCGCTCATATTCTTCGGAATAAAATCAGTGCGCGTATTTCCGTCAACGAATTCCTGATGAGACAGTAAATCCTTGAGATAATTCACCTGTGTTTTAATACCCAGGATGGCATAATCGGAAAGAGCCTGAATCGCTCTTCTCCTAGCGGATTCTCTATTCTCACCCCAGCAAATTAGTTTCGCCAGGATCGGGTCATAATGCATGGTAACTTCTATGCCTGAATAAAGACCCGAGTCGTTTCTTATCCCTGGACCGGAAGGTTCTTTTATGAAAAGAACTTTCCCAAAGGAGGGGAGAAAATCGTTCTCAGGATCTTCTGCATAAATTCTGCATTCTATGGCATGTCCTCTCTGAGATAAATCTTCCTGTCTAAAAGGAAGTTTCTCACCGCTGGCAATTTTTATCTGCGATTTGACCAAATCGACACCGGTCACCATCTCAGTAATAGGATGCTCGACCTGAATTCGGGCATTGACCTCTAAGAAATAATATTTTCCATTTTCATCTAATAAAAACTCAACTGTTCCTGCATTGTTATAATTTGCAGTTTGAATCACCTTCACCGCTGTTTTCCCCATCTCCGCTCTAAGCTCCGGAGTTAAGGCAGTTGAAGGAGTCTCCTCAATTATCTTTTGATGTCTTCTCTGGATAGAGCATTCCCTTTCAAAAAGGTGAGCTGCATTTCCATAATTATCTGCTAACACCTGAAACTCGATATGCCTGGGTCTTTCGATACACTTTTCCAGATAGACCGATTCATCTCCAAAAGCTGATTTTGCCTCCCTCATTCCAGCCTCAATAGAGGATTTTAAATCCTCCTTAGAGCGAATAATCCTCATCCCTTTTCCTCCACCACCGGCTGAGGCCTTAAGCATCACCGGATAACCAATCTTCTCTGCCTGCTCTTCGAAGTCCTTTAGACTTCCGCCTTTCATCTTCATACCAGGTATTATTGGAATTTTCGCCTGAGTCATCGTGTTTCGAGATTCCAGTTTGTCTCCAACCAATCTCAGAGCTTTTGAATTAGGACCGATGAAAGTTATCTTCTCATCTTCGCACCTTTTGGAAAAAAGATAATTCTCTGCCAGAAAACCATAACCCGGATGAATCGCTTCGGCTTTACTTTTCTTCGTTGCCTCGATGATCTTATCTATATTCAGATAACTTTCTAAAGGAGGAGCAGGACCTAAAAGATAAGCCTCATCTGCCATCTGAACGTGCAGGGCTTTTCTATCCACATCCGAATAGACCGCCACAGTTTCAATCCCCATCTCCTTGCAAACCCGGATAATCCGGACCGCGATCTCACCACGGTTAGCTATTAGAATTTTTTTGAACATATTTTTGAATTCGTAGGGACAGCCCTTGTTGAGCGAAGCGAAATCCATTTTTTATCTGGATGGCTGTCCGTAATTTTCGGATTCGGACAGGGACAAGCCCTGTCCCTACGTTTCTACATTTCTTAAGTTTAGCTGTCGCTCTTAAGCGAGGCTAAAGCCTCGCACTACATTCGCCCGACGCAAAGGTCGGACGCTACGTTTTTTTCTCCCTTGAGCTTTTGAACCTTTGTCCGCCTTTGGCGGATTGAACTTTTTTATTCTTGATTCCATTTCGGCTTTCTTTTTTCTAAGAAAGCGCTCATCCCCTCCTGCCCTTCCTCGCTGATTCTCATTTTAGCGATTACTTCTGCAGTGTATCTTTTGAACTCCTCATAACCCATCGAGGGAACTTTTTGTAACAAATCTTTACACATCGCCAGAGCTTTTGGACCTGAGGAAAGAAGCTGTTTTATCCTTTCGTTTACCGCCTCATCTAATTTTTCATCTGGCACGACTTGATTTGCCATTCCGAACTGCAAAGCCTTCTGGGCATCAATTCTCTCTCCAGTCAAGAACAATTCCCGTGCTACCCTTTCTCCAACTCTTCTTAGGACATAAGGTGAAATACAGGCAGGGACTAAACCTAACTTTACCTCAGATAAGCTGAATTTAGCTTTTTCCGAGGCAATGACTATGTCACAAACCGCTACCAGCCCTGCTCCCCCTCCAATAGCCGCACCATTAACCCTGGAGATGGTTGGCTGGGGAAGGGTATACATCAAATAAAAAAGCTCTGCTAACTGCAGAGCCTCTTTTAAATTTTCCTCATAAGAGAAATTGACCACCCTTTTCATCCAGTTCAAATCCGCACCCGCACAGAACGATTGACCATTCCCGCTGAGAACTGCAATTCTGACCTTTTCATCCTGAGCGATTTTCTTGAAAACTTCAGAAAGCTCCAGGATCATGACGTCGTTGAAGGCATTACGAACCTCAGGTCGATTTAAAAAAATACGGGCGATCTGGTTTTCTATCTTAAAGTCGATGGTTTGGTATTTTGAAGGCATTTTCGTAGTTTCGCTCTATCTGTCATTCTGAGGGAGTCCAGATGGACGACCGAAGAATCTGTCTAATCGCTTTTATGCAGATTCTTCGCCCTGCGGGCTCAGAATGACAACTTTTAGGTATTTTTCTCATCTTCCTTTTCCCTTTTTCCGTTTTCCTTCTTTCTTAGCCTTTTTCACATCCTGAAAATCCCGTATTTGGTCTCAGGAATTGGAGCATTCAGAGACATAGAGATTCCTAAAGCTAAGGCGGTCCTGGTTTCGACTGGATCAACTATCCCATCATCCCATATTCGAGCGGTGCTGTAGTAAGGGCTGGATTCCTCTTCATATTTTTTCAAAATAGGCTCTTTGAACTTCTCCTGCTCCTCTTCGGTCATCTTAATCCCTTTTGCTTCCAAAGCCCTCATCCTGACGGTCAAGAGGACGTTTGCGGCCTGGTCTCCACCCATAACACAGATCTTGGCGTTGGGCCACATCCATAGAAGGCGAGGATTATAAGCTCTTCCACACATCCCATAATTTCCAGCGCCATAAGAGCCACCCACTATCACTGTGAACTTGGGCACGTCTGCATTTGCCACCGCATGCACCATCTTGGCACCATCTTTGGCAATTCCGCCGTGTTCATACTGCTTGCCAACGATGAAGCCGGTGATATTCTGCAAGAATATCAAAGGAATTTTCCTCATTGTGCACAGGGTGATGAAGTGTGCCGCTTTGACCGAGCTTTCCGAGAAAAGGACGCCGTATGAACAC
>MEWM01000084.1:19272-21488 GCA_001775355.1 candidate division Zixibacteria bacterium RBG_16_43_9 | reverse complement strand
GGAATCCCTGGAACGTTATCCGAAGCATCCCCCATTAGTCCCAGAAGGTCTATGACCTTTTCCGGAGGGATTCCATATTTTTCTTTTACCTTTTCCTGGTCGTAGACTTCTATCTCCTCTCCGCTTTTTCTCGGATTCAAAACCTTGATACTATCGTCCACCAATTGCAGAAAATCTTTGTCCCCGGTTACCAGGATAACCTCTAACCCTTTCTCCTTAGCTTTGCACGCTAAAGTGCCCATCAGATCATCAGCTTCAAATCCATCCATCTCTAAGATGGGTATATTCATCCCCTGAACTAACTCCATAATCCGTGGAAGCTGGGAGACCATCTCCTCCGGCATTTTGGCACGGGTCGATTTATACTCCTTGTAGATCTCATGTCTGAAGGTTGGAGCTTTAGTATCAAAGACCACTCCGATATAATCTGGCTCCTCATCTTTCAGGATTTTAAAGAGGGAATTAGCAAATCCAAAAGCGGCTGAGGTATTCTCCCCTTTAGAATTTATAAGTGGATTGCGGATAAAGGCAAAATACGAGCGATAAGCCAAAGCCGACCCATCTATCAAGAAAAGCCTTTTCTTCTTAGTCATAATTTACCTGTCAGGCATTATGATACTATTTATTTTATTTCCGGTCAATAAGAATCATAAGGGCTTGATAAATCAAGCCCCTATCCGCCTCTGGCGGATAGGGGTTCGATTCATCGAACCCTAATCGGCTCCTTGTAGGAGAGGATTAGGGTGAGGTCAATTCGTAGGGGCATCCGCCTTTGGCGGACCGTGCCCCTACAGTGGTAGAGACGCATAGCCATGCGTCTTCACATTCAGCGACCCTAAAAGGGTCGCACTACGATAAAAAAGGGCGAGGTTCCATCGCCCTTTGATTCTCGTGCAGGGGCGGGGCAACCTCACCCCTGCATTTTTTTGACAAAATAAAAAAAGCCCCGGCTCCTTTTTTTAGAGCCAGGGCTTTTCCCCTACCTCATCGATCCCTTTATAGTGTTTCGTCTCCTCTTCCTTTCTCCTCCCGTATATCCAGGATCTCTAACTCGTCGTTAAGTATCTTATTCACCACCTTGATGAACTGCTGCAGATTCAGTTTCTGTAGTTTGTAGGGATGCCAGCAAAATTTCTCCGAGATCGGCTCGATCTCTTTCTTCTTGGATTTGGACATCCTCACCCCTCAAAATAAAAAGCCCATACACAAATAATAACAATAACCATTATCATATACGGATAAAAAAAATTATTGGCTAAATTTTAAACAATTTAAGCAAACGCCGTGAAATGCAACCTCCACCTTTTCGATTCTAAACTTCACTTTCCTCTCAGCTTCGGTTTTGAGGTCTTTCTCCAGGTTCAGAAAAAGATCGTATATCTTACCGCATTTTTTGCAGATGAAATGCTGGTGAGAAGAGGTATTCGCATCGAAATGGTCAAAGGGTGTGCCAAACTGAAGCTTCCTTATGGCTCCCTTCTGGTGAAGATTATTCAAATTGCGATAAACCGTGCCTAAGGAAAGTTTGGGTATTTTTTTCTTGGCCTGGAAGTAGATCCACTCCGCGGTCGGATGGATTTTGGTTCCTTTCAATATCTCTAGGATCTCTTCTCTCTGGCGACTAAATCTTTTGAATTTTTCTTCCATTAGCTCCTGTAAAGATTTTTGGACTGTATGAACTCTTCCACTTCCTGCGGAACCAGATATCTGATCGATTTTCCAGCCCTGACCCTCTCCCTGATCTGGGTGGAGGAGATATTCAGCCCGTTTATTGGAATCAAAAGGCTTTTTTTGACAAATCTATTCTCCGGGTTTATCCTGTCGAATCCGGGTCTTAAAGCAATCACCACTTTAACCTTCTGAAAAATTTTTTCCGGCTCTTTCCAGTCTTGAAGCTCGTTTATTGCATCTGAGCCTAAAAGAAAAAAAAGCTCCGAATCTTTGTAGAGCTTCACCAGCCGGGTCAGAGTATCTATGGTATAGGATTTCCCTTTTCTTTTGAGCTCGATATCGGAGATCAAAAAATCCGGATTATCTCTAATTGCTATCTTGACCATTTTCAGGCGGTCTTTAGCCGAAGAGACGGGATGGTTTTCCTTATGTGGAGGATTAGCCGAGGGGATAAATATTACCTTCTGCAGCTTAAGCTCCTCTTTTAATTGTTCAGCCTGGATCAGATGTCCGGAATGTATCGGATCAAAGGTCCCGCCTAAAAT
>MEWM01000084.1:18169-19231 GCA_001775355.1 candidate division Zixibacteria bacterium RBG_16_43_9 | reverse complement strand
ATTTCCTATTTCTTGGCCTGAATTTCTTTATCCAATTTATTAAGCCTCGATTTTACCTTGCCGGTTAATTTATCCCCCGGATATTTCTCTAAGAACTTGCGGTATTCCAGTTCAGCTAAATCATATTTTCTTTGCTCCCGGTAGCTCTCTCCTTTAAGGAAGCTGGCTGGGGCAGCATACCTGGTGTCGGAATACTGGTCCAGAACGTCCTGAAGATAGAGCAGTGCGGCATCATATTGCTTCAGCTTAAAATAAAGACGCCCGTTCTTGTAAAGTTTCTGAGCCAATTTAGAACGTGCTTCAAACAAAATCTTCTGCGCCTCCGGGGCATGCTGGCTGTCCGGATATTCATCCAGGAAATCCTTCAGTTCCTGAATTGCCTTCAAGGTATTGGTCTGGTCCAGCTCTGGCTTGGGCGAATCCTTATAATGAGCATAAGCTATCATAAATGAAGCATCATTCGCCAGGGGGCTCTCGGAGAAAGAGGAAAGCACCTTTTTGAACTCGCCAACTGAAGAAGAATAATCTTTTTCATTGAAGTAACACATCCCCAAAAGAAACTGGGCCGAATCCAGAGAGGCGGCACCCGGATAGTTGAAGATCAGCTTCTGAAACTCCAGGACTGCCGAGGAATATTTTTTCTTCTCATACTCTCTTTTGGCTAAAGCGAACTGATCCTCAGCTCCCAGAACCGGAGTTTCCTTTCTGGCAGCAGCGCAGCTTAAGATCAAAGGTAATAGACTAAGACACAACCATTTTCTTAGCATGTTTCTCCTTTTAACGGTTGGCAAAAAAAAGATAAATCAAACCACCCACCACCACAGTAACCACTGCTGGTTCCACATATCTGCCCCAAGTGCTCTGTGGTATCTCAGGGCATAAGAATGGATATTGTCTGTTATTCAGGGACAAAAGCTCTTCTTTCCTTAAAAGATCAGAATTCTTTCTCTCCCCTCTTTTACTCCATAAGATTTTTCCATCCGGATCGCTCAAGCTAAAAGATATCGCTACCTGTGATTCCCTTGTTATCCAGCTTTTACCAAAGAGCTTTTTCCTCTTGAT
>MEWM01000084.1:14314-18026 GCA_001775355.1 candidate division Zixibacteria bacterium RBG_16_43_9 | reverse complement strand
GCAGACGGATTTTCCCCTTCTTCCTTTATCCAGACCATCTGAGAATCGATAGGGGCTTCTTGCAGACAATCCTCCAGTACATTCTTTATAGTCTGCCTCAAAAAAGTCTCATTGGTGGGAGGTATAATTTTTTCCTGGGCAAAGCTCCCCGAGGAAAAAAGAATAGAGACTAAAAATAAAACTTTAATCCAGAGAGAAGATGCTGTCAGCCTGTACTTTGAAAACAGATCAGCCATACTTGGCCTTAAGCTCCTTATATTTTTTAAGCACCTTGGCTAAGAAATAGGTGGGGAGTTTATCGCCGGATTTTATCTTAGTCCTCAGGGCATCCTCACCCACATTGTAGGCGATTAGCGCTTTCTTAACGTCTTTGAATTTCAGAATCAGCTCAAAAAGATGCAGAGCTCCTAACTGGATATTCAAAGCCGGGTCGAACAAGGAGAGAGAGTCTTTTAACTCCAGGCCGCTTCTTCTGGCTAAGTCTTGCCCTACCGAGGGCTTCACCTGCATAAGACCCTGAGCTCCTAACATCGATTCCTCATCTTTTTTGAAAGAGCTTTCGGTCAAAATCAAGGCCATAATCAGAAGCGGGTCGTAGCTATATTTCTTGCTTTCGGAATATATGACACCGCTGAGCTTTACAGCCTCTTCCTTGCTTAACCCTACCTTGAAATCCTCGATTATCTTTAAGATTTTGACCCGGTCCTCTAATTCCTTGATCTTCTGTTCCTGCTCCTGGATGAGCTTGGCTTTTTCTCCCCTTTCATAAAGAAGGTAGACCAGTCCTGCAGTCTGAAGTAAATAGATAAAAATCAGAATGAAAGTAACAGACTTGGAGATAGTCAGCCCTGCTTTACGGATTATTTTAATTCCCAGTGCCATAGACCGCTCTTTTTTTTAGAAAACTACCTCTAACTCAAAGGATGAATCCTTATATAATTTTCGGATTTTTGTTCTGAGTTTTTCAGCATAAGACCCATTTGAATAATAGGTACTCTGATACTGTGATAAAAGTTCTGGGAAATTCAACCTCAAAAAATTATTCAGTCTGGCCCAGATGGACGGGGTATAGTTCATCTTGTCAACATAGATATATTTCACCGCAGCCTCAATCGCTTTATTGAAAACCGAGTTTATGCTCTTTTCTGTGTCGGAAAAGTAAGGAAGAATTGGACCGAAGAAGATGAAGGTGTTTATTCCTTCTTGATTTAGTTTTTTTAATGCCTCAAACCTCTTTTCAGTTGAGGAAGCCCCTGGTTCAAATTTCCTCTGGATTTCAGGGTTCAGGCAGGTGATGGTAAAACCAACCTCTGGCTCGTTCAACTTTTTCAGAAGATCAATATCTCTTAAGACCAGGTCAGATTTTGTCTGGATGTGCACAGGAAAATTATATTTGGAGAGTATCTCCAAAGCCCCACGGGTAAGTTTATACTTTTCCTCTAAGGGCTGATATGGATCCGTAACCGAGCTCAACATCACCGTTCCAGGCTTAGCCCTTTTTATTTCTTTTTCTAGCCTTTCTAAGAAATTGACCTTAACATCCACAAAACTCCCCCATTCCTCAGAATGGTCAGTAAATCTTTTCATAAAAATAGCATAGCAATAGGCACAGTTATGCTCACACCCGGTATATGGATTCAGGCAATAATCCACCCCGGAAATCCGGGATTTAACTAAGGCATTTTTGCAGGTTATTTCTTTGAGTTTGAGCATAAGATAGAAGGTAAATTTTCTATATTGTTCTTTTCTAAATCCCATTTTAAAGGATTATTTATAATGTACTTCCTAATTTCGTATAATGATTTTTCATTTCGAATTACATGGTCATAAAACGACCTTTGCCATTGGAAATTATTAACACCTAATTCTTGGCGATTTTTCTTTGTAACTGCATTTTTAAAGGACTTGATAACTTTTGAGAGTAATCCGTAACCTGACTCCGTATTTGTAGGGACAGAACATTGTTCTGTCCGTTTGTTGTCATTCTCTTGAATGATTATGATTCCGTGGATATGATTAGGCATAATGATGAATTCATCGATTTCAACCTTATCATAAATATTGGGAATTTCGCTCCAATATTCCTGTGCAATCTTTCCATATTGATTCAAAACCATTTTCTCGTTGTCAATTTTACCGAAATATTCAACACCTCTTATTATACATATAGTAACGAAATAATATCCACATTTGGAGTAATCATATTCCTTTAGGCGATTCAATTTTCTTTCTTTTTGGATTGAATTCATTTTACTCTTTTGGATAGATTTTTAATACTTTATAACCCCCACCCTCAGATGTTGGCGCCAGATATAAGAGGTAGATGTAATGAAAGTAATGTCTTCCGGGAATTTGAATAGATTTCAAACAGTTTTCGAATGTTTTTTCATCGCTCATACTTAAGTAGGGGTTTTCCTCTATACATAACCAAATCTTATCCGTTCCAAAATATTTTTTACTACATTTATCTAATATCTCATTTTGTATTCTTACACTTATTAAACCATCATAATAAATTGGTCCACCCTCTTGGAATTCGTAACCTTGCTTTGGGAATTCTCGTTCTCTTCTTCTAAGTGTCCACGTTTGTCTGGCATTTATATCTGTAGAATAAGCAGTAGCGACTTCAATCCCCAGAAAATCTTCATTCATCTTATAAATGCAATCTGGTTCATTAATATCGTTGCCATATCTTTCGAATTCAGCGTTCAAATTCAATGATCTAATTAGAATATCACAAACACTTTTTTCATGCTGTTTCTGTAATTCTTTTGCAGAGTTCACAATTCCAACCCTTTAATTTGGAATTTATTGGACAGAACAATGTTCTGTCCCTACAGAAATCCTAGTATAGATCTTTGCTCGGTCAGAATTTTTTTCTTTAAAAGAGGATGCAAGGAACGGTAGGTCACAATATCCACCTTTCTTTTTAACAATTCTTCAAGCTCTATCTTAAGACCAGCCAGGTCTAAAAGGCTTGCATCTCTGGGAAGTTCTACCAGCAGGTCTATATCGCTTTCTTTTGTCGCCTCACCTGTGACCATAGAACCAAAAAGCGAAGCCCTGCTAACACCATATCTTTTTAACACTGGCAGAATTTTTTTCTTATACTTCTCAATGCTCATGTTCATCTCGCATAGTGTACTACAATTTGTGATACCAACATCCTGCCTTATTTCTTGGGAGGTCTCATCGCAAAACCTTCTGGAAAAATGGACGGAATGCTGTTCTGTCCCTACAGGGCTACAAGACCTCTCCTATTAAATCGTAATCCTTCCACCCGGTAATTTTGACTTCCACAAAATCTCCAATCTTCAAATTTTTCCTTTTCACTAAAATCACTCCATCAATCTCCGGGGCTTCTTTTTGGCTGCGGGCAATATAGTGACCGGGCATTCCATTGGGACCATCTGCCTTTGACTCGATCAGGACTTTGACCTTTTCCCCCACTCTCTTTTTATTCTTCTCAAAAGCAATCCCCTGCTGAAGGGTCATAAGTCTATCCAATCTCTGGTTTTTTTCCTTGAAAGACAGGTGCTCTTTTAATTTAAAGGCTTCAGTCCCTTCCTCTCTGGAATACGTGAAAACCCCTAACCTGTCGAATCTCTGGCTCTCCATAAAATTCAGAAGCTCCTCAAATTCCTCTCTTCCTTCACCAGGAAAGCCCACAATAAAAGTAGTCCTCAACACTAAATCTGGAATTCTGGTTCTC
>MEWM01000084.1:9987-14285 GCA_001775355.1 candidate division Zixibacteria bacterium RBG_16_43_9 | reverse complement strand
ACGCTGAATTTTTCTACCCATCAGAAAAAGAAGCTTATCCGAGATATGCTGCAGCGGAAGGTCCAAATATTTACATACTTTCTCATTTGAGGTAATCTCCTCAATCAGCTCCTCGGTATAATGAGCCGGATGAGTATAAAGCAATCTGATCCATTCAATTCCTTCGATTTTTGAGAGTGAGGATAGTAATTCAGGTAATTTTTTTTCTCCATAGACATCCAGCCCATAGAGTGTAGTATCTTGAGCTATCAGATTTATCTCCCTGACACCGTTTCCTGCCAGAGTCCTTGCCTCTTCTAAGATTTTTTCAATCTTTCTACTTCTATATTTCCCCCTGATAAGTGGAATTGAACAGTAGGCGCAGAGATTATCGCATCCATCTGCAATCTTCAAATAAGCATAAGGTGAAAACTGAGGCATTTTCAATTCTGATTGCTCCTTATACTCCTTAGGCAAAGGCGAAATAAAACAAACCCTATTCCCCTTTTCTATCTCAGAACATACCTTACCTATTTTATCTAACTCGTTTAACCCTAAAATGGCGTCTATCTCCGGCATCGATTTCCATAACTCAGTGTTGTATCTCTGAGCTAAACATCCGGTGACCACGATTTTTTTCCCGTTATCTCCGTTTTTAAATCTGGAAAGCTCCAAAATCGCATTTACTGACTCTCTTTTGGCTTCCTCTATGAACCCGCAGGTATTGACTACGAAAATATCTGCTAAATCTTTTTCCTCGGTCAATTCAAATCCACAAGCGGCCAGTTGAGCCCGAATCGCTTCGGAGTCCAGATCGTTCTTGGGACACCCAAGTTTTACTATATTGACTTTTATTCCCATTTGTTCCACGAACTGCCACTACTGTCATTCTGAGGGAAGTCCGCCTTTGGCGGAATGACCGAAGAATCTCGCTTTTCCGGGAAATCAGATTCTTCGCCCTGCGGGCTCAGAATGACATTCAAGCAATTCTATTCTTTTTTACCACCCATCTCGGTCAAGTCCACCAACTCTACCCCCGCTGGGGGATTAAACACGAACCTGGAATCTGAAATCCCCACATCTGCTTTTATCTCCTTGAAACTCAGAGTGGTGTAGTTATCATTCAAATCCTGATATTCAATCCTTTGAGCAAGGAGGGATTCTTTTTCAAAGAAGACCGTAATCCTGGTGAAAAATTCACCCTCGGTCTTAGATGTATAGACCATCTTATAACAGTTTTTCCCAGCGATTTTCTTTTCCCCCTCAAGATTATAATTATAATTTTTCCTGAAATTGAAAAGATAATCATTTGGTCTTAAAAGGTCTTTGGATTTGTCTGTGCGATTTTTTGTCACCTGTTTATTCTCTTTGGAATAGACCCAGATATACTCTCCATCGGAAACCACCACCTGCGAAGGCATCTCTATCCTGAACTTGTTCGGATTTTTCAGGTACATCTTTCCTTTGAACTTGCGCAGGGTCGAAAAATCCTCAGACTTAATCTCCTCCTGAAAATTGATGGAGAGAGTTTTTAAAGAATTATACTTCTCCTCTATCTTTAAAGCTAACTCCTCTGAAGTGAGTCCCTGGCTCTGTTCTGAATAAAGCCGGATTGGAACGATCAGGAATATAAAAAAAGCAAGACTAAAGATTATTCTCTTCATCCTTCTTTTCCTCAATAGGGAAATCCCCCTTTTCCAAATAGCTCCTATCCACTAAAACCTCTCTGGCTTTGCTTCCGTCATAAGGTCCTACAATCCCATCCCTTTCCATCTGGTCTATGAGCCGAGCTGCTCTTTGATATCCTACGCCTAATCTTCTCTGTAGCAAAGAGACCGAACCCTGGCGATGGCGTATGACTATCTCAACTGCCTGCTTGTAAAGGTCATCCTCCTCTTTTTCATCCCATCCCTCTGTTAGCTCCAGCTTATCGTCCTCCCGTGTGAAGACCCCGATAGGCGTGGGGATGTAGTCCTGGGATTTGATAAAATCCACCATCTTCTGGGTTTCCTCGCTGTTGATATAAGCTCCGTGGATTCTCTGGGGCTCAGGATGGCCAGTCTGGATGAAAAGCATATCCCCGCTTCCTAAAAGCTTTTCCGCACCTGACCCATCGATTATCGTCCGGGAGTCTATCCTGGAAGCTACCTGAAAAGCTATCCTGGAAGAAAAATTAGCTTTGATCAAGCCGGTGATTACGTCCACTGAGGGTCTCTGTGTAGCTAAGATCAGATGAATTCCCACTGCCCTTGCCATCTGAGCCAGACGGGTGATCAGGGCTTCGGTTTTCAAAGAGCTGGACATCATCAGGTCAGCCAGTTCATCCACGATTATAACTAAATACGGCAGCAACCCCTCTTTTTTCTTCTTTTTATTGTAATCCTCAATGTTCCTAACTCCTATCCGGGCTAACTTCTTATACCTTTCCTCCATCTCCACTACCGCTTCAGATAGCACTCTCTCCGCAGCTTTCGGATGGGTAACCACAGGCCTTTCTAAATGAGGGATCTGGTTGTAAACGGTCAATTCCAGCATCTTGGGATCGATCATTATGAACCTTATCTCCTCCGGATGAAGTCGGTAAAGCAGGCTGGCTAAAATCACGTTTATGCAGACGCTTTTGCCGGAACCGGTTGCACCAGCGATCAGAAGGTGGGGCATCCGGGAAAGGTCAGTCACTATCGGCTCACCAGAAATAGTTTTGCCCAGGGCTATGGCTAAACGATAATTCGTATTCTGAAAAGAAGGAGATACTAAAATCTCTTTAAGATATACCGTCTGCGGACTTTTATTTGGTATCTCCACACCCACAGCCGCTTTTCCGGGTATCGGGGCTACTATCCTTATCCTCTTGGCTTGGAGAGCTAAGGCTAAGTCATCTGACAGACTCATTATCTGATTTACCTTAACCCCTGGAGCAGGTTTGAACTCATACCGGGTGATGACTGGTCCAGGACTTTTATCAATTAAATCTCCCTCTATCCCTATGCCAAAAGTTTCCAGGGTCTCTCTTAACACCTTAGCGGTTTGATTCAGCTCCTCGTTTGTGACTGAAGGCTTTATCTGAGGAGGCTCATTTAGAATCGAAAGGCTCGGATACTGATAAGCTCCAATCTTGCTCTCCTCTTTACCCCGGACTAACCTTAAGGAGCTTTTCAATTCGCCGACTAAGTTTACCTGCTCCTCCCTTTCCTCTTCCGAATCTATTCTTTCGTGCCTGACATCTTTTATCTGTGGAATTTCTTCGACTATATGTTCATCTTTTTTGTCCTTCTCCAAAGTATCCCTGATCTCCTCTACCCTTTGAGTCCTTCTTTTCTCCATCCTTTTTAACTCCCACCATTTGCTTCCACGATCATAAAATCTCTGGAAGATGGATTTACCGAAAAGTAAAGATTCAGAGAACTTCCAGGGTGTAGCCAGTAAAGCCACCACGATTAAAAAAGCTAAACTCAAAGTATAGGAACCAAAAGTCCCGAAGATCTTGACCAGGATTTTAGCAAAAAGAAGAGAAAACCATCCACCTATGGTCACTTTAGAAAAATCTACCCCGACACTGGCATTAGCCCAGGAGATGGAGAAAAAAATTCCCAGGAGGAAAATAAAGGCAAAGATATAGACGGTCTTTTTGAAAAGCGTGGAAAACTCTGTTTTGAAAAGAAAGTTAGTCCCCCAGAAAACTAAAATCAGCGGCAGGAAAAAAGAAGAGAGACCTAAAAGATAATACAGGGCATAAGAGACCAGAGCCCCCATAATGCCAGCTTGATTTTTTACAGGATGAGTGAGAAGCTTACCCAAACTGTTCCAGGATAGCTGATTCAGGAACTTTGTGTCTCCGGCATAGCTGTAAGTGATAAGGCTGAGTAAGACAAATAAAGCCAAAGCCCAGAGCAAAACCCCAAAGATCTCGTTTTTCCTGTCAGCCGAGATATTTTTGAAAAGCTTCATATTATCAACTCATCTGGTAATTGAAAACTAAAGCACTTATTTTTGTAATATCTTATCATCAAACCGCCGAAATGTCAATTGTTTTTTCAATTAAATCCTTGCACTCTTATAATAGTAGATTGGGACAAATTAAAAAAGCAAGGCTGGAAACCTTGCCCTACGTTCTTTTTTAACCCCTTGAACCTTTATCCGCCTCTTGTAGTTTTTCACTATTTCGGTAACGGTTTTTCTCTTTGTATTTAGAGGTATTTTGCTCATGCAGGAATTGTCGGCCAAGTGCGGATCGCAGGTAACTGGTTCGGGCAATCCTATTCCTGAAACAACTTAAGGGACATAGTTTTGATGAACATTGTAGGGGCACGGCATGCCGT
>MEWM01000084.1:4948-9933 GCA_001775355.1 candidate division Zixibacteria bacterium RBG_16_43_9 | reverse complement strand
GTAATACACTCTGACGGATTGAGCCATTAAACAAAAAGGCAATTCCCGTACGGGGGATTGCCTTTTTTAACTCATAAAATCTTTCTCTACCTCACAGCATCTTTCAACGACTTCCCGGCTTTGAAACGCGGCACTCTGCGCGCGGCTATCTTTATAGACTCGCCGGTCTGGGGATTCCTTCCAGTTCGGGCTTTCCGCTTTCCAACCGAGAACGTGCCAAAACCTACAAAACTAACTTTCTTTCCCTTCTTCAGGGCGCTGGTCACCCCATCAAAAAAGGCGTTCAGGGCTTTGTGGGCCTGGGTCTTGGTTACATTGGCTTCCTTGGCAATCTTGGAAACCAGTTCCTCTTTCGTCATCTACTCACCCCCTTAATCTGGGCTAAGGGTTAAGGTTTTTTAGTTTACGCTCCAAAGAATATAGTATCTATGCGGGTTTGTCAAGGATTATTTTCATTTTTCTAAAATTTTTTTATACATACACCCGACTCGGGGCTGATAAAATAAGGAGTTTTAATACCCCAGCTCCCTGATACCCACCATCCCCTTCTCCAGCTTGACTTCGGGTAGGGCTTTTATGTTTATCCTGAAATAGTAGCCCTGCCTCACCCCATTGGCTATCCAGGTAAAATTACCTTCCCAGCAGTGCAGGTCCCGATAGAACACAAAACTCTGTTCAACAATTTTCTTCAGGGTAAAATCATAATGGGTAAGATAGTTCACATGCCATTTCTCGGTTAGCGAGAAATCCAGGGAAAGACTGACCCAGTGGTTTTTAATGGTTCCCGGGGAGTATCTTGTCTCTGAATACCGGTGGCTTAGAGAGAGACTATAGCTTTTTCCACTTTTACCCTGTTCTTCCCCACCCTGGCCCGAAGCTCCCCAGACACCTCTGTGAGACAAACTGGTGCTCAGACTCAAATTGAGCAACCGAGGATGTAAAAGGTCAAGCCCTTTGGTTTCCAGATTATAAGGGTCATGGGTAAATGTTAGACCTAAGTCTATTCCAGGAATGGCATTTGACCTCAAGCTGGAGGAAAGATTAGAGAGCTTGTGCTCTTTGGCTAAGAAGTTGTAACCTGTGCTCAGGGTGTAATTGAAAAGCTCAAACTTGCTCTCTTTACCTTCCTTCTCGGTTTTCATTTGCAAAAGATGAGTAAAACTGAAGTTGAGCACCTGGGCTTTTCCTCCTCCGCTCCCCACTCCGGTATAGTAGACAAAGGGAAGATGCCTTGTTATCTCTGGGACAAAGATTAAATTCAGACTGGGTGTCATAACCTGTCTGATTCCGGTTATCCTGCCTAACTTGGGACGGAAAGTCCCAAAGATCGTGGTCCTGGCATTTAAACCTACGGAATATGTTCCCCTGCGGGCTGGTGAAGAATTTTTCAGTGTCTGGCTGAGACTGGTATCGGTCGAGAAAACATAATACCAGGTTTCTCGATAATCTAAATTAGGTGACAGGATGAGCCAGCCGAAAAAGGTCTGGGGAAAAGTCAAATGAAAGGAATTATCCAGACTGACAAATTGCTTCCGGGCAAAATTGTCACTTACCCTGATTTTGCTATAATAGTTCTGAAAAGAAGAGGCAAATGAGAGATACAGGTTTTGGTACCATCTTTTGGGCTGGTCAGGCTTAGACCTGTCCTTTGGATCCAAATTCGGAAAAGGTGAAAAAGCGGGCTGGGTCAGACTGACCGAAGGAAGATTCATTGTTTTTGAATCTGTATCTAAGTTTTCCGTCCGTAATACCACCAGGGATATAGCCGCACCACGATATCTGGTAGCTAAATTTGCCTGGGAGGTAATGATACGATTCCTTCTTTCTGCCGCATCAAAACTATACAGGCGATAATACGAGCTATTGTTTACGAACCTTCCATTCGCAGAAAGCCTGGTCAGAGGGGAGAGCGTCTGTGAATGGTTCACCACCAGGTCCCAATAAACAGTGGTGCTTTTGTCAAAAGCTGTTTCCAGAACACCCCTTTTATAGGAACTGGAAATGCTCCCGTTATAAAAATATCTTTTAGCATACCTGAAATTCTCGCGTACGAGCCAGCCGGTATTTTCAAAAAAATCGAAGCTGGTCTCCAGGTCCCAGTAATCCGAAGGTGCCCAGTAATAACCCAGGTTACGGATGAAGTATTCCCCGGAAACAAAGTTTCCCACCTCGAAAGTTAGAAATCCTGAATGCCTGCCTGGTTTAATGGGAAAGATATAAAACGGTATTGCCGCAACCGGAATCTTTTCGATATACATGACCACGGGCCTGGCAATCACTTTGTCTTTAGCAATTATCTTCATCTTCCGGGAATAGAAGTAATAATGTGGAGTATCTAAATCACAGGTGGTATACCTGCCACCTGAAGCTAAGAAAACGTCTTCTTTTATCCTCCCCAATTCGTTTCCATGATAATATCCACCTTGAAATTCAGTCTGGCCTGCTTTGACTTTCCCTTTACGGGTTTGAAGATAGTAGCTCATCTCCTCCCCTTTTATCTCCTCTTTTCCATCCATTAAAACCGGGAGCTGGGTAAGTTTTTGTTTCCCCTCTTCTTCTTTATAAATCCCTTCTGCTTTCAGATACTCTTTTTCGGTCTGGTAGATAACTTTGCCGGCTTTTAAGGAGATCTGCCGGTATCTTACGTTGCAGTTGTCCTCCAGATCAATCAGGTTCTGATCGGTCAGATAATCTATCTTCTCAGCCGAGTAGTTCACCGTGTCTATAGAATGCAGAGAATCTCTGGTCTCGGCTGGAGAATAATATGAGCCGATCGCCCCTCCTATGATTACTATCCGCTTTAGCCTGGAGCCATCAAAATGAAGCTCTAAACTGTCCCCTGAGGCTTCGTTTTTAATCTGGGACAGAGTATCTTTAGCCGAGGGGTAATACAAAGAGGTGGCATTGTTCAAAACCTTCACCAGTTTGAGCTTTTCGTCATCCCCTAAGAAAAAGTAAAGTGCCTTCCCGGCTAAGTAACTTTCGTTGTATTTCTGAGATAAAGAATCAACCTGCTCCCGATGAGAAGCTTTTGCCTCACCCGAAACCTTTATCTGATAAACCTTATTCTCTCTGTACAATATCTCTATCTCCTCACCGGAAAGTTCCGAATCGGTTTTCTTTGCAGATGGATTCTGGGTTAAAACTATCCTCTCCTCCTTGCCAAAAAGCTCAGCTTTTCCGCAGGTGGCTTCCATATCCCCCTTTAAGATGTGAACATCCCTTATGGCTGTCCCTTTTTTCTGTTCGACGAAATATTCTAAAGTATCCGCTTTGACAGTCAGCGAGCTATCTTTCACCTGGGGATTATATATCAGGGAAGGGGATTGAGTGAAGATAAGATATTTTTTGTTACGGTCGTATTCTCCATGCCCTCCTAAAACAATTGCCTTCTCCTTTTTGCTTTCCAGTTCCACGTTTTCATCTGCCACTATCTTCCTGGTTCTTTGGTAATAAGTAACCCTTTCGGCTTTTATGGACTGATCCGGGTCTTCGATTCTTACATTTCCTATGAAGACCAAAAGCCCCGCAGAACGGTACCAGACCGCCCGGTCAGAATAAAGGTCCGCCTGCCCGTGTCTTAAATGGATGTTCCCATTCAAGTTCAGGATTACGTTTTCTTTTTCCATCCTCAATTCAGACAGGTCCGCATTCAGAAGCTCTATAGGCTCCTCAGGTTTTTGCTGAGGTTTAGCCTGAACCATACTCCCTGACATAAGAAAGAGAATGACTATAAGACAACGGATTCTATTCATTTTTCCCCAGTTTGAATACGGCCAGGTGTATCTTTAGAATCGGCATTTGAAAACATATTGAAAAATGAGATAAAAATCAAGAGGTTTAGCAGAGGATTTTTTTACAGTAGGGGCAGACCTGCAGTTCAGCAAGCTCACTGCCCTGAGCAAAGTCGAAGGGCGTGTCTGCCTGGTGACTGAAGCTGTGGAGGGAATTCTGGTAGGTCAGACATTCTTGTCTGACGCGAGTGAGAAGATAAGGGTTTATGTGTACGGCTCTCAGGAGAACGCAATGACTACCTACTCCCTTTGGACGTTGACATCCGCAGGCAAAATAGGCGGATGATAACGTTCGCCTTTGAGCTAATGCACAGGTATCGTTACAGACGATGTACTCCACAACCTGCTTTTATTTCGCCTTATCCACAATCCCTCTTAAATCCTCATCCACCTTCAGAGGAAGTTCGCCTAAGTCTAAATCCGGGAAAAACTCGCCTATCATTACTGGTCTCATTCCGCTGATGAAAATCTCTCCATTTTTTTCATACAGGCTGATTCGGCAGGGCATACACAGGCTGATTAAACTATCCTCTTTTAGAAACTGGTAAGCCTGTTTGGCATTGCAGATCTCGAACAATTTTAAATTAGCAAGCTCAAACCCTTTTACCGCCAGCATCTCCTTCATATCATACACCTGCAAAACCGTCCAGCCTTTGGCTTCGACCGCTTTCCTTATATCCACAGCCGCCTGCTCAAAGCTTTTATCGGTCTTAACTGTATAATCGAATTTTATCTGCATCTCTTTCTCCTTTTCCGCTCTCTGTTGGTGTCCCCACCAACAGATATAGGTTAGCACTTGTCGTTGGTCAGGAGACCAACGACAAGCGAAGGGCGGAGGCCCCGCATAAACGGGATTTCGCTTCGCTCAATCCGAATTTGGATCCTGTGGACAAGCTCCGCCCCTATGCGATTATATTCCACTTTGCGTGTTTTATTCTTTTTTATTTTCCCTTGATCCTTTGAACCTTTGAGCCTTTGAACTTTTTTTTAAATATTCGGCTTACATTTGCAGTGCTCTTTATACATACATCTGTCCATAACCACAGTCAGTCCAGCATCAGTAGCTTTTTTAGCTGCATCTTCGTTAATAATCCCTTCCTGCATCCAGACCACTTTTGCCTTGATCTTGATAGCCTGTTCCACTATTGGAGTCACCTCCTCACACCTTCTGAAGATATCCACACAATCGAC
>MEWM01000084.1:1152-4875 GCA_001775355.1 candidate division Zixibacteria bacterium RBG_16_43_9 | reverse complement strand
ATGATCTTGTAACCCTGGGATTGTAGATACCTTGCCACTGAATAGCTGGGACGGGCAGGGTTAGAAGAAAGCCCTACTACAGCAATAGTTTTAGACTCCGCAAAGATTTTCTCCATTTCGTTCATTTTGCCTCCGGTTAAGATTTTTTTCTTTTTTTCTTTTTCCTGCCAGCTTTTTCAACTTCTCTTTTTATGACCTCGAAGATCTTCTTCTGTTTTCCAAATCCGATTAAAGCTTTTTCAAAAACCTCCTCCATCCTATCCACCCAGATAAACTCAAGCTCGCTTATTAACTCCTCCGGTAAATCCGGCAGATTTCTCTGGTTGGCTTTGGGCAAAATTATTTTTTTTATCCCCACTCTTCTTGCCGCTGAAAGCTTTTCCTTAATTCCTCCGACCGGAAGGATATTCCCCCGCAGGGAGACTTCCCCGCTCATGGCTAAATCGTTCTGGATCGGCTTTTCGCTCATCACCGAGGCGATAACCAGACAAATGGTCATCCCGGCAGAAGGACCATCCTTAGGAATAGCCTCTGAAGGGAAATGGATATGGATATCATAATTGGTGAAATCCTGATAGCTGATTCCGAGAAGTTGAGCCTTGGAGCGAACATAACTATGCGCGGTTTGGATCGATTCCCGGATGATTCCCCCTAACTGCCCGGTGGAGAATATCTGGCCGCTCCCTCTCATCCTTAGACCTTCGATCAGCATTATGTCCCCGCCTGAGGCTGTCCAGGCTAAGCCGCAAGCCACTCCGACCTCTGGTTTTTTCTCGGCTATTTCCGGGATGTAAACCGGAGTTCCTATGTAGTCTGATAAATTCTCTTCCGTGATCCTCCAGAAATCTCCGCTTCCCGAAGCTTTCATCCTGGCACATTTCCGGCAGATGGTTTCTATCTCCTTTTGCAGTTCTCTCAAACCTTCCTCAATCGTGTATTCCCGTATAATTTTCTTTATCGCCTCATCCGTTATCTTTACCTCCCCCTCAGTCAACCCATGCCTTTTGATCTGGGTGGGGACAAGATATCTTCTGGCAATCTGTAACTTCTCCTCTTCTATGAATCCGGTGAACTCAATTATTTCAAAAATCTCCATCAGCGCATCTGGAATCTCGTCTATATTCTGGGCTGTGGCAATAAAGAAGACCGTGGACAGGTCAAAGGTGAGTCCTAAATAGTTATCTATGAAGCTGGCATTATGTTCCGGGTCTAAAGCTTCAAGCAAGGCAGAGATAACCTCCCCCTTAGGAACTCCATTCCCTAATTTGTTTATCCTTTCAAGCAGAAATAAAGGATTATTGCAACCAGCCTCTCTAAGATTTTTTATAATAGCTCCGGGTGAGCCACCTGAAAAGCCGAGCCTTTCCCCTTTTATTTGCTGGCTGGTGGAAATGCCCGCTACGTTCAAACTCACAAATTTTCGGCCCAAGGCTAAGGCTATTGACCGGGCTAAGGCTGTTTTCCCGGTGCCGGACGGTCCAACAAAACATAAAATCGAGCCTTTGATATCTTTTTTTAATCGGCGAATGGAGAAATATTCGTAGATTCGCTCCTTCATCTTTTTCTGCCCAAAAAATTCTTTATCCAAGACCTTTTCCAGTTTTTCTACGTCGATCTCCTCTGCACAACTCTGGGCCCAGGGAAGCGAAAGCAGCCAGTCGATATAGTCATGGATCAAACCGTACTCAGTAGAGGCCGGAGAAATTAGCTTCAGTCTCTGGATCTCTATTAAGGCTTTCCTCTCAACCTGCAAAGGCAGGCTGGCATCGCGGATTTTCTTTTCCAGCCGCTCTACATCCGATTTTTGAATGTCTACTTCAGCTGAACTTTTTTTCTCTTTGCCACCCTCGTTGTCTTTCGATTCCATCATTTTTTTTTCCTCTCCCTTTTCGGACAAGTCCGGCTTGTTTATTTGAGACTGTTGCTGAAAATATATTTTTATTCCCTTTGCAAGTCAAGAAGATTGAGGCACAAACAAAATCAGGGAGGTCAAAGCGACCTCCCCAATCAGATTTTTTGATACCCTGTTGTAGACTCTTGAGGCGTTCTTCTATTTTTTAGGGCCGGTTTTCAGCTCGTAAACCTTTTTCATAACCACTTTTTCTAAAGGTCTATTCTGTGGTCCGGTTTTAACCATAGCAATTTTATCTACTACTTCCATACCCTTGATCACCCGGGCAAAAACAGTAAAGTCTTTATCTAGATGGGGGGCATCACGCAAACAGATATAAAACTGACTCCCTGCCGTATTGGGGCCTGCCTTGGCCATGCCTAAGGCACCCCGCACATGCTTCTGTATGGTAGGTTCATCAGGAATACTATATCCGGGGCCGCCACTTCCATCTCCGGCCGGGTCTCCACCCTGAATAACGAAATTAGGAACTATGCGGTGAAAGGTCAAGCCATTATAGAAACCTTTATGAACCAGTCTCAAGAAGTTCAGAGCGGTCTTGGGAGTCTCCTTCCAGAACAGCTCCAGCTCTATATTGCCGAAACCCGTCTCAATGACCACGATCGGGTTTTTCTCCCGGACTATTTTTTCAGTAGTATCAACGGGTAACTTAGATTTGGTGGTATCAGCCATGGCATCGCTCTCCCCCACAGTTGTCTGTGAACTTTCTTGCTTGTTTTCCTTCTTGCACCCGGCAAAACCGACTATCAGCAAAAAAATCATCAAACCATAAACCGCCTTTTTCATTTTTTCCTCCTTAAAAAGGGTTTTTAGGTTAATTTTCCTGATTTTGGTTATTTTTCACCTCCATTGAACTGAATGATTTCAAGAGAATATAGTGGCACTTTTGCAATCTGTCAAGAAAAATGGGAAATTCCAGAGGAAACGGCTAAGAGTCTCTGTTTTCATATTTTTCGAAAAAGAAAAATCTTGTAGCTTTATATAGTTCCTTTTATTTAATTGTTCAAAAACGTAGTTTGAATTCTGATCTTTAAAAAAAGGAGCTATGAAAAACGATTCTGAAAGTTTCAGCCAGTTAGTCAGTTTGATGAAAAAACTCCGTTCTAAAAAGGGGTGTCCCTGGGATAGAGCCCAGACCCACAGGTCGCTCCTTCCCTATCTGATCGAGGAGGCTTACGAGGTTCTGGACTCAGTAGATAAAAAGGACGATTCGAAACTTAGGGAGGAGCTGGGGGACCTGCTTTTGCAGATAGTCTTTCACGCGGAGATCGCCAAGGAAGAAAAAAGGTTTGATATCTATCAGGTCATCAACAGTCTGAGACTCAAACTTATTCAAAGACATCCCCATGTCTTCAAGAAAAGAAAAAAGCTTTCTCCAGACCAGGTAATAAAAAACTGGGAACATATAAAATTAGCCACTTCAGATAACAAATCGGTCTTATCCGGAATACCGAGAAGTTTACCTGCTTTGCTCAAAGCCTTCCGCGTAGGAGAAAAAGTGGGAAGATATGGTTTTGATTGGAAGAGAAAAGAAGATGTCCTACCAAAATTAAAGGAGGAGCTTAAGGAATTTCAAAAAGCCTGCTTATCTAAGAGCAAAAAAAGAATTGAAGAGGAATTAGGAGACATCTTCTTCACCCTGGTAAATCTTTGCCGACATCTGAAGATAAATCCGGAGATCGCCCTGGGAAAGACTGTGGGAAAATTCATCCGGAGATTCAATTATATAGAAAAAGAGTTGTCCAGAAATAAGAAATCTCTGAAGAAAACCAGCCTGAAGGAGTTGGATTATCTCTGGGAAAAATCTAAAA
>MEWM01000084.1:313-1139 GCA_001775355.1 candidate division Zixibacteria bacterium RBG_16_43_9 | reverse complement strand
TCGCCAAAGGCGGACGCCCCTACAAAAATAGATCCTTAGAGAGGATTATTTCTGCACTATCTCCACTCTGCGATTTTCCTGTCTCCCTTCTTCAGTCTTATTGTCAGCTATGAAGTTAGTCGCACCGTATCCCACAGCAGTCAGTCTTTCCTTTTCCACACCTTTGGAGATTAAGTATTCCATCACCTTCTCGGCTCTTTTCTGAGAGAGCTTCTTGTTGGCTGTAGTAGTTCCCGTGGCATCCGTATAGCCGGCTATCTCCAGCTTCACATCCTTATAAGTCTGCAGTCTTGTGGCAAGGTCATCCAGGATAGCCTTATTGGCTTCATCGATCTCCGCGCTGCCCAACTTGTACAATATGTGAAGGGTTATCTTCTGCTCGATCGGTTTCACCAGCGGACAACCAGAAGCATCGACCTTTACTCCTTTAGGAGTGTCAGGGCACTTGTCCAGACCATCGCACACGCCATCTCCGTCTGAATCTATTGGACAGCCGTCTTTGTCAATTTTACATCCCTTAGAAGTATCCGGACATTTATCCAGATAGTCGGGTACTCCATCGCCATCTGAATCTATCGGGCAGCCGGTGTCGTCAACCTTTACCCCCTTGGGAGTATCGGGACATTTATCCAAGCCATCGCAGATTCCATCACCATCTGCATCCAGCGGACAGCCTGTGGCATCTACCTTGCAACCTTTGGGTGTGCTCGGACATTTGTCCAAGCCATCACAGACTCCATCATTGTCTGCATCCAGGGGACAGCCCTTATCATCAACTATGCAGCCTAAAGGAGTATCCGGACACTGATCAATTTTATCTGGCACT
>MEWM01000084.1:0-265 GCA_001775355.1 candidate division Zixibacteria bacterium RBG_16_43_9 | reverse complement strand
ACAAAAGCCTCAGGGATCGCCCGGGGAAGGTCCAATTCACCTGCCGCTGTGCCAACCACATCCTTATCATCTTTAAAACTGGTCAATAAGTGAGTCAGATAATGGACTCTACCGCCAATATTCAAGCCCAGGTTTTCCAGAGGATAATATTCGATCCCTAAACCCACTAAAACAGTTATCTCCTGGTCCTTTACATCAAAAGCTTTACCCGTCTTGTCATATACCAATGAGCCTTTAGACATAAGCATCGAATCAGAAGAAACAA
>MEWM01000083.1:5650-6568 GCA_001775355.1 candidate division Zixibacteria bacterium RBG_16_43_9 | reverse complement strand
AAACTTAAGTTCCTTATTCCCACCTGTACTGCGGGTGCGAACTCCCTTACTCTTCTCATAGTGCAGGCATGGCTGAACTTGCTCCCCTGAAAACTCTGTCTTAAGTCCGCATGAGCATCCAGCTGCAAAACTGAAAGATTTTTGTATTTTTCCTTATAGGCTTTTATCATGCCGACGGAGATAGTATGCTCCCCGCCTAACGTCACAATCACCTTCCCGTCTTTAAGGAGCTCCCTACCTACTTGATAGATTCCTTCAATCATCTCTTCAGGTCCTTTGGATGTGGGCTCTAACTCCTCCATGGTATAGATTCCGGCCTTATAAGCTTCTGTTTTCAGCTCTTCATCGAAAAGCTCAACCTGTTTAGAGGCTGTGATAATTGCCTGGGGTCCTTCTTTGGTTCCAGCCTTGTAGGTGGTGGTCTGCTCGTAAGGAACTGGAAGGATGACGAACTTGGATTTTTGGTAGCTTGAGAAAGACTGAGGAATGCCTAAGAAATTATTGGGAAGAAAAAGCTTTCTGTCTAACAATTCTTTTACCTTTTCATCAAAAGTTCTTTTCCGAACTTGAACTCTGGTTTTTTTCTTTTGCGGATTAAACCCCTGGACCCTTGTGAGAGTGCCCCTACCAAAAACGGGAGAGCTATAGTGGCATCTGAATGGACCGTGACCGTTTTTGCCTTAGGGTGGATTTTCCCCCAGGACTGTGCCTCAGAAAAAGTGCATCCGGAAAGCCCTCCCCAGTGCGGGGCATCAACCACTATCTGAATGGCATATTCATGCCCGCATTTATTACTTTCTCTCTGGAGGGAGGCTATGACCTCAGCCTGCTGAATAAAATTCTTAGGGGTTCCACCTCCTACGTAGATGACTCCGGTGGATTTAGCCCAGAGGACTAAATTAGAGATCTCCTCCGCAT
>MEWM01000083.1:5046-5586 GCA_001775355.1 candidate division Zixibacteria bacterium RBG_16_43_9 | reverse complement strand
GTAGGAGGAGTCTCCTATTGCCGGGCAGAAAATCGGGATGCCGGAAGCATAGGCTGAGCTGATCAATCCCTCTTTTTTCTTCATCCGGGATAACACTTTTCCTAAAGAATAGAAAAACTCCCGGGTGGAATAACTTTTCTCCAGATCGAAAAATGAGCGGGCAAACTCCTTGATATATTCGTCTGTTTCCCTGAACTCTTCTTCTGAGGCAAAGGTATCATAGATCCTATCGATACCTGCTTTTCTTAATTTCAGATCGCTGGTTAGATGATCCCCCAGGTAATGATATTTTCCCAGACTCTCGTGCAGATCGTGAAAAAGATTAGCTCCAGTTGAGACCAGACAGTCGATCAGTCGATTTTTTATCAGGTAGACCAGTATCTGCCTTAGACCCCCGGGGATCATTGCCCCGGACAAGCCTAAGAAGATGACTACATTCTTTTTGAGCATCTCTTTCCATACGCTCAGAGCCGTGGACAGATTTCTTCCCTGAAAAGATATCCCGCTCATCTTTTCTAAAAGCTGAGCTACATCCTTTAT
>MEWM01000083.1:4627-4961 GCA_001775355.1 candidate division Zixibacteria bacterium RBG_16_43_9 | reverse complement strand
TTTTTTAGGCTCGGTCTGGGTGATGAAGATAGCCGCGGCTATCACCGTAGTCCAGAGGCCATTTTTATCCCCTTCTGCGGACTGGGTGATACTCATGGTGCGGACTATTTTGCCGGAGATCTTCCAGATCTCTTTTCTCATGTCATAGTTTTTGTCCACGTCAAAATCCAAACCCAGGGTGGTGGCTAGCATAGAAGCGGCTAAATCCTCAGCATAGTCTCCAGCTTTTTTCTCGGTCTGGCCATAAGCCGAGTGCTCGGAAAGGAATCCGTAATATTTCTTCTCTTTGGGGATGGCTAAACCCACTGAGGCGGAAATCAGACGGTTTGGCTCG
>MEWM01000083.1:2334-4438 GCA_001775355.1 candidate division Zixibacteria bacterium RBG_16_43_9 | reverse complement strand
TGGTGAGGAAAACCTGTTTGGGCATTATGAACATCTTCCACCTCCTTTAAGCTAAAAAGTGGTTTTTAAATATTAGGTATTCGTTTTTAAAATGCAATAACAAAATTTATTTTTGCAAAAAAAATAAAGCCCCCGTACGGGAGCTTTATTTTAAAGTAAGCCCTTTTTTCTCTAAAGGGACTTTTGGTCCTTTGACTTTTAGCAGGGCTTCTTGGTCTTGCAACCGCCTTTTTTCTTTTTTGCTTTAGGCATCTTTTTGCCTCCGTGAATTTAAGTCAAAAAATCTTTATTTCTTTTTCATCCCCTCTTCAGCCTTAGTTATCCGACTGATCACGTCATTTGCTAGATCAGAAGCTTGTTTATAATCGCCAGCCTCTAAAGCTTTTTTAGCATCAGCCAAGGAAGCCTCACAAGTCTTCACGGTCTTGTCCATTTCCTTTTTCATTTTTGGAGTAACCTTCATCTTTTTCATGGCATCAAGTTTGGTGGTGGCTTCTGCTATAGAATTTTCCGCAGAGGCTTTCATCTCCTCTTTCTTGGTTCCGGCCATAACTGTAGCAGAATCTGCCCAGCTCTTGGCAAACAGGGCTAACCTTTTGGCATCTCCATATTTCTTTTCAGACACGAAGGTCTCTGCCTGGTTTAAAGAATCCTGGGCAGAAGTGAAAAGATCGGGCACGTACATATTGGCTTCGGCATTCATAGAAGCTGAAACTGCATCCCTGGCTGCCTGCATCTCCTTGTCCGGAGGCTTGGCGCAGGAGCTTAAGAGGATTATTCCCAGGATAAGCAGTAAGCTCATCCCAAAGAGTCTGTATTTTGACATTTTAATTTTCCTTTCTCAGTTTAAAGTTTTTGTGGTTTACCTTCCAATAAAAAAATAACGGAAACTTACTTACGCTCTTTTTTACGGAGGGGGCCGGTTCCAGTTGTTATTGATTATCTCGTACTTATAGATGTATTTTGACATTTGGCTGATTTATCTATATTTGAGGAATTGCTTACCCTTTTGTTGTCTCCTACGGTAAATTAATTTAATATATTGGCAAATCCCCCTTTGTCAAGGACTTTTTTTTAAAAAAATCAAAACCAGGACCAGACCTCTATTCTGATCCAGCTAATTATCCGGCGTAGAAGAAGGTAGGCGATGCTTCTTTTTCCGCAGTAGATTTTAGCCTGCCCGGTCATCCCGGGTTTTAATAAGAGCTCGGAGTTATCTATTCTGCTGGTGACCAGGAAAACCTGGCGGGATTTATGTTGTTTTGCCTGATAGGCGATCCTGGTTACCACCCCGTAGAAAGTTTTCCAGGGAAAGCTTCTTACCTTGGCTTTGACTTTTTGTCCTGATTGTATCACATCCAGATCTTTTTCTGACGCGGGAATCAAAACTCTTATGGTATCGTAGTTGGCTATGCTCAAAAGATTCCCTTCCGGCTGCACCGAGGTGACGATCCCGGAGATGGGTGATTTGAAATCCGAGAGAGCGATTTGATCTCTGTAGAATTTGGCTTTTGCCTCCAAACGATTGATCTCCGCCCTGCACATGTCGATCTCTTCCTTTTTTGCGCCTGCCTGCAGTATCTTCAGATTGCTCTGGGCGATCCCCAGCTCTGAGGCCAGGACCGTATGCTCGGATTCCTTTTTTTCCAGCTCCTCCTTGGAGATTAAGTTCCGGGAGAAAAGCTCTTTAATCCTCTTAAGTTCATTCTCGTTTGACTGAAGTTTAGCTTCTGCCTTTCTCACCTGTTCTTTAGCCTGGGCTATCTCTTCAGGCCTGGCGCCTTTTTCCAGAAGTTCCAGATTAGCTTTTTCCTTTCTTATGGCTGCCTCGTTTTCCTCCAGTTCATTGATATATTGATTGGAAAACACGCGAACTATAACCTGTCCCTTTTTAACCCTTTGCCCCTCCTTTACCATTGGTTCCAAATTCGCTATCCCGTAGGTGGAGGAGATCAACCTTAAGATATTCATCTGCCTTTTCTCTTCTTTATCCTCTTGATAAAGCTGTTCCTCAATGAACCCCGCAGAGGGACTGTTAACAATGGAATACCTCTCCATGGCGGCGAATTCGCACTCCTGGCTGATCTTCAAATCCAGCTTGACA
>MEWM01000083.1:955-2293 GCA_001775355.1 candidate division Zixibacteria bacterium RBG_16_43_9 | reverse complement strand
GATGAAGATCTTCTTCGGCTTCATAAGTCCTTCTTTTTTGATCAAGAAAAGATGAAACCCGCCAGCCAAAAGGATTTTAACTGGCTGTTGAAAGATAAAATAAAGTATAACCAAAAACAAGGCAAATCCATAACCCTGATACCGGGATACCAGAAAGTTACCCACCTTCAGAAAAAAATAAAGGATGAGAATAAAGGAATAAACTACCGACAGGGCACCGTACAGGGGAAAAATCTTTTTATCTCTGGCAGTGACATCAGGGATTTTCTCCCCGACCTTGAGAATTTTGTTCTTGACAACAGAGCCTAAATAGCCAAAAGCTTTTTTTCGCAAATTAGGTATCTCCAGCCAGTCGGACAAAAGGTAGTAACCATCTAATTTTATCAGGGGGTTGAAATTGAAGATGATTAAAACTCCGGATGCTATCATTACCACAAAGAGAAATGAATTAAGCTGGGTCTCCAAATCGGTAATCCTCCACAAAATGGTGACACAAGCCCAAAGGAAAAGATGGATATATATCCCTGCCCAGTAGACTAACAGTTTTTTCTTTTTCTCCTTGAACATCCAGGCATCAGAGACGTTGGTGAAAAAAGCAGGTTGGAAATAAATTAACAGAAATCCCATCTCGCGCACTTCACCTCCAAAATATTTGCAGGTTAAAGCATGCCCCAACTCGTGCACTAAAGCGATTAAAAATATCGCCAGCCAGAGCTTGACCAGAGTAGTCAGGGCGAACAATTTCTTAAAGCTATAGCCTGCATCCTCCCAGTTGGAGATAGTGACCACAATTGCCAGAAAGATGACAAATAGAGAGAAAAGCAGAAAACTCTTTGTATAGACAAACCTGATTTTTTTCAGTAGCCTATCCAAGAATTTATCCGGATCAAAAGCTTTTATTTTTATGAAGAGGATTTTTCTGAGGAGACTTTTTTTCTTTTCCGCTTCGTACTGTAATTTGGAGAGTTCTCTTTGCGAGATTTCACCTTCTAAAAAACCTAATTTCTCCAATCGGTTGAGGAAACTCTCCAGAGTCGGTGGGTCCAGCTTGACCTGGAACTTTCTTTCAAATTCCTGAATTATTTCTTGATTAGATTTTGCCCCGTCCAAATTCTGGGTGATGAAATATTCCGGCTCTTTCAAGCGGAAGAATTTCCTGGTAACCGGGTCTTTGACAACATAGTAGGTCTTCCCCTCATACTCCTGCTGGCTTATGATTAAATCTTTTCTGAAACTCGGATATTCCCCAGCCATAATCCCTTTGCTATTGCAGGGCTTGATGAATCAAGCCCCTACAATACCTCGTAGGGGTTCGATTCATCGAACCCAGACCGATTC
>MEWM01000083.1:628-869 GCA_001775355.1 candidate division Zixibacteria bacterium RBG_16_43_9 | reverse complement strand
AAGTCAAGAGAAATTTAGGCAGTGACCCGATTAAAAAAATACAACTTTACTCTTTTTTCTGTTGACAAATTTGAAATATAGATTTGATTTAAGCATAAGTAACTTATTCAATCTATTGGATAAGAAGTTTATTTTATGGTGTAGTTAGGGGTTCCCGTATTCTTATCCATAAGAGGAGGAAACTCGGTCAGAACACCTAAATCCTGCAAGGAGGGAAACAAAAAATGACACAAGCTAAAAA
>MEWM01000083.1:201-556 GCA_001775355.1 candidate division Zixibacteria bacterium RBG_16_43_9 | reverse complement strand
CGTAGACTGTTATCGCGGTTTTGCACGACTCTCTGATTTAGCGAGAATATCTAACGCTGATGAATATAATGCAGTAACCAATCCCAGTGGCATTCAAAGAGAGTTAAACAAGCAACATGCAAGAGAGGCTTATAATTATGCATCAAAGGAGAAAGAAGGAGAAAAACGAATTTGGCCTGAAATTATTTTAAATTTGCGGGATAAAGCCAAGGTTAAAAGAGAAGGTTTCTCACCAATTAAAAACATGCCATCTGACACGTGCTCCGTAAAAATGAAAATAGATTTGACAAGAATAGACTGCGGTAATAAAAATCCCACTTTTTCAAGAGTCGATGGAAATCATAGATTATTTTAT
>MEWM01000083.1:0-127 GCA_001775355.1 candidate division Zixibacteria bacterium RBG_16_43_9 | reverse complement strand
CGATCAGGAAAAGAGGATTTTTAGAACAATTAACGAAGAGCAGAAGGGCCTTAGTACAGATCATATATTACGCATTACAGAACAATTAACTCCAGATGCAAAATTGATGGAAGAAAATCCAGTTCAT
>MEWM01000082.1:13543-14965 GCA_001775355.1 candidate division Zixibacteria bacterium RBG_16_43_9 | reverse complement strand
ACCTTTTTTGGGAAAAATATCGATGACCCTTCTGCTTATGACCTCATCTTAAACACGGCTAATTTCCAGATTGAGGAAGCTTTAGACCTGGTCTTGAAAGCTTTTGAATCAAAATTCAAAAAGACATAAGGGTCCAAAATGTCGAACCCTTAAAGATAATCTTGTCGTTGCGAAGATTTGCTACAAGCACTACGAATAAAAAAGTCGAAGGTATTTTTATCGAATGCTAAATATTTTCTGAAGGTAAGTTTAAATAAGCATCTATGAACTTTAGTGGAAATTTGCCAGGACTTGAAAAAATGTCTTCAAATAACTTTCTTACTTCCTGATAAAAAAGGTATCTGACTTTGTTTTCCATGTAGAATGGAACACCTATGTAGGTTGATTCGCTCAACTCTCGATATAACTTTCTCTTTCTTCTTTCGGGGGCAACAATTACAAGCCTCCTCGCTAAATTACTATTCAATTCCAAAATATATTTAAACCTATCCAATGCGCTGATGACCGGCGTGTTCTCCTCAATTTCAAAAGCATAAATAGGAGTCGTTTTATAGAACCAAAGAACGTCAATCTGAGTCACTTTTATTTTCTGCACTTCTTTTAAATTGCTTATTGGAAATTCTTTTAGATAGATATCTTTAAAAGCTACATCAGAGGCTAAACGAGATTGTTCATTTTTGCCTATCCAGATATCAAAGTTATATTTAAACTTTCCGACATATGCTAAACGATAAATCATCTCGGAGTGAGGATCACCTGGCAGGTTCTTAAGAAATTTCTTCTCTTCAAAAGCACGGGAAGGTAGTTCAAGTTCTCCTTGTTCTGGCAAGGGGTGCTCTCTTATGGTATACATATTATTCTTAGTCGGGATGGCAACTATATCCAAAATATCAAGCACGTCTTTATTCGTTGGTGTTTTGCCATTTGCTATATTTGGAAGAAGATTAGTATATATTTCATCAAAGCTAGCCTCCTTTTCCCTCCTTAAATAATTTGTTATATAAAATTTCAAGCGGCTCTTTAACGGTATATACTCTGTTAGTTTTCTGTCCTCGTGCAATCTCCATTTCAAATCTAAACCTAGTTGAAATTCGGTCTGTAATAATTCCGTGATGTCGCTAAAATGTTTTTGAGCTTCATCTAGCATTCCCGATTCTACCAATTCAGGTACAAGGGCTTGATAAATCTGGTCAATAGTAGCTCCATCACATCTAACTATGGTATTCTCCGCTGAGTTCAAGATCAAGTTTTTCACAGGAATTTGTAATTGAGTAAAGACCTTAACACTGTCTGTTTTTTTAAAATTTAGAATAAGCTCAGCTGCCAGAACCCGCAACGGATTCTTTATTTTATGAGTGGAGGGCAGGAAAGGAGGTTGTGGAACTGAATTTACGTATGTTAAACCCGACTCCTGACATCCTT
>MEWM01000082.1:12051-13515 GCA_001775355.1 candidate division Zixibacteria bacterium RBG_16_43_9 | reverse complement strand
TTCTTGTGATGAAAGATTATAGAAAACCATCTATTGGGTTTCAGAACCCTATAGACCTCGGAAATTGATTTTTTTAAGAGTTGTTTGTATTCTTCGGAACTCTTTTCGAGTGAGCCGCCTTCAATTATTTCTTTTTTTCTGTCTTTTAGGGAAATGTCAAAATCCAACCAGGCATTCCACATTGTGGTTAGGTCTAGATAAGCTATATGGGCTCCATACGGCGGGTCGGTAAAGCAGTAGTCTACTGAGTTATCCCTTAAAGGCAACTGGGTTGCATTTCCTTTAAAGAGCTTACAAACATCTTCGTTATAAAAATCCCCAATTAACTTATTTGTTTCTTGCTTGGCTTTCCTTATTCGCTGATAACGCATTGCAAAAGACTCCCACACAGGTACTTCCACAGTCTTGGGTGGTACCCAATATCGACCTCTGGAGAAAACGCTACATTGACCAGCGTAAACGCTCCTACCATCCTCTGGCAAATCATAGCACTTACTTGTCTTGACTAGCGTACCAGAGAAAACAAGCCTGAAAAATTCCTTAATGATCGGATCCTTTATTTCATTGATTTCATGTAAAATAGTGGAGAGAGAGATCAATTGTCTCTTAGTAAATAATTCGTGCACAAATTTCTTATCAGCATTTTGTGGTAAGGGGACGTTTTGAGGATACCAGTACGTTACTTTCATTCTTTCTATTCTATTTTCCGGTAAATCTTCTAATTTTAGAATTTCTGGTTTTATACTCATCTCGATATTTTGGAACTCTCTATCTATCTCTTTTAAATCAATGGGAGATAAACATTTCATTCTTGAAATAAAAACCGCTAAGGGTGACAGGTCTATGCCTATTGTCTTTCTTCGCAAGATGAGGGCTTCTGTATTTGTTACCCCAGATCCCATAAATGGGTCTAATACTATCTCACCAACCTGAGTAAAATTCTTAATATATTGTTGTAATACATTATATGGTCTAGTTGTAAACCAAGGATGGAAACCGTAATGGCGATAGGCCGCTCTTTTTACAGGAGGTATTGTTTCCGTGATTGTTGTTATTTCAGCAATATCTTTGACTACTGGTCTTTTTTTTTGTTTTGCCGGCATGGACTTTATCCTTCGCTTCGCAATTTCTCGCTTCCTGAATCCGAGGTAATAAAGTAGTCTATATTTAAGAAAACTTTAAGAAAAAATCAATAGAAATATAAGACTAGTATGTTGGGAAGTCACTGGTGGACAGTTAAGACATTCCGTTTCTAATCAGGCGAGCTGGGTAAAGTACTCGCATCGACCTATGGCTGTTTTATTTCTTTCTTTCTTTTCGTCTTACGTCTTCCTTCTCCCTTCTCACGCCCGGAGTCATTTTCTCCTTGACAACTCCTATAAATACCTTAATATTACTCAAAAATTTTGAAGCAGAGCTCAAGCTAAAATAAATATATGGAAAAATATCAGAAAACCATCAAGA
>MEWM01000082.1:11357-12034 GCA_001775355.1 candidate division Zixibacteria bacterium RBG_16_43_9 | reverse complement strand
GGCGTGGGACTACATACCGGAAACAAAACCACTGTAACCTTTAAGCCCGCTCCGGCCAATCACTGGATCAGCTTTGTCCGCAAGGATCTGCCGGACTCTCCTGAAATTCCGGCTGATATTGAGCACGTGGTGGATATGACCAGAGGAACCACACTGGGCAAAGGAAATGTAAAGGTTTATACGGTGGAGCATGTCCTGGCCGCAGTAGTGGGACTGGAAATCGACAATCTGATAATCGAGTTAGATAACGATGAGCCTCCAGTAGGAGATGGCAGTTCTCTCCCCTTTGTCCAGGCACTGAACTCCGCCGGCATACAGGAACAGGATGTTCCGAAAAATTTCATCCAGGTTGATACTCCCTTGATCCACTCTGATAAGGAAAGAGGGGTTGATATAGCCGCCTTCCCGGCGGATGATTTACGAATTACCTTTATGATAGATTATCGCAATCCTGCTTTGGGCACTCAGTACACTTCCCTGATTTCCCTGAAAGATGAGTTCGTCAAAGAGTTTGCCCCGGCCAGGACCTTTTGTTTTCTGCACGAGCTGGAGATGCTCAAAGAAAAAGGGTTGATCAAAGGAGGAGGATTAGAAAGCTCCATAGTGATCTGCGACAATGACATGGGCCAGGAGGACCTGGAAAAGCTTAAGGCACTGTTTGGTTTGAAAGATAAGGT
>MEWM01000082.1:5029-11345 GCA_001775355.1 candidate division Zixibacteria bacterium RBG_16_43_9 | reverse complement strand
GACCGGCATCCTGAATGACGTTCCCCTGAGATTTTATAATGAGCCTGCCAGGCATAAGGCTTTGGACCTTTTGGGTGACCTTTCCCTGATCGGCGTGCCGTTAAAAGCCCATATCTTAGCTGCCAGATCAGGTCATGCGGCTAATGTGGCTTTAGTCAAGAAACTGCACCAGCTTTATGAGAAGAAACTTATAGCCAGCAAATATCAGGAGAAAATAAAAAAAGGGGATTATCTTTTAGATGCCAGGGCTATCCAGAAGATAATGCCTCACCGCTATCCTTTCCTGCTGGTGGACAGGGTCATAGATATAATCCCCAAGGAAAGGGTAGTGGCAATTAAGAACGTCACCCTGAATGAGCCTTTTTTTGTGGGACATTTTCCGGATCATCCTATTATGCCCGGGGTGTTGATAATCGAGGCCATGGCTCAGGCAGGTGGAATCCTTTTATTGAACACAGTTGATAACCCGGAAGAAAAGGTGGTCTACTTTATGGGAATGGATGAGGTCAGGTTCAGAAAGCCGGTCTTACCTGGAGACCAGCTTCGTTTTGAGCTGGATATGATTCAATATAGAAAAGGAGGGGCCTGCAAGATGAAGGGAAAAGCCTTCTTAGGTGAGGAGCTGGCAGCAGAGGCAATCCTTTTAGCAACCATAATGGATAAATAGCCTTTAAGCTTAACCCTTCTTCCTTTTTTCATCTCCAATGAATATTCATCCAACCGCTATAGTCGACCCTAAAGCCGAATTAGGCAAAAATATCTCCATTGGTCCTTATACCATAATCAATGAAGGTGTCCGGATCGGGGATAACGTGCAGATAGGCTCTAATGTTCTGATCGACTCAGGCACAATCATTGAAAGAAACTGCAAGGTTCATCACGGCGCTGTTTTAGGGACCCCTCCTCAGGATTTGAAGTTCGGTGGAGAAAAGACTTTTCTGGAGATTGGCGAAAATACCGTAATCCGGGAATATGCTACAATAAATCGCGGTACCCGACATCGGGGGAAAGTCACTGTTGGCTCTAATTGTTTCATAATGATGTATGCTCACATAGCTCACGACTGCATAATCGGAAACAATGTTATCTTAGCTAACTCGGTCAATATAGCAGGTCACGTGGAGGTTGAGGATTACGCCATCATCGGCGGAGTGGTTCCGGTTCACCAGTTCACCCGAATCGGAGCCCACTCCATCATCGGGGGAGGGTTCCGGGTTCCCAAGGACGTTCCTCCTTATATCTTAGCTGGAGGATATCCTTTGCGTTATATGGGACTAAATATCATCGGTCTAAAAAGGAGAAATTTCTCCGCAGATACCATTCTGGCTTTGAAGAAAGCCTGCAGGATCCTATTTCAATCACAGTATAACACAACCCAGGCAGTAGAGAAAATCAAATCCGAAATCGAGCCTCTTCCTGAAATAAAACATCTCATAGAATTTATTGAAAAAAGCGAAAGAGGGATTATAAAGTGAAACGTAGGGGCGGGGTTTCCCCGCCCTTTAGGTTTTTTTGATATTTGCTCTTGGTTGCTCCAGACCAATCGAGGATTCTTGCAGGCGTGACCCTACGGTAGACTCATCTTGCCCCAAGATGGGTCTTGCTTTTTTGTAGCGGAAGGCCGTCAAGGTCTTGAGACTTCAGCCTTCCATTTTTTTTATGGTAGTTGCCCAATTTATTGGGCTTAGTTCCCTCTCCCCTCTACGAGGAGCGAAGCCTCCGTAGGACCGTAATACTTTTATCGGCTTGAGGGAGTGGGTTAGGGAGTGGGGTCACCCTCCCCTACCCCTCCCATCAAGGGAGGGGTCTTTCCTGCTCGATAAATCGAGCGCCTACAATTTCGTAGAATCCTCCTGCCTTGAGGACAAGGCGGGATTACCACCTTTTTAACATTCAGTAGAGCCATCTTGCCCTCAATATGGGTTTGGTCACATGTCCTTGAGAAATGAAAGGTAGGTCAGGCATTCCTGCCTGACCAGAAGGAACAGGCAGGATGCCTGTTCCACCAATCCTATGTAGCAAAAGACTTTTAGCTTTCCACTTTTTAGAAAGATGGAAACCTGTAGGTTTCCGCCACTACCTGAAAGTTAATTGACTAATCCACATAGATTTATTATATATTAGCAACTTGTGATGACAACATTAGCTGTCATTGCGAGGAGTACTCACGCATTTTGCGGGAGACGACGAAGCAATCTCTCCATACTGAACGGATTGCTTCGCCCATAGGGCTCGCAATGACAAATGTAAATGTTGGTTCTCTTTCTTGAGGAAAAACATGCAAAGAATCAAGGTCGGAGTCATAGGAGTAGGGCATTTAGGGGAGCATCATGCCCGGATCTATTCAGAGCTTCCCCAGGCTGAGCTTGTAGGAATATATGATCTGGATACAGAGAAAGCTAAAACCAAAGCAGAGAAATACAGGACAGCATATTTTCAAGAATTGGACCAGCTTCTTGAAAAAGCTGAAGCAGTCAGTCTTGTAGTTCCCACTTCCTCGCATTATGAAGTGGCAAAAAGAGTCTTAGATAGAAATATCAACCTTTTAATCGAAAAACCGATCACCGAAACCGTTCAACAAGCAGAAGAGCTTATTCAGATAGCCAAGAAGAAAAATCTCACCCTGCAGGTGGGACACATCGAGAGGTTCAATCCGGCTTTAAAAGCAGTTGAGAGCATCAAGCTGGAGCCAAAATTCATCGAATCGCACCGTTTATCCTCTTTTAAAGAAAGAGGAACCGATGTGGCAGTTATTCTGGATTTGATGATCCATGATCTGGATTTAGTCCTTTATCTGGTGAAAGATAAAATTAAATCCGTGGAAGCCTCCGGAGTTTCGGTGATAGCTGAGACTGAAGATATCGCCAACGCCCGGATAACTTTTGAAAACGGGTGTGTGGCTAATATCACTGCCAGCCGCATCTCAGCCCGGCCTATGCGCAAACTGAGGATATTTCAGAAAAACGCCTATCTTTCCTTAGACTTCTTAGAGAAGTCTGCTGAGATTTATAAATTAGTCGAAATTCCCAGAGCAGAATTACCCATCCAGAAAACGCTGGTCGGAGAAATCCCCATAGAGAAGCTTGGAAAAACCATAGTTTATGAAAAACTGGAGACTAAAAAAGAAGATATGCTAACCTCAGAGCTTTCCTCTTTTCTTCAGGCAGTAGCTGGCAAAACATCTCCTCTGGTCACAGGCGAACAGGCAAAACAGGCTTTAGAATTAGCTTTGATCATTAGGGAAAAAGCAGCCCTTCATCTCCAGGCAACTAAATGAAAAAAAAGGTTTTGATCATAGCCGGTGAGCCTTCTGGAGACCTGCATGGGGCTGGCCTCATAAGGGAGCTTAAGGGGATAAATCCGGACATAGAATATTCCGGAGTCGGAGGAAACAAGCTAAAACAGGAAGGAATGAATTTCTTATACAGCATAGAAAAACTTTCTTTTATGGGATTTTATGAGGTTTTGAAAAATCTAAAAGTCATCCGGGAGCTCAAAAAAAAATTACTCGATTTTATAGACCGGGACAAGCCCGATTTAGTCATACTGATAGATTATCCCGGCTTCAATCTTCGCTTTGCCAGGGAAATCAAAAAAAGGGGAATCCTGATTTTATATTACATCAGCCCTCAGATCTGGGCCTGGGGTAAGAAAAGGATTAAAACTATAAAAAAATTAGTTAACAGGATGATAGTCTTCTTCCCTTTTGAGGAGAAACTTTATAAAGATGCAGGCGTTGAAGTAAACTTCATAGGCCACCCGCTTCTGGACTTAGTCAAGCCTTCTATTTCAAAAGAGGAATTTCAGAGAAAATTACAGTTGAACAGCGAGGAAACCTTGATCGGGCTTCTTCCTGGTTCAAGGTGGCAGGAAATAGAGAAGGTTCTGCCAGTGATGGCACGGGCCTGCCTTATCCTGAAAAAAAGATTACCAGACTTGAAAATCGCCATTGGTGTGGCACCTAATATTAACAAGGAAAGGCTACAGGTTTTTCTAAAGAAAATGAACTTGGACGCAACTATCCTGGAGGATTTAACTTACGATTTGATGAGCTATTCAGACCTTCTTTTAGCCACCTCAGGCACAGCTACCTTAGAATCTGCAATCTCCGGTACCCCTTTGATTGTCTTATATAAAACCAGTCTTTTCACTTATCTTTTAGCGAAAACTCTGGTGAAAATACCTAATATCGGGATGGCGAACATTGTAGCCGGGAAAAAAATAGTTCCAGAGTTTATACAATCTGAAGCTAAACCTGAGAGAATCGCACGAGAGATGGAAAAGATTTTGACGGACAAGGGTGAATATGAAAGGATAAAAAACGACCTAGCCAGAGTCAGAGATAAATTAGGCGAAAAAGGAGCATACCATAGAGGAGCACAGATTGTGAACCAGATGCTGTCACAGGTTTTTCTATGAGTTTGAAAGATAAATTTTATATATTTTTAATCTCGCTCTTAGGAGCAGTTCTTATTTTACTTTTAGGGAAAAGTTTGAAAATAGAATGGGTCGGGGTTGAAAATCTTAATGATATCCGGGAGAGAAAAGGAAAAGTCCTTTATGCCTTCTGGCATGGACGAATGTTGATATTAGCCTATACTCACCGGGGACAGAAAAACCAGGTATTGTCAAGCCGGCATCGGGATGGACAGATAAGCGCCCGCATCATCCAAAGACTTGGCTTCGGGACGGTATGGGGGTCAACTACTCACGGAGGAGTTGAGTCTCTCTTACAGATGGCTAACAAAGTCAGGGAAGGGTATGACATAGCTATCACTCCGGACGGTCCCAAAGGACCGGCTTTCAAAGCTCAGCCTGGAGCGGTTTTCATTGCTCAGAAAAGCGGAGTTCCCATAATCCCTATTACCGACTCAGCCCAGAGAAGATGGACCCTCAAAAGCTGGGACGGGTTCATCATCCCCAAACCATTCTCCAGGGCAGTGGTCTTCATAGGAGAGCCGATCTACGTTCCGGCAGAACTGTCGAAGAAAGAGCTCGATTTGAAAAACAAGGAACTGGAAGAAAACCTGAACCTGCTGACTGAAAAAGCAGACAACTATTTTAAGGAATAGGATGTATTTCGCTTACAGTCTCTTATACTCCATAGCTTTTATTCTGCTTTTCCCTTATCTTTTCTTAAGGGGATTATTCGGAAGACATGGCATTTTAGAGCGCCTGGGGAAAATCCGTATCCCTGAAAAAATATCCTCTCCCCTGCTCTGGTTTCATGCGGCTTCAGTTGGTGAGGTAAAAGCCCTGGCGACGATCCTGCCCAGGCTGAAAAGTTTGAGACCTGATTGCTCCATAGCGGTTTCAGTGGTCACCAAAACCGGCAAAAAAGAGGCTTCCGGAACCCTTTCTCAGGTAGATTTGATTTTCTATTTTCCTCTTGATTTTCCATTTATCTTGAGAAAGGTATTCAGGAAACTAAATCCCTCGTTTCTGGTCTTAGTGGAAACCGAGTTCTGGCCCAACCTTATCCGGGAAGCTAAGAGTTACGGTTGCAAACTCTGTCTGATTAATGGCCGTCTCTCCAAAAAATCTTTCAAAAGGTATCGCAGGATAAAAAGCTTCAGCAGACTGGTTTTATCTAAGTTTGACCTTTTCTGTATGCAGTCCTTAGAAGATGCTGAAAAACTCTGGAATTTAGGAGCAGATAAAAGCAAAACCGAGATTGTGGGGAATCTGAAGTTCGACCGCGCGCTATTGGGTATCAATGGCTTGAACAAGACGGCTTTGCGCAGAAGGCTTGGTCTTTCAAAAAATGACAGGCTGATTATAGCCGGAAGCACACATCAGGAGGAAGAGAGGATAATCCTCTCTATTTTCAAGAGATTAAAACAAGAACAACAAGGTCTTGTGCTTCTCTTAGCGCCCAGGCATCTATCCCGCCTGAGCGAGATACAGGAACTGCTCTCTGAGTTGAAGCTGAAGTCTGTCAAAAAAAGCACGCTTAAAAAAGGTAAAGGGGCTGAGGTAATTCTCCTGGATACAATGGGCGAGCTGGAAAACCTTTACAGCATAAGCGAGGTAGCTTTTGTGGGAGGAAGTTTAGTTCCAACTGGAGGGCATAATATATTAGAACCGGCCAGCTACGGGATACCAGTTCTTTTCGGACCGCATATAGACAACTTCAAAACTGCCTCTGACCTTCTTCTGAAATACGGAGGCGGAATCATGGTAAAAGACCAGGAGGAGCTCTACCAGAAAATGTCCGAGCTTTTGAATGACGACGACCTGCGCAGGAGGATTGGGGAAAAAGGAAAACAGGCACTTCTTTCTCAAACCGGGACTTCTGATAAAACCGTGCAGCTTC
>MEWM01000082.1:1816-4958 GCA_001775355.1 candidate division Zixibacteria bacterium RBG_16_43_9 | reverse complement strand
TCTGCGATTCCTTTCGCTTCTATACCTTACAGGATACCTGATCCGGAAATCTTTTTACTGCCTGGGATTGATAAAACCAAAAAAGTTAAGTGCCAAAGTGATTAGTGTTGGCAACATCACTGCCGGAGGCTCAGGAAAAACACCTTTTGTCCTCTACCTTGCAAAGAAACTCATGAAAAAGAAAGTAAATTTTGCCATCTTGACCAGAGGATACAAAAGGTTATCAAAAGACACCATTGAGCTGGAAAAAATTGACTCTCCGGATATAAGATGGGAACAAGTTGGAGACGAGCCTTATCTTTTAAGTAACCATCTGCTTGAAATCCCGATAATTGTAGACAAGGACAGATTCCATTCCGGCAAAATAGCTCAGGATAAATATAAAGCTGAATTTTTGCTCTTAGACGATGGATTTCAGCACTGGAACCTGAAAAGAGATCTGGATATTGTGATGGTCGATTCCTCAATTGATCTGGAAAAAGAAAAACTGTTGCCCGCGGGTAGACTCAGAGAGCCTCTATCTTCTCTTAAAAGAGCAAACCTCTTCGTTCTAACCAGGGTAGATCAATCTGAACGCAGAGACAAAGTAATCAAGTTATTGCAGAAATACAACCCTCAGGCTCCAATTGTAGAAAGTATCTTGGAAGTCACCTCAGTCGCAAACTGGAAAGATAAGTCTGAAATCGGCCTAAGCCAGCTCAAAGGGAAGAAAGGTTTAGCCTTCTGCGGCATCGGAAACCCTTATTCTTTTGAGAGGACATTGAAATCTTCAGGTCTGGAGATTTTAAATGCTTTTTTCTTTTTAGACCATTATATTTACACCGGAAAAGACCTTTCATCTTTGCAAACAGAGGCGAGAAAATCAGGAGCTTCATATCTTATCACAACTGAAAAAGATTCGATCAGGCTTCCGGATACAGGAGAATTGACTATCCCTCTTCTGGTGATAAAGGTGGAATTAAAAATCATCTCCGGAGAAGAAAAGCTCTGGGAGTTGTTGAATATTTAAAAAACCAGTCATTCTGAGTCCGCCGAAGGCGAGACGAAGAATCCCCAAACCTTGAAAAGCAGATGTTTCACTCCGCTCAACATAACATTACAGATTTCCTGATCATCGGCTCAGGCATCGCTGGCCTTTCCTATGCTTTGAAGGTCTCAGAGTTAGGCAGCGTTGCTATAATCACCAAGAAAAAGAACTCAGAATCGAACACCAATTATGCCCAGGGAGGGATTGCTGCGGTTCTTTCAACGGATGACTCATTTGAGCTGCATATTCAGGATACCCTGAAGGCTGGAGACGGGCTTTGCAATCCGGAGGTGGTAAAAAAAGTAGTGGAGGCAGGTCCGGCTGAAATTCAGGAGCTGATCAAAATAGGAGTGAATTTTACCAGGGCGAAAGATAAGCTTGACCTGGGAAGAGAAGGCGGGCACTCTCGCAAGCGGGTGGCTCATGCGGCTGACCTCACTGGAAAGGAGATCGAAAATGCGCTCATCCGGGCTGTCAAGAGCAGAAAAAACATAAAAATCTATGAAGACCACATAGCGGTTGACTTAATCACCCAGCATCATCTCCAGAATTATCAAAGAAAACCGGGCGAAAAAATAAAATGCTGGGGAGCTTATGTGCTGGATGTAAAAAAAGGGACAGTGGATAAATTCCTGAGCCGGATTACCCTTTTAGCCACAGGAGGTGCTGGCAGGATCTACCAGCATACTACGAACCCGGATATAGCCACAGGGGACGGTCTTGCTATGGCTTACCGTGCAGGCGCCAGGGTGGCAAATTTAGAATTCATCCAGTTCCATCCTACTTCTTTATTTCATCCTCAAGGCGATTCTTTTCTCATCTCTGAGACGGTTCGAGGAGAAGGCGGCAAATTGAAATTGAAGTCCGGAAAAACCTTTATGGAGAACTATCATCCTCAAAAAGAGCTTGCCCCCAGAGACGTGGTTGCCAGGGCCATAGATGCGGAGCTTAAGAAAAGCGGCGACTCCTGCGTATATCTGGACATCACTCATCTGGACAAGGAATTCATCCTGCGAAGGTTTCCCAATATTTTTGGTCGCTGCCTGGCTCTGGGCATAGACATAACCAGAGACTGGATACCGGTTGTTCCGGCAGCCCATTATATGTGCGGAGGAGTCGTCACCAATCTGGAAGCGGAAACTGACATTGAAAATCTTTATGCCTGCGGTGAAGTGGCGATGACCGGAATGCACGGTGCCAACCGGCTGGCATCCAATTCCTTGCTGGAAGCAGTTGCTTTTGCGAATTTTGCTGCTGAAGCCTCAAGAAAAAAGTTTGAATCTAACCAAGACCATGAGTTTCCCCGGATACCTGAATGGAGCACCAAAGGGGTTTTTGACCAGAAGGAATGGGTGATAATCTCCCATGCCAGGCAGGAGATACAGTCTTTTATGTGGAATTTGGTCGGTATCGTCAGGTCGAACAGCCGTCTGGAGATGGCTAAAGCGAGGATAGACATTCTGCTTAAGGAGATAACCGAATTCTATCATAAGAACCCGGTGACCTATGAGGTCATAGAGTTGAGAAACATCTCTCAGGTGGCAGAGCTTATCATACGCTCCGCTCTTTTGCGTAAAGAAAGCAGAGGCTTGCATTATAATCAGGATTACCCAAAAAAAGATGACCAGAACTGGAAAAAGGATACGGTTCTCTTTGAAGTTGAATCTGAGGAGCAGAAGGAGTTGATCTGAATGCTTAAAAAAGAAGAGACCATCATCATTCTCGATTTCGGGTCACAGTATACCCAGCTTATTGCCCGGAGGGTCAGGGAAAGCAAAGTCTACTGCGAGATTTTACCCTTTAATGCTGACCCTGATTTTTTCAAAGACAAAAATCTTAAAGGGATAATCCTTTCTGGCGGACCATCCAGTGTCTTTGATGAAGGTGCTCCAGTCTGCGATAAAAGGGTATTTGATTTAAACGTACCCATTTTAGGTATTTGTTATGGTCTTCAGCTTTTAGCCTTTCTTTTCGGTGGAAAGGTCGAGAGAAGCAAGAGCCGGGAATACGGGAAAGCGCTAATCAAAATCGAGGAGCACAAAGACCTTTTCAGAGGTTTCAAGAGAAAGCTTCAGGTCTGGATGAGTCATGGAGATTTCGTGTCCAAACTACCCA
>MEWM01000082.1:0-1724 GCA_001775355.1 candidate division Zixibacteria bacterium RBG_16_43_9 | reverse complement strand
GAAGTCGCCCACACTCAGAACGGGATAAAGATAATTCAAAACTTTCTGTATGATATATGCGAATGTCACGGCGAATGGACTCCTAAATCCTTCATTGATTCCACGGTAAAAGAGATAAAATCAAGAGTCGGAAAAGAAAAAGTCGTCCTGGGGTTAAGCGGAGGAGTTGATTCCTCTGTCTGTGCACTTCTGGTGAATAAAGCACTCGGAAGACGGCTAAGCTGTATCTTCGTGGATAATGGCTTGTTGAGAAAGAATGAAGCTCTTCAAGTCAAAGAGGCTTTTAAAGATTTTGATATGAATATTATCTTTGTCGATGCTTCAGATAGATTTCTTTCTCAGCTAAAAAGAGTAATCGACCCGGAGGAAAAAAGAAGAATCATCGGCAGAACCTTCATTGAAGTTTTTGAGGAGGAGGCAAATAAAATCGGAGAAGTTAAATTTTTAGCCCAGGGAACTTTATATCCGGATGTGATAGAGTCAACCTCTTTTAAAGGACCATCTGCCACTATCAAGACTCACCATAATGTTGGAGGTCTGCCTGAGGAGATGAATTTACAGTTGATCGAGCCCTTAAGGGAGCTGTTCAAAGACGAGGTGCGCAGAATCGGAAAGGAGCTGAAACTGCCGGATAATATCTTAGGAAGACATCCTTTTCCCGGACCTGGCCTGGCAGTCAGGATTTTAGGCGAGATCACCAAGGAAAGATTAGATATTCTTAGAGAAGCGGACGACATTTTTATTCAGGAACTGAAAAGCTCAAGACATTATCAAAAAGTCTGGCAGGCATTCTGCGTTCTTTTGCCGGTTCAGTCAGTAGGGGTGATGGGGGATGAAAGAACCTACGAAAACGTGGTTGCCTTGAGAGCTGTTACCAGCTTAGACGGGATGACCGCAGACTGGGCACACCTCCCCTACGGTTTAGTTGGAAAAATCTCCAATCGAATAATAAACGAGGTTAAAGGAATAAACCGCGTAGTTTACGACGTCAGCTCCAAACCCCCAGCCACAATCGAGTGGGAGTAAAACTCATCGGTCATTGCCAGAAGGTCATTTGACCGACGAAGCAGTCTGCCTCTTAGATGAGTCAAGGGATTGCTTCGCTCCAATAAATCGGAACTCGCAACGACGTCTCAATTCCTCACCGGCTTGTCTTTTTCGATCTGGCACTCACTTGGCAGGGGGGTATTGCTCTTCGTCTTTTACCCTCCCCTTGAGGGGAGGGATAGGGTGGGGTCAATTTCGAGAGAAAACAAAAAATAACTTTCATTTGCCAAAAACCGGAGTTAAACTTATATTTGAAAAGTTGATAGAACCGGTTAATCGAGATAGTTAAGTTTTTGTTTTGACTGAGAACTAACAGATTTTCTTATAGATTAGACTTAATATCAGAACAGTAATCCAATGTCTGAATTCGTCCAGATAGCCTTTCCCTTTTTTCTAAGGAAAACTTTCACCTATAGTGTGCCGAATAATCTAAGGGAGAAGATAAAACCCGGTCAAAGGGCTTTAGTCCCCTTTGGCAGGGAGAGGAAACTTGGATTTGTCGTCGAGGTCAGCCCCACTTCTGAAGTGAAGCATACCAAGGAGCTTTTGGACCTTATCGATGATGAGCCGATCATTTTACCTGAAATCCTGGAGCTCACCAGATGGGTCTCAGAATATTATTATGCCCCCTGGGGAGGATGTCTGAGAGCCGCTCTTCCGCCAGAACTTCAGGTGAG
>MEWM01000081.1:4853-6068 GCA_001775355.1 candidate division Zixibacteria bacterium RBG_16_43_9 | reverse complement strand
GGAAACTGTTTGAACAACTGGATAACCCCTTCGCAGACCTTCAGAGCGGTATAATCATTGGCTGAAAGTTTCTCACTGCTCAAATCCTCTGCCAATAAGAGTGAACAGATAAGCAAAATACTCAGGAGAATGATCAGAAATAATTTTACAACTGAATGCACGGTAATCTACTTTGAATTTAAGAGATGCGGGCGGAGACAAGCTCCACCCCTAAGCTTTTTTTTGTTTTTATCCGTCATTCGAAATTCGTCATCCGTCATTTTTTTTATTTAGTTATCCTGGTCCCCGCTTTTCTTTTCACCGATTCATGAACCTTAGCGATTGAGGTGATAATTACTTCTTTTCCCCCTGCTTCCAAGAACTGAATTGCAGACTCGATTTTAGGTCCCATACTCCCTTCTGGGAAATGTCCTTCTTTCAAATATTCTCTTGCCTGCTCCAATGTGATTTTGTCCAAATTCTTCTGATAAGGCGTGTCGTAATTCAATGCCACTTTTTCCACCTCAGTTAATATAAGGAGTAATTCCGCACCTATATCCCTGGCTAAGACCGCTGAGGCTCTATCTTTGTCTATAACTCCATCCAGCCCTTCCAGGGTTCCATCTTCTTTTCTGCAGACCGGAACCCCACCACCACCTGCGGCTATGACTATCACTCCATTTTCGACTAAAACTTTGATAGAATCTTTTTCCACTATCTCCAGTGGAATAGGCGAAGGAACCACCCTCCTCCACCCTCTATTTGAATCCTTTTTTACAATCCAGCCTCGTTCTTTAGTAAAATTCTCAGCCTCTTCTTCGGAATAGAACTGCCCGATGAATTTCGAAGGATTCTTGATGGAGGGGTCATCCTTATTCACGATTACCTGAGTGACAACTGTCACCACTTCTCTTGTGATATTTTCCTGTTTCAATTTATTCCTCAGGCATTGCTCGATCATATATCCCATTCCTCCTTCAGTGTCCGCTACGCAGATTTGGATCGGAAGATATGGTGCTTTGCCGCGGGCTAATTCGACTCTGTAAATGACGTTTCCGACCTGAGGACCGTTTCCGTGTGTAATGGCTAAATTGTAACCATCCTTGATCAGCTCAGCCACACCAGAGAGACTTTGGGTCGTGTTCCTGAACTGATGAGGAATAGTATCCTCTTCTTCCTGCCGGGTAATGGCATTCCCACCCAAAGCCACAACTGCCGTCTTTTTTTTCATATTTT
>MEWM01000081.1:3808-4780 GCA_001775355.1 candidate division Zixibacteria bacterium RBG_16_43_9 | reverse complement strand
TATAGCCTCACTCCTCGCCGGGTGCCATCCCCAAACTCGTTTGGGGATGTGCTCTGCAATAGCAAGCTATTGCACTCCCTTGTTTCCTAACCTGTAATTCTCAAATGTAGGGGCTTGATTAATCAAGCCTTTTGCGTCAAAGAACTATGCAAGGCTAAAAGCCTTGCCCTACATCCTGTTTGCTGTCTACTGTCTATTACCTACTACCTATTACCTACCACCTATAACCTATTCGGGCGAGTCCGCCTTCGGCGGATCGCTCCTACACCCTGTATGCTGTCTACTGTCTACTGCCTACTTTTTTATAAACTCCCTCAGCACATCTTTTAAATCCGGCTTACCTATCTCCTGCAGCTCGTATCTAACCCTTACTGAAGGTTTATTGATTTTGAGAACCCGGCGCAGATCTATCGGCGTGGCAATTATCACTGAATCACACTTGACTGAATTTATAATCCTCTGCAGCTCGCTGATCTGTTTTTTGCTGTAACCCATAGCCGGAAGCAAAGCTCCGATATGAGAATATTTCCTGTAGGTTTCTTTGAGAGAGCCGATAGCATAAGGTCTGGGATCGATAATCTCCTTTGCTCCGAACTTCTCCGCCGCTACGATCCCTGCTCCATAAGTCATGCCACCGTGGGTTAAGGTGGGACCATCTTCTATTACCAGAACCTCTTTATTCATTATCAGCTCAGGCTTATCCAAAAAGATGGGGGAGGCCGCCTCGATTATTACCGCCTTTGGATTTGCCTCTTTTATGTTTCCCCTGACCTCTTCGATATTCTCCAACCCGGCAGAATCGACCTTGTTTATCACCAGCACGTCTGCGGAGATCAGGTTCGCTTCTCCAGGGAAATAAGTTATCTCATCCCCAGGTCGTAGCGGATCAAGCACGGTAATGTGCAGGTCCGGATGATAGAACGGAAGATCATTATTACAACCATCCCAGACCAGGATCTCTGATTCTTTTTC
>MEWM01000081.1:3452-3772 GCA_001775355.1 candidate division Zixibacteria bacterium RBG_16_43_9 | reverse complement strand
ATAAACTATGTTCCCTCTTTCGATGTGCGGTTCGTACTCTTCTCTTTCCTCTATGGTGCATTTATACTTATCCAGATCAGAAAGCTTTGCATACCTCTGGCAAATCTGTTCGGACAAATTCCCGTAGGGCATCGGATGCCGTATGACTGTGGCTTTTTTGCCGAATTCTTTTAGAATCTGGCAGACCTTGCGCGTGGTCTGACTTTTCCCGCTTCCGGTTCGGGCAGCACAAACTGCAATCACCGGCAATTTCGATTTTAGCATGGTCCCTTTTTTGCCCAGGAGCCTGAAATCAGCCCCTGCAGATAAGACCAAAGCTG
>MEWM01000081.1:0-3428 GCA_001775355.1 candidate division Zixibacteria bacterium RBG_16_43_9 | reverse complement strand
AGACGTCAGAGTAAGAGAAAACCGTCTCGTCGATTTTGTGTTTCTTGATGATCTGGACCAGTTCATCCTCTGCCCAGATCGGAATACCTTTCGGATATAGTTTTCCAGCTAACTTCGGAGGATACTTCCTATTTTCGATATCCGGTATCTGGGTAGCAGTAAAAGCTACCACTTCATACTGGGGGTTATCCCGGTAAACTAAATTGAAATTGTGAAAATCCCTGCCTGCAGCTCCCATTATGAGCACTTTTCTTTTCTGCATAAACTCCCTTAATAAAGTTTTAAGGGGTGGGCAAAATCGCCCACCCGCTATATGAGTTAACTCACTGACTACGAAAAGACTTCACTTAAGCGTCGATCTGCGCCTTTTGCAGTCTGCCGCTGAAGTCTACATAAATCGATTTCCATTCAGAGAAAACGTCGATCCCTGCAACGCCTGCTTCCCTGTGCCCGTTTCCAGTCTGGTTTGTTCCGCCAAACGGCAGATGGACTTCTGCTCCAATGGTCGATGCGTTAACGTAGAATATGCCGGTGTATACGTCCCTCATCGCCACAAAGGCTTTGTTCACGTCTTGAGTGTAGATCGAAGCTGAAAGCCCGTAGATTGTGCCGTTGCAGATTTCGATTGCCTGCTCCAAGCTGTCGCAGGGAATGACGGAGACGACCGGGCCGAAGATCTCCTCCTGGGCAATTCTCATCTTAGGGTCAACTTCTCCGAAAATGGTGGGTTCATGGAAAAATCCGTTTTGATAGTTGCCAGAGGTCAGCCTGTTCCCGCCGCAGAGCAATTTTGCGCCTTCATCTTTTCCTATCTTGACGTAACTCATCACCGCGTTGAGCTGACCTTCATTTATGGATGGTCCCATCTCCACTGAAGGGTCTAATCCATTCCCTACTTTCAGAGCTTTGGCTCTTGCCACGAATCTATCTATGAATTCATTGTAGACTTTCTTGTGAACGATTACTCTTGAGGCGGCAGTGCATCTCTGCCCAGTCGTGCCGAACCCTCCCCAGAGCGCGCCCTCAACTGCTAAATCGATTTTCCCATCCTCCATCACCATAATTGCATTCTTTCCACCCATCTCTAAATGCACGTGCCTGAAATCAGTAGCGCAGACCTCAGAAACTTTTCTGCCGACTTCAGTTGAGCCGGTAAAGGAAACAACTTTTATGTCTTTGGACTTCATCAAAGGTATACCCACATCCGAGCCTGAACCAGTAACTAAGTTGATTACCCCTTTTGGTATCCCTGCCTCCTCACAGATTTTCACCAGATTATATGCTGACATAGGAGTATCCGTCGCAGGCTTGAAGACAATTGTGTTTCCAAGGACTAAAGCCGGCATAAGCTTCCAGGAGGGAATAGCCATCGGAAAGTTCCAGGGAGTAATAAGAGCGCACACGCCCAGCGGCTGGCGCACGCACATCTGTAACTTATTGGGCAATTCCGATGGGCTGGTGAACCCAAACTGTCTCCGCCCTTCACCTGCCATATAATAACTCATATCTATTGCTTCCTGGACATCACCTCTGGTCTCCTTCAGGACTTTTCCCATCTCCTGAGTCATCTGCTTAGCAAAATCTTCTTTTCTTTTTATCAGCATCTCTCCAATTCTGAACACAATCTCAGCTCTTTTTGGAGCAGGGACCAGTCTCCACTTTCGATATGCCTCTTTGGCTGCATCCACAGCCCTTTTGACATCCTCTTCATTCGATTTCTGAAAAATCCCTAATACCTCTCTGGTATCAGCCGGGTTCTTGTTCTCAAATGTCTTCTTGGTAACAGATTCTACCCATTCACCATTGATGTAATTTTTGTAAACCTTAGCATCTGCCATAAAACCTCCTCAAATTTATAAATTTACAAAAATATAATATAGGCTTTTTTTCAACTCCTGTCAAATTATTTTAAGCTCGATTCCACCTGGAATGTCATTCTGAGTCCGCCGCAGGCGGGCGAAGAATCTGTCTAATTTGACTCTAAGGTAGATTCTTCGGTCGTCCATTTGGACTCCCTCAGAATGACGCACTGCACCATGTCATCTTTTCTATGGAATATTTATAACAGCTCCATCAAACACAAACTTTAGATTTTCATACCCGACAGGGTAGCACCCTCAAACTTGTTTGAGGGTGTTTTACATAAAGTTTTTTTGGGCGAGGAAACCCCGCCCCTACAGTTTCGTCGGGCATAAAGCCCGACGCTACGTCTCCTCGTCCCTCACTACTCGCTACTCACCCCTTGTTTCACGATAGATTTATTCTTAGCCCATCAAAGGCAAACTTCAGATTCTCGTACTCCATTTCTTTCGCGGTTTTTATCAATTCATCTTCTCTTACTTCCAGTTCCTCAGGGATGTGAGTCAGAATAGTCTTTTTCACCTTCTTTCTTTTGACCAGTTCCAAAAGCTCTTCGACATTGATATGAGTTGATTCGCAGAAAAGAAGATCCGCCTCTTCGATCAGGTTTTCTATATCCTGCAGGTCAGCAATATCACTTGAGTAAAAAATCCTCTCCCCGCCGAGGTCCAGACCAAAAGAATAGCTTTCCATCTTATTAGGCAGATTTTCCTCTGAGATAAACTCCTTATTCGACATCAGATGTCGATTGAGGTGTGCTCTTAAACTCAGATTCTCATCTTTAAACAGGAAATCATGAGTGATAGGTTTCAGTTCAAATTTGCAGCTTAATTTTTCTTTAAATAGATACAAAGCATCAAACATATTCTCAAACCAGAAGACTGCCTCTTCTGGCAGGTAAATCTCTATGCTTTCCTTATTTTCCAAAAGATGCATCATCTGGACCAGCATAAAGATTCCGATGCAGTGATCTGCGTGAGTGTGCGTGATAAAAACCTGTTTGATCTTGAAGGGATCTATCTTATGCCTGAGAATAGAAGAGGCACACCCTTCACCCGCATCGATCAGATATGATTTATCCCCTGCTTCGATTAAGATAGAAGAGCAAGCCCTTTCCGGGTCAGGCATACCTGAGGATGAGCCTAAGACTACGATTCTGTTCATTTTTTATTGTAGATTCTCTGCAAAACTCGAATTTTTGGAAAGAGTCACTGGAGTGTAAAGCTTCAGCTTTACTTTTTGCTTTAAAAGGATTGAAAAAAAGAACCTTCTCTGGCAAACCTGAAGGTTTGCACTCCAATAATTATCTTTAAGTTCTTGAAGTGTTTTTTTCTTTGTAATATTTTACCGTCTCTTCCATCCCTTTTTCCAAACCGTATTTCGGAGACCAGCCTAAAATCTTTTTTGCTTTGGAATAATCCAACACGCTTCTTTTTTGCTCTCCTGGCTTTTTTGGTCCGTGAAGTTCTTTCTGTTTTGAGCCAATCTTTTTCTTCAAAAGTCTGAATATAGTATTGACGTCAGTTTCAATCCCGGTCCCGATGTTGAAAAAGTCCGATTCAGCATAA
>MEWM01000080.1:16760-16862 GCA_001775355.1 candidate division Zixibacteria bacterium RBG_16_43_9 | reverse complement strand
CGATACTGGAAAGCGGGGCAGGTATTTTAGCTACAGCAGTAAACGGGAATGAAGTTCAGAGAAGGTCTTATCCTAACTCTCATCGCGGGGATTATGCTACCC
>MEWM01000080.1:8752-16665 GCA_001775355.1 candidate division Zixibacteria bacterium RBG_16_43_9 | reverse complement strand
GATAAGGATACCACTTTGATAATCACCGGCTCGCAGATGGCTCTGCAGGTGCACGAGTCGTGCGGGCATCCGACTGAGCTGGATCGGGTTTTAGGAACAGAGGTAAGTTTGGCTGGCAGCAGTTTTATGACTTTAGACAAGCTAAACAAACTAAAATATGGTTCGGATAAGGTGAGTATAACTGCAGATGCCACCTTGGAAGGGGGATTAGGCAGCTTTGGTTACGACGATGAAGGGGTAAAAGCCCAGAGGGTTGAGCTGGTTAAAAACGGAGTTTTCGTGGGCTACCTCACCTCCAGGGAGACCGCCCGGGTGCTCAATCAAAAAAGTAACGGAACAATGCGAGCTGAGGGCTGGAACCGGATACCCCTGATAAGAATGACCAATATTAACTTAGAGCCCGGAGAATGGGAACTGGATAATCTCATTGCCGACACAAAAGACGGGTTCCTTTTAGATATGAACAAGAGCTGGTCCATTGACGATAAAAGACTGAATTTCCAGTTCGGAGTCGAAGCTGCCTGGGAGATAAAAGACGGGAAAAAGGGAAGGATGCATAAGAATGCGGTCTATACCGGGATTACGCCGGAGTTCTGGAATGGCTGCGATGCGGTTTGCAACCGGAATCACTGGCATATCTGGGGACTGCCTAACTGCGGAAAAGGCGAGCCGATGCAGACTATGCACGTGGCTCACGGGGCAGCTCCAGCCAGGTTTAGAAATGTCAAAGTGGGAGTAAGCAGATGATCGGTAAAGAAAAAATCTTGGAGATTTTGAATTCGGTTTTAAAAAAATCTGAGGCAGATCAGTCCGAGGCATTATACATCGGGGGCGAGAGTGGACTGACAAGATATGCTAACTCTTACATCCACCAGAACGTTTCAGAGCATAACAGTAAAGTTTTCTTCAGAGTCGCACTGGGCAAAAAGATAGGGGTCTGTTCCACAAATTCCTTTAAAAAAGATGACCTGCTCAAGACTTTATCTTCAGCCCAGCAGATTGCCTCGCATCAGAGAGAAAACCCTGATTTTCCCGGGATTCCGGATAAACAGAAAAGCGTAAAGCTGAAAACCTATTTCAAAAAGACTGCTGATTTCTCTCCGATCCAGAGAGCCGAGATTGTCAAGAATATCTGTGATGAAGCCACAAAGCAGAAGCTTACAGTTGCCGGTTCATTTTCCACTGCTCAATCAGAGATCGCTGTCCTGAGCAGCCATGGACTTTCTGCCTATCAGCCCCTGACTTCTGCCAGCATAAACTTAGTGGCAATGTCAGACGATAGCTCCGGGTATGCTGAGGGCATGAACCGGGATGTCAGCCTGATAGATTTCGACGAAATAACCCAGACTGCTATCCAGAAATGTCTGGATTCCAAAAAGCCCAAGGGGATGGAACCGGGGGAATATGACGTCATTCTCGAGCCGACCGCAGTCGGAAATCTTCTCGAATGGCTCTGCACAATAGGCTTAGGTGCCAAGCAGTACCAGGAGGGGACAGGATTCCTTTGCGGTAAGATGGGAAAGAAGATTATGTCGGAGAACTTCACCCTGTCAGATGATGGAACAGATGAAAGCGGCGTTCCCTTTCCATTTGATTTTGAAGGTGTGCCCAAGAGGAAAGTAGTATTTATAGAAAAAGGTGTAGCCAAAGGTTTAGTCTACGATTCCCAGACAGCGTATAAGGATAAAGTTAAATCCACCGGGCATTCACTTCCTCCGCCCGCCACTGAGGGACCCATACCTTTGAATCTGTTTGTAAGGTCTGGAGATTCATCCTTAAAGAAGATGATCGAGTCTCTGGAAAAAGGGCTGCTGGTTACCCGGTTTCATTATATCAATGGCTACCTGGATACCAAAAACGCTTTGATGACTGGCATGGCCAGGGACGGGACATTCTGGATCGAAAATGGAAAAGTTAAATACGGAGTGAAGAACCTGCGTTTCACCGAAAGCATGCTCAGAGCCTTTTCCAACATCTCTTTGCTCTCCAGACAGAGAAAGATCGCGGTGCCCTGGTGGGGAGATATCGGTGCAATTGTCGCCCCGGCTATGCTGATCAAGAATTTCAAGTTCACCGGTAAAACTGAATTTTAGAGAAATTGCCCCTGGTTGGTTTCCTGACCAACAAGGCAAATTTCGTAGGTGAGGACACCAATCCAATGTATCAAAATGCTGACGAAAAGTGAGAATAAAGTTAATAATTTGTGAAAAATATATCAAACTTGAAGATTGATTTTACGTAAACAAACTAATAAACAGAGTGGATATTTTAAAAAAAAATGATTTTTTACTTGACAAAAGGAGAAGGTGGAGTTATTTAATAACAATTTATCGAATTCTAACCTTGTTACTTTAAGGAGGTGATGGGATAAAAGTAAAAGGTTAGCTAACTGAATGGAATCTAACAAAAGAGGAGGAAAGAATGAAACGCTTTATACTACTTTCAACTGTGACACTGCTTCTCGTGATTTTGATCGGCAGTTCTGCGTTTGCAACTTTGGCTCGCATCAGAAGTCTGGGTAACGCAGACTATTTCTTCAAGGACGTTTATCACATCTACGCCAATCCTGCCTATTTAGGGATGTATACTAACACGGTTTACGGAGAGCTGGGATTCTATAATCGTTTTGAACTTGGAACTGAGCAGTTTACCCCAGAAGATCAATTCTTAGGAATAAATTACAAGCTGTATAAAGGATTATCCTTAGGTCTGACCCTGAACCGGTTTGTTTCCACGGATTTTAATTCTTTCTTTTTCCCTTCCCCGATAAATCCATTTGACCTTATGGCATCCTACGATTTTGAAAATCTCCGTTTAGGCGTAGGTCTGTACCATGCCGGGAACAAATACGAATTAAAAAACGGAGTTGACTATTCTGAGGAAAGTTCATCCGGGAATACAGCTCTCACCGCTGGTTTTGTTTTCAATCTGATGGAAAAACATGAGATCGAAGGGATGCTGAGGCTCAATCTTGACCGTGGAAAGCTGACTTATACTGATGCAGGAGCCACCAGTACTTTAGAGACTGACGGTGGAAACGGGATTCAGTTTGGCGCCAGAGGTTTTTTCCAGCTGACAGATGATTTCCAGATGGTTCCACTGATTGCTTTCGGCAGTGAATCTATCTCCTTAAAAGGAACCGGGGCAGAGGCAGGGAACTCGACTACTGGTGATTTTAAGGAGAACTTTTTCATCGTCGGTTTAGGTGGAAATCTTAAGCTGGATAAGGGGATGGTGGTTGGTGGACTGAATGTAACCCGTATGAGGTTTACCGATGAGTCGGATACCACATTTATCACCGATGAAGAGACTGAGTGGTTTATGCCAGGTTTCAACTTGGGCGTGGAATATGAGCTGACCAAATGGCTAACCGCAAGGATGGGAATGGAAAAAGAGTTCGGGCGCTACGAGGACAAGTGGCACTTCCCCAATTCTGCCTTTTTCTGGGAGGAGAAAGGCCGTTTCTCCAGCCCGAGTTCTCAGGATTTCATTGGTCTGGGTGTGGGCTTCAAGTTCTCCAAGTTCCAGGTGGACGCTACTATTGGCGAGGATAATTTCTTTGAAGGCACCTATTTGCTGAGCGGCATTCAGAGAAATCTTTTCGGAATAGTGTCTGCTGTCTTCACGTTCTAACTCCTACAGATTAAGGAACTAATGATTTCAGGGTGGAGAAAAAAATCTCCACCCTGATTTTTTTGTGGGGGAGAGGCTTGTCCCCTCCCTTTTTTTGGGGCGACCCTAAAAGGGTCGCACTACGAAAAACAATTTGTAGGGCCAGAAAAGTAGGTCGGGTTGCGGGAGCTACCCGACACGGATTTGTCGGGCAGTCTTCGACAGCCCGACCTACAGCTACGAAAAGCAATTAGTAGGGACAGGGCTTGTCCCTGTCCGAATTTTCGAAACGGACAGCCACACGGTTCGACGATTCGACAAGCTCATCGTGCTGAGCCTTGCCGAAGCACAAGCTCACCGTCCTGACTGTTCGATTACACTCACAGTCCCTGAGCAAAGTCGAAGGGAGCGAAGTCGAAGGAAGGGCTGTCCCCACATTATTGGCGACCCTGAAAGGGTAAGCACTACGATCAAAAAAAATGGAGGTCTGAAGACCTCCACTACTTTCTTGTGTAGCGGAAGGCTTCAGCCTTCCATTCTTATTGATATAAATGCCAGGACAGAATCCGCCTGAGGCAGATTCTGTCCCTACAAAAACTTCATTCTACCGGGTATTCGACTTCAGCAAACCATACCAGCTTTATTTCTTTGAATAGATTGTCCCTGGCTTCGCAATCGCCAAGGAAAGTCCACTCGCCTTGGTCTACATAGTCGCCCTTACCATATTTTTCCGCCATCTCAGTTAACCTTACAAAATTCTGATGGTGCTCGGAAACCCTCAGCTCCGCATAATCCCTGGCACTCCAGGTGGAGATCAAAAACTGCCAGTCAGAAGCCTGCAACAACAAAAGTTCTCTGGCGGCTTGTTTTAAGATTTTGAGGAGATTCTCATCTTTGGTATTACCGAACTTCTGAGCCAGACTCTGCATCTTTTTCTCATCCTCGTAGATATGTTTCCAGGTCCATTCGGTCCACTGGTTGAGCCAGATGTAATGATAACCTCCTTCCCCCCAGGAGCCTTCAGGTATGGAGATCACCTGACTGGGTTTGACTTCATCCAGAAATCCTGAGCAGGTGGTCAATTCCAATTCCGGATCATCTGCTATGTATTTCAACACCAGTTTTAAAAACTGGGTTCCCTCAAACCACCAGTGGCCAAAAAGCTCAGCACCATAAGGTGCGCAGACTATTCCTTTGTTTCCGGACTTCTGATGATATTCGCTCAAAAGTCTCTTGACTATTCCCTTATAATGGCTTGCGTTTTCTGGAACACGTGCCTGGGCATCTTTGGGATAATATTCCCACTTGTCTGCTAAATCACTTTTAGCTGAAGTCACCTTCCAATAGCGGTGTCCTCCAGGAAAATGTTTCTTATGAAAATCTAAATAGTTCCCATCTCCAGGATAACCCCATTCTCCGCTCCAGACTTGTAAGCCTGTTTCCGGGTCACGGGTAAAGATGGCAACCGGCTTTTTTCCCTCAACCGAGGAGGAAACCAAATAAACTTCTCTTGGAGTTTTGTCCAGCTCCTCCTCCCTGGGCTTATATTCTTTTTCAAACTGTCCCCATAACTGCTGTAAAGCTTGAAACCGGTCAATATAGACTCCTATAGCCTTTCCGCCTTTTAGAAGCGCAGAATCCACTATAAAATATTCGATTCCATTCTCAGTCAGGAATTCATCTATTCCTTTACGGGGATAAGGTTCTTTTACTCCCTCTGTCTGAACTGGAGGCAGCCATTTATATCGAGGACGATAGGCACATTCAGGAAGCCAGATGCCCCTCGGTTTTCTGCCATAGTACTTTTCGTAGGTTGACACCCCTTGTTTAACTTGGGCCTGGACTGAGGTATCCTGTGATAATAAAGGTAAATAACCATGGGTAGCTGCAGAGGTGATTACTTCAATATGTCCTTCGTCCTGCAACTTTTTAAAAGCTCTAACTATATTTCGATTATACCTGCTTTCGAAATCGTTTTTTATCCTGGAATAATAGTCTTTCCACATATTTGCCAGGGAAAGAAGGTTGGCGCGGTTATAACGGGTGAACTCCTGAATGTCTATCTCTGCCGCTTTGATCTTCTGCTCCAGATAAGAGGAAAGCTCAGATTTAAAAGATTCGTCAGATAATTGCTCGGTCAAAACCGGAGTTATGCCCAGGGTTAATTTGGGAGAATATCCTTCGGCTATTAGCTCGTTGAGAATATTCAAGATGGGGATGTAGCACTCAGCCGCGGCTTCGTTTAGCCAATCCATCCCGTGAGGCCATTTACCGTGAGCGATAACGTAAGGTAGATGAAAATGTAAAACGAAGGTGAAACTTCCGATTTTATTTGACACTTTGAGTTCCTTTCTTTTAAGTTCGTTACTGTAGTCGCCCAATTCATTGGGTCCATTTGGACTCGATAAATCGAGCAACTGCTGAAATTACAGATGTAATGGAGTGTAAAGCTTCAGCTTTACCTGTGGTCCGTCGGAGGAAAAATCATAGAGATAAACCTAAAGGTTTATACTCCAGCGCCTCAACCAATATATTTACAATTAATCCTCTTTCTTAGGAGGTTCTGAGATATCGGTCAATCCCCGTGAAAAGCCGATCTCTTTTCCTTCTTTTCCGAAAAGCCTGATTGTCCCGAACTGGGATTCGAATTTCTTGAGGTTGTCATCCAGGGCGTTCAAAAGCAGCTTGGCATGAGCCGGGGTCATAACGATTCTGGCATAGACCCGGGCCTTTGGGACTCCGGGCATCACCCGCGCAAAGTCGATGATGATCTCTGAGGGTGAATGGGTGATTAAGGCTAAATTAGAATATATTCCCTCTGATTCTTTTTCGCCCAATTCCACATTTAAGGGTTGGGGTTTTATCTCCATATGCTCTCCTCTTTAAATATCTGCTTGCATTTGAATCCTATTTTAACATATATTATGCCTCGATGTCAAGGGTAAAGATAGTTATTCTCTCGGTCTTTTTGCTCGTTTGTTCGATTCTTGCCACGGAAAGCGTTCTTGCCGCAAGGTCTAATGAGGACAATATCTTAGACCGGGCAGTCAAGCAATTCTACTATGACGGCAAGAACCTTTTTCTCTCGCCCTTTCACTGGGATAAGAAAGAAAGGTTAGAATTTCTTCTGATAGCTTCGGTAACAGCCGGATTATTCCTGGCAGACGAGGAGCTGCAGAAAGTTGCTCAGAGAAACCGCAGTCGTTTCTCGAACGATCTGGCAAAGCTGGTCACTCCACCGGAGACAGTCTACCCCAGGTTTGTTATCGGAGGCTTCTATCTGGGCGGACTGATCTTTAAACGCAAAAAAGAAAAGGATACCGCTCTTTACCTTCTGGAGTCGGTAATGTTCACCCAGGGCATCACTCAGGTGATAAAACACACTGTGGGTAGAGCCAGGCCTTTTGCTAATAAGGGAGCCTACCATTTCGAAGCATTAAAATTCCCGCCTTCCTCTTACTCTCAGTCTTTTCCTTCCGGGCATGCAGCCACGGCTTTTTCCTTAGCTTCGGTAATCGCAGAGCAGTATGATAACAGATTCATCGACTGGGCTGCTTACAGCCTGGCTTTTTTAGCTGCCTGGGCTCGGGTGAACGATAACGTCCATTTCACCTCAGATGTATTCTTTGGAGGGGTTCTGGGAACCTGGGTGGGGAAGACCATTGTCAAGCTCAATAAGAATAAAAACACAGAATCTAAGGATCTATCCCTCCAGCCAAGAATAGGATTCAATTCCATTGAGGTATCATTAAGCTTTTAGAGAAAAGATGAAAAAAATACCTGCACAGCGATTAGAGCAAATCTTCTCCCAGTTGGGAGGTCACAAAATTTTGATTCTGGGAGATGTGATGCTGGATGAGTATATCTGGGGGAACGTAACTCGGATCTCGCCCGAGGCGCCAGTTCCAGTAGTAGAAGTCATGGATGAATCTGTCAAATTAGGCGGAGCGGCAAATGTGGCTCTAAATGTCAAGACCTTAGGAGATATACCACTCCTGGTCAGCATAGTAGGAAATGATAAAAATGGAGAAAAGCTAAAAGAGCTTCTTGCCAGTTCTGAGATCTCAAGCCAGGGGATTTTTGTTGACGAAACTCGCAGGACCACAGCCAAGACCAGGATCATCGCTCATAGCCAGCAGGTGGTGAGGGCTGACCGGGAAAACACTGAGGAGTTATCTATAGATTTGACCCTCAACCTGGTCGATTTTATAAAGAAAAAAATAAAAGAAGAAAAAATCTCTGCACTCTTGATCTCCGATTATGGCAAAGGGATGATCAGTCTAAGGCTTTTGAATGAGGTA
>MEWM01000080.1:4537-8720 GCA_001775355.1 candidate division Zixibacteria bacterium RBG_16_43_9 | reverse complement strand
TTTTATGAATTACAAAAGGGTATCGATTATTACTCCGAATCATTCCGAGGCTGGTTTCGCATACGGAAAGAGGATAAGAGATGAGAAAAGTTTAGAGGAGGTAGGCTGGGGACTATTAGAAAAATTGGAAGCGGAGGCTCTGCTGATCACCCGTGGAGAAAAAGGTATGTCCCTTTTCGAAAAAAACAGGATGCTTACCAATTTCCCCACAGTGGCAAAAGAGGTATATGATGTTACTGGCGCTGGAGACACGGTAATCTCAGCTTTGAGCTGCGCCTATTCAGCTGGTGCCAACTTGAAAGAAGCGGCTTTGATCTCCAACCATGCTGCCGGGATAGTAGTGGGCGAAATAGGCACTGCCCAGGTTGCTATAGAGGAATTATATCAGGATTTGAAAAATTATACCGAGTAAGAACTAGTTTAGATTCTTATGGATTCTTCAAAAGAAGATTCTGAAATAAGTATAGGAAAAAGCCGGGCAAGGTGCCCGACCTACGAAGATCAACTATTTGATTTTTGTAGGCAGGGCTCCCAGCCCTGCAAATTAAGTTTATCACATCTCTTTTAAGAAATATTTACAGGGCTAATCAATGGGAAAGATAGTCAAGTTACAAGAACTAATTCAGATTAGAAAGAAAGCTAAGAAAGAAAATAAAAAAGTGGTTTTCACTAACGGATGCTTTGACCTTCTGCACCGGGGGCATATCGAGTATCTCAAAAAAGCAAAAAAATTAGGGGATATCCTGATAGTGGGATTAAATAGTGACTCTTCAGTCAAAAAAATAAAAGGAGAAGGTAGACCTATCCAGGATCAAGCAGATAGAGCTGTAATTTTAGCTTCACTCTATTTCGTGGATTATGTCTGCATTTTTAATGAGCTAACTCCGTTGAAGCTGATCTCTAAATTGATCCCCGATATTTTAGCCAAAGGAGGGGATTGGAAAGTAAAAGACATCGTGGGTAAAGATATAGTAGAGTCTCATGGCGGAAAAGTCCTGAGCATAAAAATGGTCAAAGGGAAATCGACCAGAAATATCATCCAAACCATCCTGAAAAAAATTCGTAGATAATGTAACCCTACCAGAAAGGTAGAATTTCTTTTCTCTTTTTTCTTGACAGCCTCACTCTCAGGTATTATTCTAAAAACACTAAAGGTGACAGATTCCAAGGAAAACTCATTTTTTCTTTAAATGGAAAGGGATGATAAAAGTCTGGAAGAGAAGAAGTATATAGAAACCGCTACGATGGCGGAGATCTATATCCAGGCAAAAAAATACCAGGAGGGGCTGGAGATTTACAAAAGGATCCTGGCAAAAGATCCTTCCAACTCAGAAATTGCTAAGAAGGTAGAGGAATTAGAGAGAAAGTTAACGAAAATTGAATAAGGAATCTGATGAAAGAAAGGATTAAAAGGTTACGGGAAAAGCTGAATCAGGAGAATTTGGACCTCCTGTTGGTGACTGCTCTAACCAATATCAGGTATCTTTGCGGATTCACCGGCTCTAACGGGATTCTCCTGGTATCTAAGGATAAAGCTGTTTTCCTGACTGATTTCAGATATAAGGAGCAGGTCAAAAAAGAAGTCAAAGGCGCTGAGATAAAAATTCCCCAGAAAGAGCTATTCTCCTTCCTTCCTGAGATCAACCTGCTGAAAGGAAAAAGGATTAAAGCAGGATTTGAAGAGAAATATCTTACCTTTCAATTATACCAAAGGCTCAAAACACTTTTGCCCCAGGTCCTCTGGGTGCCGACTGAGAATCTGGTTGAATCCTTACTGGTCACCAAAGATGAGGAGGAGATAAAAAAGATTAAAAAGGCGGCAGACATAAGCGCGAAAGTTTACCAAGAGGTCTTGCAGTATCTCAGACCAGGTGTAAAAGAGTCAGATATTTCCGCGGAGCTTGAATACAGGATAAAAAGGAACGGAGGAACAGGCTCTGCTTTTGAGCCGATTGTGGCTTCCGGCTTAAGATCGGCAATGCCGCATGCCAGGGCTTCTTCTAAGACACTGAAAAAGGGGGAATTCGTTACCCTGGATTTTGGTGCCTCTTACGATGGTTATGTCTGCGACATAACCCGGACAGTGGTTTTAGGCAATGCCACTCCCAGGCAAAAAAAGATTTACGACCTGGTCTTAAAAGCACAGACCAGAGCCATTGAAAGCGCTTGCTCTGGAATGAAAGGATTTGAGTTAGACAAGGTAAGCCGGGATATTATAAAAAAAGCCGGATACCAGAAATATTTCGGACACGGATTAGGACATGGAATCGGGCTTTTAGTCCATGATTCCCCGGGGATAAATACCAAAAGCCAGGAAGTGCTTAAACCCGGTATGGTCATAACCATCGAGCCTGGTGTGTATATTCCAGGATGGGGAGGGGTGAGGATTGAGGATGATGTGCTCATAACCAGAAATGGCTGTAAGATTTTAACACATATAGACAGAGAGCTATTAGAGATATCTTAAGATATCTCTAATTTTTGAAGGCGGGAAATCCGAAAAGTTATAAATAGTCAAAAATTAAGCTAGAAAAATTTTTATAACCCTTTGGAGAAAGGGGTAAATATGTTAGAATCGAAAATTAGAAAATTAATCAGGATAGTGGAGGAAAGCAACATTGATGAGCTGGAGGTGACTACCTGGGGCAGAAAGATCAGGATTACCCGAAGGGTAAACCACCAAAATCCTCACAGTTCGTCTCACTTAATTGTGAACCAACCTCCACCAGCAGATAGGGTTGCCACAGCACCCTCTAAAGAGGAAGCGGCATCTGTAGCAGTAGAGGTCACTAAACCTGAAGAGGTGGAGGGCAGCTTAACCCCGATCAAGTCTCCGATGGTGGGAACCTTTTATCGAGCGCCAGCGCCCGGGGCTAAGCCCTATGTGGAAGCAGGGCAGATAATAAGTGCCGGACAGGTAGTCTGCGTCGTTGAAGCGATGAAACTAATGAATGAGATAGAATCAGAAGTAGCTGGCAGGGTGGTCAAGCTTCTGGTAGAAAACGGAAAGCCAGTCGAATTTGGACAGACCCTTTTCCTGATCGAGCCTTTGTAAGAGTTACCAGAATTCTGGAGTGTAAAGCTTTAGCTTTACCTTTAACCTTTAGAGAAATAATATAATTCGTTCTGCAAACCTAAAGGTTCTCACTCTAAAGTATCTTGTGGTGTCAGGAGTTGCCTCCTGACACCATTTTATTTTTGACAAATAATCACTGGAGTGTAAAACTTTAGTTTTACCTTTCCCTTAAAGCTTAGTTAGAATGACAGGGATATTATTGTAAACCTGAAGGTTTACACTCCGACTCCTCAGATTATTTTCCCACAAAAGAATCAATCCGGAAGATATTAAGCTGTGGTCTAATTCAGCCGAAAATATAGAATGAAGTAGCATCAGATTGAGGAGGTCAAAATGGCGATGAATTTAAAACAGATGCTGGCAGAGGTTCTGGCCAAAAAAGCATCTGATTTGCACCTCAGGGTAGGCGTGAAGCCCACTATCAGGGTGGATGGGGCACTTTTGTCGTTGGAAACTGAGAGTTTGACTGGGTCAGATATGGATGAGGTAATGAAGCAGATATTAACTGAAGAGCAAAAAGAAAGATTTTTGAAAAGAAACGAGTTAGATTTAGCTCTAAGCATTTCCAAAATGGGTAGATTCAGGATTAACTTCTATCGCCAGAGGGGAACAGTGGGTATTGCTCTGCGAACCGTGCACACTTTAGTTCCGACATTTGAAGAATTGAACCTTCCCAAAGTTTGTATGGGGTTAGCCAATAACCGTAGAGGGATGATTATTCTTACCGGAACAACCGGAAGTGGTAAATCAACTACCCTGGCATCTATGATTGAACATATTAATACTAACCGTTCGGAGAACATTCTTACTATTGAAGACCCGATGGAATATATCCATAAAGATCGCAAAAGCATAATCTGTCAGAGAGAGGTGGGGGGAGATACGGAGAGCTTTGTAACTGCTTTAAGACACGCCCTTCGCCAGGATCCGGACGTGATCCTGGTAGGAGAGATCAGAGATTTCGAAACTATGTCGATCGCCTTGACCGCAGCAGATACGGGTCATCTGGTTTTAACCACCCTGCATACCTTAAATGCGATTGAAACCATAAACCGTATAATCTCCTTTTTCCCTCCTCATCAGCCTCAGCAGATCAGACTGCTCTTA
>MEWM01000080.1:2506-4525 GCA_001775355.1 candidate division Zixibacteria bacterium RBG_16_43_9 | reverse complement strand
AAAGCCATCGTTTGTCAAAGACTTCTTCCCCGTTCAGACGGGCCGGGCCGGGTCCCTGCAGTCGAGGTTCTGGTTTCAACTGCTCTTATCAGAGAATATATAATTGACCCGATGAAAACCCCTCTGATAATCGAGCTGATCGAAAGCGGAAACATTCAATACGGGATGCAATCGTTTGACCAGTCCATAATGCAGCTCTACAAAGACGGGTTCATCTCCTATGAGGAAGCTATGCAGCAGTGCTCCAACCCGGACGATTTCGAGTTAAGGGTCAAAGGAATAACCGGAGCCGCAGACAGAGGCTGGCACGAGTTCGAACAGGGACGGAAGAAAAAATAAAAAAAATTACATATTTAAACTATAGGGGCGTTCGATCCTACGGATTCGTTCCTCGGATTGAACGCCCTTATTTTTTTAAAATCCCTCACAGCTGATTAACAGGATTAAGCTGAGAATCATCGATTTTTTATCCGTTTAATCCGTTCTGTCAGCTGTGAATGATTTTTCGTTTTGCTTCAGGCGAATGTTATCATTCGTTTTTTTTATTTGTGAGATGACAAAACCCAACAAGAGGGGGGCACATCAGATTGGTAAAAAGTCAGTGCCTAAGGGGAGCATAGAGGTCTTCCATTTTGAAAAAGGTACCTGTAGAGTTGAATTACGTCAGAGACATTTATTCGGGAATCGCAGTTGACATCTGCCTGGTAGGGATAGCCCGGTCTTTTACCATTTTTGAAAAGATAGTTTAACAAAAATATCACATCTGTAATATCTGGAGCTCCGTTGTTATTAAAATCACCCTTTTTCCTTATTACCCCGAACTCGGTGTTGTTGGTGTTATAGTTATCATGATAAAGCTTACCCCACAAGATTTTTTCAGGGTGGTAGGGGACATTCATATTGAAAAGATAGACGTAGTAATTGCCATATTGGGTAAGCATTGCCATATCTAATAAACCATCTTTATTCACATCACCAAAATTGGGACAGAATTGGTTAGTCCAGCCGAAAAGGTCTAAAGGATAACCGGGAACCAGGGTTCCATCCTTATGGTATGCATAGATTCTACCGTATCTATGTAATGGTTTCTTATTTTGCCCTCTGACTATTATTTCCACTGAGTTGTCTCCATCAATATCAGCCAGTGCCAGATCATTATAAGTCAATTCTTCAAGATAAATTGGCCAGCCAGGTTGTTCTGTTCCATCTATCCTTAAAACATGAATATTCGGTAGGTAGGAGAGGAATTCGCCGGTCATAAAGGCTATCTCCTTATAACCGTCATTATCGATATCGCCAGGTATGGGTGTGGTGTTGGGTTGGACTTCATAGTATTTAGGAAAGCCAGGCATATAAGTTCCATCGTATCTCCAGACTGCTACATAGCCGGTGAAGATGGGATAGTCATGAAAAGCACTGGCTAAAACTTCTAAATAGCCATCATTGTCTAAGTCACTTAAGACCACATGGTGAATCCAGCCAAAGTAATGGTCTTTTTCAGCCTTAACAGGCCAGCCCCGTACGGGAGTTCCATCTATATGCCAGGCATAGATGCACTGGGAGCCAGTAGCCACTATCTCCGGTTCTCCATCTCCATCTAAATCACCCACTGCTGGCTGTTGCATAATAGCCTCATAAGGTAAATTAGCCACTCTCTGTGGCCAACCAGGGAGAATTTCTCCTTTGTAGTTATAGACATAAACTAAGGTATCGATATCGTGAACCGCACCAGAGGCTATAATCTCCAATTTCCCATCTCCATTCAAATCATAAAGAGCCGGAGCAGTTGCAGACGCGCCAAGGATTTCAACTGGAAACCCCTGCATTATAGAACCGTCCTTATGAAGCACATATAATAAGCTGAAATATTGTCCTCTCTGCCATTTGGTTACCGCGATATCAAGTTTGCCATCCCCATCCACATCCCCGACTGCCGGCACTATTTCATAGTGAGCAGATCCTGGTTGCACCATAATAGGCCAGTTATTTAAGTTGGTTACATCATATTTCCAGACATAA
>MEWM01000080.1:1146-2497 GCA_001775355.1 candidate division Zixibacteria bacterium RBG_16_43_9 | reverse complement strand
GCCACTATCTCTAAATCCGGCAGGGTATCTAAATTGGCTAAAACCACTGACTGGGTAGGACCACTTAATATCTCCCAGCGGAATGACTTAGGCCAGCCGGGAAACAGGACAGGATGATTAAGGGTATCAGATGAGGAATAAACCTCTGAAAATTCAGATAGACTCAGGGTTAAAAAAATAAAGACCAGGAGAGATTTGATAAATTTTGACTGATTAAAATTCATATCATATTTTCTTTTTTTCGAGACGGCGGTGATAGTTTCACCGCCGTCTGTGAAAATTATTTGCCTATGCTCTGTTGCATATTAGGTTGGTCCATAACTATATCCTGTGTGACACTTGCAGTAGTATCTGGCCAGTAAACATAATAATATACAGAGCTACAATTTTCTCCTCTTCCCCATACATAGTAGTAGCCCGGCTCATCTGGAATAAGCTGGTTATACCAATAGTGATTGGGGCGTCCCTGAATAACTACAGCTTTAAGAGAATCCTTAGTAACTGGATCGCAAAGAATAACCCTATCGGTCTGTCCATGTTGCCAACGAGGATCAGGATAAGAGACTGAGCCAGAAAATCCTCTTATCGGGTTTTCCCCTCCACCGGCATTGTTCAAAATAACAATAACGAGAATAGAGAAAAAGATAGCTATGACCAACAAATACAAGTATAGCTTGTTCTTTTTTAACATAAATCCCCCATAAAAAGGCTAAAAGTTAAAGGTTAGATTTTTTAATTAAAGCAATAGCCCACCCATCCATCTGGATGGGTGGGCTACAATGTTAAAACTAAGAGCAATAACTCTCGAGAGAGAGAGAGAATTTTCTATAATCCATAACTCACCCTTAAGAATATATTTTCTTTTGATTTTTCATATACATTTTACTAATAAGTTATGGTTTTGTCAAGCTTTTTTTGCAATTACCCAGATGCAAAAACTCAGATTTCTCTTGCTATTCCTATAAAAAAAATTACATATTTAAACTATAGGGGCGTTCAATACTACGGATTCGTTCCTCGGATTGAACGCCCTTATTTTTTTAAAATCCCTCACAGCTGATTAACAGGATTAAGCTGAGAATCATCGATTTTTTATCCGTTTAATCCATTCCGTAAGCAGTAATTGATTTTTAGTTTTTTCCTCTTGCTCCGGGTGGATAGTATCATTCCTATTTTATATTTGTTAAATGACATTCTACAAGAGGGGAGGATACATCGGATTAGTAGAAAGTCAGACTCTAAGGGGCGCATAGTGGTCTTCCATTTTGAAAAAGGTACCTGTAGAGTTGAATTACGTCTGAGACATTTATTCGGGAATCGCAGTTGACATCTGCCTGATAAGTATAGCCTG
>MEWM01000080.1:0-1107 GCA_001775355.1 candidate division Zixibacteria bacterium RBG_16_43_9 | reverse complement strand
CCATTGTTATTCAAATCCCCCTTTTTCCGTATCACGCCGAACTCGGTATTGTTGGTATTGTAGTTATCATGATAAAGCTTACCCCACAAAATCTTATCTGGATGGTAAGGGACATTCATATTGAAAAGATAGAGGTAGTAATCGATATATTGAGTTAGCAAGGCCATATCTAATAAGCCATCTTTATTCACATCGCCGAAATTGGGGCAAAAATCATTAGTCCAGCCAAAAAAATCTAGAGGATAACCGGGAACCAGGATTCCATCCTTATCGTAGGCAAAGATTCTACCGTATCTATGTAATGGTCTTTTATTTTGTCCCCTGACTATTATCTCCACTGAGTTGTCTCCATCAATATCAACCAGTGCCAGATCATTATAAGTCAATTCTTCAAGATAAATTGGCCAGCCGGGCTGTTCTGTTCCATCTATCCTTAGAACATGGATATTGGGCAAACCCAGGACATATTCTCCAGTTACAAAGACAATCTCCTTATAGCCATCTTTATCAATGTCTCCGGGTATGGGAGTGGATTTAGGTTCATATTGGTAATATTTGGGAAAGCCAGGCATATAGGTTCCATCATATCTCCAGACTGCTACATAGCCGGTGAAAATGGGATAGTCGTGAAAAGCACTGGCTAAAACTTCTAAATAGCCATCATTGTCTAAATCACTTAAGACCACATGGTGAAGCCAGCCAAAGTAATGGTCTTTTTCTGCTTTAACGGGCCAGCCCTGCACGGGAGTTCCGTCTATGTGCCAGGCATAGATGGCCTGGGAGCCGGTTGCCACTATCTCCGGTTCTCCATCCCCATCTAAATCACCGATTGCAGGTTGCTGCGCAATATACTCATAAGGCAGATTAGCCACCCTCTGAGGCCAGCCAGGTAGAATTTCTCCTTTGTAATTGTAAACATACACCAAGGTATCGAGATCATAATGAACCTGTCCTGAAGTTATTATCTCTAATTTCCCATCTCCATTCAAATCATAAAGAGCCGGAGCAGTTGCAGATGCGCCAAGGATTTCTACTGGAAACCCTTGCATTATAGAACCATCCTTATGAAACACATATAATAAGCTGAAATATTGTCCTCTCTGCCAT
>MEWM01000079.1:4900-5042 GCA_001775355.1 candidate division Zixibacteria bacterium RBG_16_43_9 | reverse complement strand
CCTATTTAGGTTTACTCTGGTGGGAGAGAAGAGGTGAGCCTGAAGCAGATCGGTATTTAGTTTTGATCGGTTTTTTAGGGATTATCTCCACCGGCATCCATATGACGGTTTATATAATAATGCCAGCTATTTTTTTATTAGT
>MEWM01000079.1:4712-4867 GCA_001775355.1 candidate division Zixibacteria bacterium RBG_16_43_9 | reverse complement strand
CCGTTTTTGGGCAGGCGGGATAGTTTTATCTCTGGTTATGTTTACTCTGGTGCCATTCTTAGTCTCTCTGGGTATTGCTTTGATCTTGAGTTTCATCTTCTGGCAGTTAAATCCCCATTCTCGTGGATGGAATTTCATCTTCGCCTTGATTGTAT
>MEWM01000079.1:0-4691 GCA_001775355.1 candidate division Zixibacteria bacterium RBG_16_43_9 | reverse complement strand
AATTATATATTCCTATCAGGTCAGCTTTAGAGCCAGCCATTGACGAGAACGACCCCCGGGACTGGGCAAGCTTCAAGTACTTTTTAGAGCGCAAGCAATACGGGCAGGTCTCGATGATCGACCGGATGTTTGTCCGCAGAGCTTCTTGGAAGAATCAGTTCGGGGTACACGAGCGGATGGGTTTCTGGGGATTTTTCCGGGAGCAGTATCTGGACAAGAGCTTATGGTTCATCCCGGTGCTTTTGGGCCTATTAGGGGTAGTAGAGTCGATAAGAAGGGTTAAAGGTATAGGCTGGATGCTTCTTTTTCTGGTATTGATCTCTTCAGTGGGGCTGATTCTATATCTGAACTTTGGGGATGGCACCAAGGCCAATCCTCTTACCGGAGAGATAGAGCGTCTGGAGGTCAGGGATAGAGATTATTTTTTCACCCCGGCATTTGTCTTTTTCGCTTTACTTATGGGTTTAGGGATTAGTAAAGCAATAAGTTACGTGGGAGAGGGTTTTGAGAAATTGGGCAAGTTAGGGAGCAGGGGTTTTGTTTACGGATTTTCGGCAATCTTCCTTTTAGCACCTCTGATGCCTTTGAATCGCGGGCTGCATTCGCCCAGTAACAGGCGAGGCGATTATCTGCCTTACGATTACGCCTATAACATCCTGAGCTCCTGTGACAGGGATGCCATCCTTTTCACCAACGGGGATAACGACACCTTCCCTTTATGGTTCATCCAGCAGGTGGAAAAATTCAGGACCGACGTGCGGGTAATAAATTTGAGTTTACTCAATACCGACTGGTATATCCTGGAGCTAAAAAATAAATGGAACGTTCCAACCAGTTTAAGAGACGATCAGATAAAATGGGGCGTGGATAGAAGGCGTCCGGATGGCACCATCATCTCCCTTCCCCGGGAGATGTATTACGACCCCTTAAGAGGAACTAACCATTATCTTTTCAGCTATTACGATGAGAAAAACAAAAAGCTCATCCGGGTCCAGGACCTGATGATCGAGAATATCATTTTGACCAACCAGTGGAAATACCCCATTTATTTTTCCTCTACCGTCCCGCCAGATGGCAGGATAAATCTGGACAGTCATCTAAAAAAGGCCGGATTCGGTTTAAAGCTGGTGCCAGAGGAAGGAAGGTTTATGTATGATGTAGACCTGTTCCATAAACTCTTATGGGAGGTCTACAAGTACCGGGGTCTAAACGACACAAAAGTCTATAAGGACGAAAACGCCATAGGCATGCTGATCAGCTATCCGGAGATGTTTATCGAATTGAGTAATGTCTATTTAACCGGTGGAGATAAAGGAAAAGCCATAGCTGAGCTGGAAAAAGCCGTCCAGGTATATCCGGATTATTACCGCACCTATTCGATTCTGGCAGACCTGTACAGACAGGAAGGAAAAACTCAAGAAGCTGATGCCCTTTTGAAAAAAGGTGAGGAACGTCTCAGAAAGCTGTATGACTCAAATCCCCAGCTTTTATATCTTCAGTATCTGGGCCTGTTCTATATTGGTCAGAGAAGAATTCAGGATGCGGAGAACGTTTTTTATGAGGCTTATAAGATAAGCCCGGATAACGACATCAGCTTCCGGGCTCTTTCCGATCTCTATATCATGAACAAGAAATATAGCCAGTCGCAAAAAATCCTGGAGAAATGGGTGCAGGACCATCCAAATGACCCCACCGTCAACGACGTCCTGCAGAAACTAAGAAACATCAGATAAGAAGTAGGGGCAGGCGGGATACTAATCTTGTCGTTGCGAGGAGGTCATTTGACCGACGAAGCAATCCTTTCAGTTTTTCGTAGCTCCACCCTGCTTGTCCCGAAGCATGCGGGATCAGGGTCGCTGAAATTGTAGGTGCAATTTCCAGATGGATCCAAATGGACACGAATTGCTCCTACAATGCCCACACCCTCAAACCAGTTTGAGGGTGCCACCCACCACTCCCATAAAAAAAGTAGACCCAGGTTGCCCTTAACCTGGGTTTGGTCTTTTGACAGCAACCTCATCGAGTCGCTGGATTAAGTGATGTTATTTTCCAAAAAACAAATGCTTAGCTATAGTAGTAAAAAGCCAGCTTATCCCCCCACAGATGGGGAAAGTAAGAATCCAAGCTAAGACGATATTTCCAGCCACCCCCCATCTGACCGCAGAAAGCCTCTTGGTTGCTCCGACCCCCATAATCCCTGAGGCGATCACATGGGTGGTGCTTAATGGTAAGCCAATCCTGGAGGCAGCTGTAATAACCAAAGCCGCCGAGGTCTCAGCGGCAAATCCGTGAATCGGCTCTAATTTGGTTATCCTCATCCCCATAGTCCTTATCACCTTCCAGCCACCAAAAGCAGTCCCCAACCCCATTGTGGTAGCAGAAAGGAGAATAACCCAGATAGGAACTTGAAAAGATGACCAGTGGAAATGGATAGCTAAAGCTAAGGTCATTATCCCCATAGTCTTTTGAGCATCATTACTTCCATGGCTGAAAGCCATAAAAGCGGCTGAGACTATCTGGAATTTACGGAAGATCCCTCCAACTGCACTGGGGGTAAAACGTCTAAATATCCAGAGGAGTAAAACCATAAATAGTAACCCAATAGAGAAGCCTATTATAGGTGCAAAAACAAGTCCTAAAAATACCTTTTTCCAACCCGCCCAGATTAATGCTTTTACTCCTGCAGAAGCGATTACTGCTCCAGCTAAACCAGCCATTAGCCCGTGGCTCTCACTGGTTGGCAAACCGAAAACGGTTGCCACTGAGCTCCAGATGATGACTGACAATAAAGCTGTAGCGATGGTAAAAAGACTTATTGCTTCTGTGTCCACTAAACCCTTACCGATAGTAACCGCCACTGCTGTCCCGGATAATGCTCCGACTAAGTTAAAAAAAGCTGCCATCAAAACTGCGACTTGAGGGGTCAGAACGCGGGTGGAGACAACGGTAGCAATAGAATTGCAGGCATCGGTCCAGCCATTGACAAAATCAAAAGCCATCGAAAGAAAGATGATTAAAAGCAAAAATCCAAAAGATTCCATATTCATCCACCTTTCAATTTTCAGGCGTTTTTCACCACGATGGTCTCAATCACATTGGCGATATTCTCACAATGGTCAGCCGCAGTTTCAAGTCTGCCGTAAATCTCCTTCCATTTAATAGCCATTCTCCAGTCCGGTTCCTCATCTAATAGTTTCCCCACCATCGTCTGGGAGATCTGGTCCGCCTCATTTTCTAAACTATTAATTTCCACACAGAAAGGGTGCAGGTTTTTGAAATGTTTGAGATCAGCTATGGCTTTTTCTATTTCCACTGCCGCCTTATAGACTATGTTCACCAACTGGATACATTCAGGAGTGGGTTTTTCTATCTTGAAATTTAACAGGCGACTTGAAATTCCCTCAATTGCATCTAAAACATCATCTAACTCGCTGGCAAGCTGGAGAATATCTTCTCGGTCCAGGGGAGTGACAAAGGTTTTGTTTAGACTTTCTACTATCTGATGGAAGATTTTGTCACCCTGATGCTCAATCTCTTTTATCTCTTTGAACTTTCTTTCCACGTCTGTGTAGTTCTCTACCAAATCTTTTAAGGCCTCTGCCCCTTTTAAAAGATTTCGGGCAGAATCTTTGAACATCTCGAAGAACTTTTCCTCCTTGGGTATAAATCTTACCATAATACTCCTTTCTCCCTCTATTTAGGGAAGAGATGGTTTCTCGAGTTGACGAAGTGTGGACCTGGCCCGGCCGAAGAAGCCAACAAACATGTGATCAGGCAAAGTCACTTTTTTCTGTATCACACACAACCTCAATCTCCCAGAGTTCATTAACCCAAAGCCCTATTATGCGGACTGGTAATCTCCATGAAGTGACGACTTCAATGCACTTATTGATCTATTTCAGATGTTCTTCTTTCGAAACTGGGTTACCTGCACAATCATGATGACCCACAACCGCAATTACACTGGAATAGTGAGCAGTTATAGATACCAGAACCTTTCGTCTGATTGACTCTACCACTTCAACAGGTCCTTGAGTCAATGCCTTATCAGGTCCTGGTTCTGTGATCATATCAACATAATCAACATTAAAATGCGTTCTCATCCATTCTGTGACTGGTTTCTGGACACGCCCGTCTATACAACTGATAGCAGTTGCAAATTTGCTTTGTCTAATTGACGTTGTCTCCTCCTTCTCATTTTCGTGAATTCCCCTAACCTTCAGAGCGTATCTGAAGGACAGTCATCGGCTGGATCTAGACAAAGTGCCGATGGCATGGATCCAAGATACCCCTGATTAATCAAACTGGTAAAAGTTTTCCTTTCCAAAATCTTTTCAATCTTCTGTTATCACCCAATTTTCATTGTTTTAGAGTTTTAATGGAGAGTATATGTGTAGTAACACCCATGGCTATTAGAATCAAAATGATTCTAACTAAAAAAATATGAACTACAAAAACCACTGAATATCCTATTGTTATCCATAAAAAAGAAATGGATAGAACCTTTACTTTTAATGGAACCCCTTTTCTTGCACGATAATTTTTAATGTAATTTCCAAACCATTTGTTATTTAATAGCCAATCGTAAAATTTTCTTGAGCTTCTAGCATAACATGCAGCGGCAAGTAAGAGAAAAGGAGTAGTAGGAAAAAGAGGCAAAAATATTCCAAGAACCCCGAGCCCTACAAAAA
>MEWM01000078.1:6469-6617 GCA_001775355.1 candidate division Zixibacteria bacterium RBG_16_43_9 | reverse complement strand
CAGAGCCTTCCGAAATATTTAAGGTCTTGGGAGCCGAAACACGGGTCAAGATAATTGAGCTCCTGAAATCCAGAGGTCGGCTTGGCGCAAAGAGTATTGCAGAGCTGGTTGGTATAACCCCTGCAGCTGTATCGCAACATTTAAGGAT
>MEWM01000078.1:6020-6312 GCA_001775355.1 candidate division Zixibacteria bacterium RBG_16_43_9 | reverse complement strand
AAATAAGGACAGCTTGGCATCTCTTATGAAATATGAAAAAGAACTTGAAAGGGAGTTACGAAATGTTCGAGAAAGAATCTCAGAGATTAGGGCCAAAGAGAAATAGGTAAATTTTTTTACCCGTGTAATTAAGTAATAGTTTAAATACTTAATTAGATACTTTATTTGCCTAGTAATCACACGACCAACTTGTCGAACTTTGCAGAAAGGAGGTGATGAAAAATGTGTCATGCACCAAGTGGATACCACTGGGGACGCACCGTTGGTTGCGGGTGTGGATGCGGTCCTTCCT
>MEWM01000078.1:5642-5756 GCA_001775355.1 candidate division Zixibacteria bacterium RBG_16_43_9 | reverse complement strand
GTATCCTGATGATTCTCTCAGCAATACTGCCGGTGGTAAATGCGACCTTAGAATCGCCAATGAAAAGTAGGTTAATGAAGGGCATAACCGAGCGATTCACTCCTTTGGTTAACA
>MEWM01000078.1:2146-5498 GCA_001775355.1 candidate division Zixibacteria bacterium RBG_16_43_9 | reverse complement strand
TTTATAGAGGATTGGTATTGAATCCAAAGATCGGGAGACTATCTTCCCAGGTTAATGAATCGCAGGTGGCACCGTCCTTATCTTCCCAGGTGGTAAACCTACAAAGATTTTCATTAAATCTTATTAAAACCAATCTTGTCTTAGGACTGATAGTCCTTTTGTTAACTTCGATTTCCTCGTCTCTATAGCTGGCTATCATTTTTATATCAATCCTGTAACCTTTTTTTAAAGATTAAATTAGCGATACCCAGCATTATCAGGGCGAATAAGGACAAAAGGAGTATCTCTAATTTCAGCACGGCAAAGCCATCCCCTTTCAGGAAGATCCCTTGCAGGATTCTTATGTAGTACCTGGCTGGCACGATGTGGGTTATCACTCTCAGGAAAGCAGGCATGCTGAAGATGGGGAAGATAAAGCCTGAGAGGATAAACCCGGGCAAAAAAGTGGTGACCATTGCCATCTGGTAGGCTAATTGCTGGGATTTGGCCAGAATCGAGATGAACATTCCCACGCCCAGGGCTCCGATGAGAAATATCCCTGAAACCAAGAACATCAAAAGAAAGCTTCCTCTAAATGGAATCTTAAAGATGAGCTTGCCCAGAAGAACTGCCAGCAATAGATCTATCATCCCGATCAGAAAATAGGGAACCAGCTTGCCGAAGATCAGCTCTGAGGATCTAATGGGCGTAGCGATTAACTGCTCCATAGTCCCTCTTTCCCATTCCCGGGCAATGACCAGGGAGGTCAGCAAGGTTCCTATGATCATCATAATGACCGCTATCAGTCCGGGGATGATGTAGTTTTTGCTCTTTAGCTCTTCGTTATACCAGACCCTGATCTTTCCGTCTATTGGAGGCTTGATTTCTGTCTGAGTGATCTTGAGAGAGTAAAGCTGGAGTGCTCCGGTTAGATATCCCGCGCCGATAGTGGCGGTATTGGCATCGCTTCCGTCCAGTATGGTCTGGACCTCCACCTTTTCCCCTGATTTTATCTTTTTGGAAAAGTCGTATGGAATGACCAGGGCAATTTTAATCTTTCCTTTTTCTATTAGACTCAGGAGTCCCTGGTAACTATCAGCATAACTTTCCACCGAAAAATAACCTGATCGCATCAAACTGGTAACCAGCCCTCTGCTTTCCTGAGAATTATCCTGGTCATAGACCCCTAAGGGAAGATTGTTGATATCCAGAGTCACTGCATAGCCGAAAAGAATCAGCATCCCCACCGGGACTGCAAAAGCCATGACCAGAACCCGGGTATCCCGAGAGATCTGAAGAAATTCCTTGAAAACTACTGCCCAAAGCCTTCTGAATCTCATCTTCTAAGCCTTCTCCCTGATCAGAGACACAAAAACGTCCTCTAAGGACGGCACGATCTTTTGTAACCTTATCACCTCAATTTTATTCTCATCTAAGATCTGTGAAACTAAAGCAGAGGCCTCCTCTTCCCTGGCAAAAGGGACAAGGATGTGGATCTTCATTCCAAAGAGAGAGGCTTCGATGACCCTTTTGTCTTTTTGCAGAGAATCTAAAGCCTCAATTGGATTTTTGCATTCCACCTCCCAGACCGAGCCGGATATCGATTTGCCCTTTAGTTCCTCCGGGGTTCCCAGCCGAACTAATTTCCCCCTGAAGATGAGTGCCAACCTGCGGCAGTACTCAGCCTCATCCATATAATGGGTGGTGACGAAAACGGTTGTGCCTTTATCTGAGATGGAATAGATTAAATCCCAGAAATTGCGCCTCGAAATCGGGTCAACTCCTGAGGTGGGCTCGTCTAAGAAAAGGACCGGAGGCTCGTGCAGAAAGGCACACCCTAAAGCCAGCCTCTGTTTCCAGCCCAAAGCTAAATCCGCCGTCTTTCTATTTCTCTTTTCTTCCAGGTCCGCCATTTTGAGGACCCATTCTTTTCTTTCTTTTTTCTTCTCCTTTTTGACTTTATAGATTCCGCTGTAGAAATCTATGTTCTGCTCCACTGTCAGGTCATCGTATAAAGAGAATTTTTGTGACATATAGCCGATATTCTCCTTGATTTTCTCCGACTGGGTGAAAACATCATATTCTCCGACTCGCCCTTTTCCTGAAGTAGGCGTCAGAAGCCCGCACAGTATCTTTATGGTAGTAGTTTTTCCAGCTCCGTTAGGACCTAAGAACCCAAAAACCTCCCCCTTCTTGATCTGAAAACTTATATCATCCACTGCCGCAAAATTCCCGAATTTTTTGACTAAGTTTGCCACTTCAACCGCAATTTCATTTTCATTCATCTAATCTTCTTCCCCCGCCTGCTTGAGTGAGATGAAAATATCTTCTAAAGAAGGCTCGATTTTATTCAAGCTTAAAATCTCGATGCCTGCATTTAGTAATTTGACTTTTAGACCTTCCAAAATTTTTTCATCCTTCAGGGTAAAATGCACCTTTTCACCAAAAAGGGAAACATTCATTACTTCTTCGTCTTTTTCTAAGAACGATCTTGCTTCCCTGCTTTTTTCGCTGACCAGCTCGAAAAGAACCCCTTTCATCCTCTGTTTAAGTTGCAAAGGGGGTTCATAGGCGATTAATCTCCCCTGATCTAAAAAGGCAACCTTCTGGCATCTTTCCGCCTCATCCATATAAGAGGTGGAGATGAATATGGTCATCCCTCTTTTCTGCTGCTCGAAAAGTATCGACCAGAAATCCCTGCGGGAAATCGGGTCCACTCCGCGGGTGGGCTCATCCAATAACAGAATCTCAGGAGTATGCAAAAGCACGCAGGATAAAGCTAACTTCTGCTTCATCCCGCCGGAGAGGTTTCCTGCTAAAAAATTTTTAAAAGGTTCGAGCTGGCTGAACCTGAATACCTCCTCATATTTTTCCTTTTTTGTATCCTTGCTAAGCTGATAAACCTCAGAAAAAAAATCTAGATTCTCCTGCACGGTCAAATCCTCATACAAGCCGAACCTCTGGGGCATATATCCGATTTTCGCTTTCAGCTTCTCCGCTTCTTTGACTATATCAAATCCGGCAACTGTCCCAGTCCCGGATGTGGGAGCCATAATAGCGGATAGAATCCTCATCAGCGTGGTTTTCCCGGCCCCATCCGGACCCACCAAACCCACCATCTCCCCTTTTTCGATTTTGAAAGAGAGATTTTCAATGGCAGTTAGCGCATCGAACTTCTTGAGCAGATCGAATGTTTCCAGCATGTTATTTAAAAAGTATGCATTAATTTTAGGTCTCTGAGAAAGTGGATCTGAATCGTCGGGCAAGGGTGCCCGACCTACGAGAGATCAGTTCCGTAGGCGGGGCTCCCAGCCCCGAAATAGGGGTTTTTCAGAGCTCTTTCTTAATCTTTCGATAGAATTACATCTGCTGG
>MEWM01000078.1:1881-2107 GCA_001775355.1 candidate division Zixibacteria bacterium RBG_16_43_9 | reverse complement strand
CACCTTAATTCCGAAAACCAATTTTACCCTTTCTTCTTTGGTCTGGATATTCTTGGGAGTAAATTCTGCCTGGCTGGAAATGTAAGTGACCTTCCCCTCAAAGACTTTATCCGGGTAGGTATCTATCTTAACTTGTGCTTTCTGCCCTAACTTGACCTTACCCAAATCAGTTTCTTTTATATAGATCTTAACCCAGGGATGATACAAATCCCCTAAGGTCAAAAGC
>MEWM01000078.1:1103-1836 GCA_001775355.1 candidate division Zixibacteria bacterium RBG_16_43_9 | reverse complement strand
AGTACCAGGCCGTTGATTGGTGATTTGATAACAGAATTACCGAGATTGACCTGAATCAGCTCGATGCTGGCTTTGTTTTGTTCAGTTAAATGAGTGGCTGAGCTGAGCTGGTCCTTTGCCATCTGATATTTTGTCTCCTGATCATCCAACTGCTGCTGGGTCGCACTCCCGGCTTTAAAAAGCTGCCTCGTCCTTTCCAAATTGGTTTTGAGATTCTCAGAATTAGATTTAGACTGGGCAAGCTGAGCTAAAGACACCTGATAAGCCGCCTGTGCCTGTTTAAGCTGTGCCTGAAGCTCCTTTGTTTCTAATTCGATCAAGACCTGATCTTTCAGAACACTGTCCCCCTCATCCACCAAAAGCTTCTCTATCCTCCCAGAGAGCTTGGAGCTTGCCTCCACTTCGGTGATTTCAATTGTGCCAGAGGCAGATATCTCACCCTTGTTCTTTTCTCCTTTTGAGCTCAGCAAAAAATACAAAACCAGTGCTAAGATTATCACTAAAATTAAAATCCCGAACCTTTTCATTATTTTCTCCTTTGGCTAATATGATATTATCCTCAGGCAAAAAATATAAGAAGATTCTCCCTTTTTTACAAATGAAATTAATATTTTAAAGTAGGTCGGGTTGCGATAGCTACCCGACAATTTATATTTTGTGGACAGGAGGTAGGTCGGGTTGCGCCAGCCACCCGACAATAAAGATTTTTGTCTTTTTTGAAGTTCGTAGCGTC
>MEWM01000078.1:537-1035 GCA_001775355.1 candidate division Zixibacteria bacterium RBG_16_43_9 | reverse complement strand
GACAACCCGACCTACTGGATTAGTAAAAAATCAAAAATTTTATTGACAAGATTTTTTGGATTTAGTATATATTAAACATAAAAGTCGGAATTTGAATTCATAGGAAGGTATAATCTGAATAAACGCAACAGGTTCGTCTATAACCCCAATTTTGAGGGGATAAACGAACTTGTTACGCTTGTAACCAAGTTATGCGCCATGTGTGCCAGTTGCCACTACGCATACTAACCATCAGATTAACGGAAGGAGGTTGTCATGAACAAATTGCAATCAGGGTTTTTGATCATTGCGCTGATCACGCTCGGTTTCGCGGGTTGCACCGGCCGAGCGGTTGATGTCACGAAAGAGGCCGACGCTGTTCGTGCCCGTAGCAAAGCGTGCGCGACCGCCGAGGCTGCGAAGGACATCGAGAAAGCAGTGGCATTCTGGGCAGAAGATGCGATTGTGCAACCCGCGGGCGCGCCTCAGATACAAGGTCGAGAAGCTATTACCACTTTG
>MEWM01000078.1:0-465 GCA_001775355.1 candidate division Zixibacteria bacterium RBG_16_43_9 | reverse complement strand
GTATGGTGTCAATCGGATGGTGTATCAAAGCCCTAAGGGCGATCTGCTCGATATGGGCAAGTACTTGGTCGTGTGGAAGAAGGTGAAGGACGATTGGTACATTGCAGCCCTCAGCTTTACGAGTGACACGCCAGCGCCAGTTCCTGTGAGTGCAGCTAAGCAATAGATATCTCCCATCTCCGTATGTCAAGTTGGTGTATTCGGGGAGTAAATCTTGGCACACACGTCGCATAACAGCAGGCACTACGACGCTCGCTCATTTGATAATGGCGATGTTAAGTATTAGGAAACGAAATCAGTTGTGCTCGCTCCATTTATTTTGCCGCGAGAAAATGAGTCGTTTAATAGCGGCAAAACAAACGACGTAGTGCCTGCACACGTTAGGCGCTCACTGCAGGCAAGGGAAGATTAAAAATGGCAACTAGAACCATCCCAATTTATAACCCTTAATTAAAAAGGAGGTAG
>MEWM01000077.1:7542-8710 GCA_001775355.1 candidate division Zixibacteria bacterium RBG_16_43_9 | reverse complement strand
TCTATAAAAGTCGGTAAATTTATTCTGGTCATATTCTCCGCTATCTGAAACTCCTTTTTTTGGTTTTCCTCTTTTCATATTTAAAGGAGTGAGGCAGAAGTTGTTTTAGAGTATATTTTTTCACTTTCCCTTTTAAATTCGCGCAGACAATCTCAAGCTCAGGTGAGAACTCGAACAAAGCCTGCCGGCAGATCCCGCAGGGAGTAACCGGTTCTGCTCCCGGAGCAACAATGGCGATTTTTTTGAAATCCTTTTCCCCGTCGCTGACCGCCTTATAAAGGGCGAGCCTCTCAGCACATACGGTCTGACCGAAAGATGAATTCTCCAGGTTAGCTCCAGTGTAGACCTTTCCGTTTCGGGAAAGGAGAGCTGCCCCAACTGAGAATTTCGAATAGGGAGCATACGCATTTTTACGGGCTTTTTCAGCTTCTGAGATCAGTTTTTTATCACCAACTAAAGATTTGTTATCCCGCATAGATTTCTCTCCAGAAGCTCTCTCCTTTACCAGTTCCCTGTAATTCAAATATATCCGCCAGGGTAGCTGAGACATCAGAAAAACTTATCCTGGTTCCCAAGTTTACACTTTTCTTTAACTTCTCACCAAAAACCAAAAGGGGCACGTACTCCCTCGAGTGGTCCGTGCTCGGAGTAGTAGGATCGCATCCGTGGTCTGCAGTTATTATGAGTACGTCATAGGTTTGTAATAGATCCAGAACTTCTTCCAATCCTCTATCGAAATCCTCCAATCCTTTTGCAAACCCCTGTACGTCATTCCTGTGCCCCCAGACCATATCGAAATCAACTAAGTTGATAAAGATTAGACCTTCTTTCTCTTCCTTTAATGTCTGTGTGAGCTTATCCATAGCATCCTGATTGTCTACGGTATGAATCGATCGAGTAATACCTCTTCCAGCAAAAAGGTCCTGGATTTTCCCTATTCCTACAACTTTTACTCCCTTTTTCTGGAGTATATCCAGAATCGTCTCCTCTGGAGGAGGCAGGGAAAAATCTTTTCTTCTGTCTGTCCTTTTAAAAGACCCTGGTTTTCCGACAAAAGGTCGGGCGATGACCCTGGCAACCGCATTTTCTCCTGTAAGAAGTTCTCTTGCTATCTGACAGATCTCATACAATCTTGGCACGGGGATTTTCTCCTCGTGCGCGGCTATCT
>MEWM01000077.1:7092-7331 GCA_001775355.1 candidate division Zixibacteria bacterium RBG_16_43_9 | reverse complement strand
AGTGACCAGAGGTGCTGTCTTTTTCGGGTGACACCTCAGCCATTTTTCCGTATGAGGCTAATGGTTCTTTTTGAGGCTCAACTCCTGAGATAGAAGCAATATTCCCCAACCCTAACCTTTGTAAATTAGGGAGATGTAATCCGTCTACCGCTTTAGCCGTATTACTCAGAGTGTTAGAGCCCTGATCACCATATTTGAAGGCATCCGGAAGCTCACCCACCCCGCAGGAATCAAGCACA
>MEWM01000077.1:2343-6965 GCA_001775355.1 candidate division Zixibacteria bacterium RBG_16_43_9 | reverse complement strand
ATGGACTCCTCGCGATGACACTAAAAATACAAGAGACGCATGCTATGCGTCTCTACTCCCTCTTTTTACAATTCACTTCAAGAACTTCCAGGTCTGCAGCATCTTGGAGAATTCCTCTTCATCTGTTGAGAAGTATTCGCTTTCATCAGTGAACTGGATCAGATACAGGTTAATCCCCTTTTTCAGAACCACCACTTCCCCCAAGAAATAATCTTCCTTGGTCACAGCGGTGGTTCCTTCTGGTCCGTATCGAGCGGAGGGATCAATCACCTGCCTGAGATAACTCTTCTTGTAGCCGTATATTTTCCCCTTTATACTGTCCAAAGCAATATCTTTGGTCTTGATCAACTCGTATGAGGCTATAGCATCCAGTTTCATTAGATATTCATCTTTATTCCTGAAAGTACCTTTCTCTTGTATCAAAGAATTCTCGATCTCCGGCAAAGAAAGAGAGGTGGTATCTGCGCAGATGATTATTGTCGGGATGAGCCTTTCTTCCCCGAACATGGTAGAAGCTTTATTTGCCTGATAGTTCTTCTTGGTGATGGTGCTTCTCACCAATGAAGGCTCTTTTTCTAATTGTATTTTCCAGTTAGATAAAACCCTTAGCTCATACCCGTACTTTGCATCTATCAGAGTATCCTTTTCTGTCCTGCCGGTTTTCTCTTGTTTTGCAGATGCGGATTTAATAAGTAAGAGGAAGAAAAAAACAATTGAGATAATCAAAACTGCCTTTCTCATCTTTCCTCCTTTGTTGGATTATTTAATATATGCAAATCTCTCTTCTTAAAGCAAATACTTTCTTTAGAGTTCTAAAGTTTCAAAAATAATGAACTTAAGCCTAAAAAGAAGATTTTCAAAGACTTACTTCAACTTATTTAAGCTTATAATCAATTTTATCAATCTTTAATAAGATTTTTCTTGATTTATTTAATTAATCTATTAACTTATTTAAGTGAAAAACAAAATGATGAACGAATGCCCATTTTGTAAGTCCGAGTTAAAAATCTCGGAACTTACCTGCTCTAAATGCGGAACCATCTTAAGAGGAGATTTTAGAGGATGTGATTTCTGCAAGTTGGCAGAGGAAGATTTAAATTTTATTAAGGTTTTTTTGAAGTCTCATGGAAGTATTAAAGAGGTAGAAAAGGAATTAGGAATCTCCTATCCGACAGTTAAGAATCGTTTGAATCAGATCATTTCGAGTCTGGGAATAGAGACCAAAGGATCACTTAATAAGGAGGAGAGACTGGAGGTTTTAGGAAGGTTAGAAAAAGGTGAACTGACTTTGCAACAAACCCTTTCTCTTTTGGAAGGGAAGAAGTAGAAAATTTGTCAGAAAAATGTGGGGTGCAAACCTTTCCTACGGTGGCTACGCCAGACGTAGTCTCCGTTTCTCGGATAGGTTTGCCATAGGATTTACCTAAGCAACTACAAGTAAAGTTAAAGTCTTCGCCAGGATCCTGTGGACAAGACCTTGAGGCTTTACACTCCACAGGTAAACTATTCAGGAGGATTTATGAGAGATGAAACCATGAAGATCTTAAAGATGGTTGAAGACAAAAAGATTTCCGCAGAAGAAGCAGCTAAGCTCTTAGAAGCTCTGGAGCGCTCAAGTGGAAAAGAGGAGACTTCTCAGGAGAAATATAGAAAGACTTTGAGGATAAAAGTTTTTGAAGGCGATCTTTCCAAACCTAAGGTGAACGTCAATATCCCCCTTACCATCGTTAAATTCATCGGAAAGCTAATGCCGGATAAGGTAAAAACTAAATTAGATGAATATAATGTAAGTTTCGAGCAGATTATGGAGATGGTAGAAAAAGGAGAAACGGGGAAATTAGTCGAGGTAGAGGATACAGAGGAGAATGAAAGGGTGGAGATTTATATTGAATAGTTTCTTGAACTGTCATTGCGAGCCCGCCGTAGGCGAGACGAAGCAATCCGTTTACTTTAATGGGATTGCTTCGTCGGTCAAATGACCTCCTCGCAATGACAACCCAGAACAGTAGGGGCGTATCGCAATACGCCCCTACAATTTCCTTCCGTCGGGTCAGGGGACCCGACGGCCACATAGGAAAATTCCTTATCCTCTCATGAATTTTACAAACATCCTTCCATACGATACGGCGGTCATCAAAAGAACCGCTACACCAATCCCCAGAAAAATCTTTTTTATCGAGTTAAGTTCTAAAATATAAAACAGGACTACACCACCCCAGACTAAGGCATTGAGCTTTCCCCAGAAAGCAGACACCGGGACAATCTTCCTTTTTCTGATGATAAATAACCCTGCCAGAAGCATAAGCGCTTCCTTAACAATCACCAGAAAGCAAGCCCATAGGGGAAAATCTTTATACAGAGTGGCATAAATTATAAAAATCCCGATCCCTAATTTATCCACAAAAGGGTCTATGATCTTGCCTAAATCCGAAACCTGATTTAAAGTCCGGGCTAAAAAGCCATCTAAGATATCCGTCAAGGCCACCAGGACCATAAAGATAACTGCGGGAACTAAGTCCTCTTTTTTTAAAAAATAGAATATAACCGGGTAAGTAAAAAGCCTTAAGATGGTAAGCAGATTGGGGACTAAGAATAAATCAGTTTTTTTAATCTCCATCCGATTGATTTTTGTAGGGGCAACCCCCTGCGGTTGCCCGGTAACTGTAGGGACGATCCGCCACAAGCGGACTCGCCCTGTGTTTTTAGGGCTGGGTAACCCAGTTCCTATCTATGTTAAACATTGAGACGCATGCGATGCGTCTCTACAAAAGTTTTGAATTTATGCAGGCATACGGTTCGGCACACTCACCGTCCTGAGCAAAATCGAAGGAAGGACCTGCCCCTACTCTTGTTCGTGCAGGAATTGGAATTCCTGCACCAGTTGCCATATTTTATCTTTTGAACCTTTAAGCATTTGAGCATTTGAACTTGTTTTATTCCTCGATCATCTCTGCCGCATGCTCCAAGGACAGATCGCTTATCTTTTTCCCTCCGATCATCCGGGCGATCTCTTTTATTCTTTCCTCTCTGGAAAGAAGCTTGATTTTAGTAATGGTCCTGTTTTTTGATACCTCTTTATAGACCTTGAAATGATAATCTGCCTGTGAGGCGATCTGCTGGAGATGGGTTATGCAGATGATCTGGTGAGTGGAGGAGAGAGTTTTCATCCTCTTCCCCACAGCCTCAGCTATCTCCCCGCCAATTCCCACATCCACTTCATCGAAAATCATAGTGGGTATCTGGTCAGATTTGGCTAAGACCGATTTCAAAGCCAGCATAATTCTGGAAATTTCCCCTCCAGAAGCTATTTTAGCTAATGGTTTCAACTCTTCTCCCGGATTAGGGGAAACGTAAAACTCAACCTGGTCCATTCCTTTTTCATCCACATAGTATCTTTTACTATTTATTTCCAGAAGACCATTTTCTTCTTCACACCATGAAATTTTAACCTCAAAATCACATCTTTCCATCCCCAAAAAAGAAAGCTCTTTTTTGATTTTCCTTGATAGCTCGCTCCCCTTTTCCTTCCTTTTGTCAGAAAGAAGCATAGAGTCTTTTTTAAGGATTTGTCTTAAATCTTTTATCTCTTGTTCAGTTTCCTGAATCAGCTCATCCCGGTTTTCAATCTTCTCTAAATCAACCTTTATCTTATCAGCATAGCTTAAGACTTCTTCGATAGATTGACCATATTTCTTCTTCAGGCTGTTAATCAGATTCAATCTCTCTCTTATCTTTTCTAATTTCTCCGGATCGAAGTTCAGGCTGTCTTTATATCCCTGTAGAAATCTGGAGCTGTCATTTAACTGAAGGATAGCCGAATTCAAATTCTCGATATGGTCCTTTAATCTGGGATCGTACTCGCCGCCTTTTTCCAGTTCTTTTTTGGTCAAGGAGAGCCTTTCAATTATGGATCCATCTATATCATAAAGCTCCTGAAAAACCATGGATGCAATCTGAAACAGGGCTTCAGAATTCTCCAGTATCTTTTTCTCAGTAGAAAGCTTCTCCTCTTCATCGACTGAAAGGCCGGCTCTGGTTATCTCGTTTAGCTGAAATTGATAAAGCTCCTTTTTTTCTTTTGATACTTTGTTCATCCTTTTTAGCTCTTCCAATTCTTCCAGCTTTTTCTTCAGCTTGGAATAATCATTACCGACTCGAGCTAAAAGATCACCAACCTCTGAGTAATTATCCAGATAAGTAAGGTGTTCTCTTGAATCCAGGAGAGACTGGTGTTCATGCTGGCCATGCAGGTCAGCTAAAAGGTCACCAATAATTTTGAGATTGGCTAAGGTAACTAACCTGTCATTCAGAAAACACCTGCTTACCCCTTTGGATGAAATTTCTCTGTGGACGATCAGCTGATTTTCAGGGTAAAGTATTCCCAGCTCAGATAAATTTTTTTCGATTAAATTTTTTGGTTTTATCGCGAAAACCGCCTCAACTATGGCACAGTCAGCCCCGGTACGAATCATCTCAGAAGAAGCTCGCTCCCCTAAGGCTAAGTTCAAAGCACCTATGATAATCGATTTGCCCGCACCGGTTGCCCCGGTCAAAACGTTTAGGCCAGGAAAAAATTCTACCTCTAAATCTTCGACTATGGCGAAATTTCTTATCCTTAGAAT
>MEWM01000077.1:0-2320 GCA_001775355.1 candidate division Zixibacteria bacterium RBG_16_43_9 | reverse complement strand
ACGGGGGCCTGCCCCTACAAAAGAATCTCACTAACGTTTTTTTAATGCAAAGTTAAAGTTTTGCCTTACATTCTTCTTTTACGGTCACGAGAAACGAATCACGCTCACGTCTTTTTTTATCTTCCATTTTCCTTTTTTTCATCTTCCTTTGTCTTTTTCCCTTGAACCTTTGAACCATTGAACTTTTGAACCTTTATCTCTTATTCCCCCATTTTCGGTTTAGCCCCCCAGTGAAGCTTGGTCCTCAAAACCTCGTAGTATGACCTTTCCTGAAACTTTATCAGGTTTATTGAATGTTTGGCTCTATGCACCAGGATAGTGCTGGGTGAGCCTAATTTAAAAGAGGTCTGTCCATCCAGGGTCAGCATCGCCTCTTTATGTTCTGATTCGACCACTATTTTCAAAAAATCTTTTCCCGAAAAAACCATAGGACGTACCGCCAAGGTAAAAGGGCAGATAGGTGAGGCAATTATGGCATTTATTTTGGGATTGATGATCGGACCTCCGGCAGCCATAGAGTAAGCAGTTGAACCAGTGCTAGTGGAAAGGATTAAGCCATCAGCCGAATAGGAGCAGACGAATTCCTGGTTATCATACAGGTGAAGATAGATCAATCGGGCTACCTTCCCTTTATCGATAACTATGTCGTTTAAGGCGTAAAGATTTTTTTCTTTAGAACCCAAAATCTCTGCCTGTAAGCACATCCTTTTCTCGATTACGTAATCCTCTTTTTTAATCCGGTCCAATGTCTTTTCGATCTTATCAGAGGTGATTTCAGTTAAAAAGCCAATACCTCCTAAGTTAATCCCTAAAATAGGATTTCCCTTTTTTCCCACTGCCCGGGCCGAGGCAAGCATAGTGCCATCTCCACCCAGGGAGACCATAAACTGCGAGTAATCGGGAAGTTTCTCCAGAGTCAGAGCTTTGTCTTTATGTCCGATTAAACCGGAAAGCTCCAGAGTCAAATAATAATCTATCTTATTTTTTTCTGCCCAGCGGAGTATTCGATTAACTGTGGATTTGACCTTCGGCTTTTTAACATTAGCCACAATTCCGATGCTTTTCATTTTTTCTTTGCCCTCTTCCTTTTTAAACTTATGAAAGTTACTATCTATTACAAAATATCCAACTGGGGCGAAGGAGTCCTGCTTTTGATTTTAACCATTTCCTTTACTGCTTTAACTATCCCTTCCTTATCCATTCCTAAAAGTTTCAAAAGTTCTTTTCTACTCCCGTGTTCGATAACCTTATCCGGAATGCCAATCCTTTTAAGCTCGATTTTTCCGAATCCTTTTTCAAAGATAAACTCAGCCACAGCGCTACCAAAACCGCCTGACAGGACGTTTTCCTCTAAGGTTATGACTTTATCGAATCCTTTAAGGGATGACAAAAGAAGCTCCTCATCTAAGGGCTTCAGGGAACGGCAGTTGACAACTTCTGCTTCAATCCCTTCTGAGGAAAGCTCGCTTGCCGCCTCTAAAGCTGGATAAACCATAGAGCCTATTGCTAAGACCAGAAGGTCTTTCCCTTTTTTTAATATTTCCCATCTGCCCAGAGGAATTAATCCGAATTCTTCTTTGAGTTTCTTGTCCGGAATTACGGTTCGCGGGTAGCGAATAACCACAGGGGATTTCCCCCATTTAATCGCAGTATATAACATATCTCTTAATTCATTCCCGTCTTTCGGAGCCAGAACCACCATATTTGGTATCTGCCTCAAATAGGTAAGGTCAAAAGCACCGTGATGGGTAGGTCCATCTTCCCCTACTAAGCCTGCCCGGTCAATTGCTAAGGTAACCGGAAGGTTCTGCAAAGCCATATCATGAATCACCTGGTCAAAAGCCCTTTGTAAAAAAGTCGAATAGACCGCAAAGACAGGTTTTAGACCTGAAGCGGCCAAGCCGCAGGCAAAAGTTGCTCCGTGTTGTTCTGCAATCCCTACGTCAAAAAACCTCTTGGGGAATTTTAAAGAAAAATCCACCAGTCCGGCACCCAGGCACATAGCCGCAGTGATAGCTACTAAATCCTGATCCATCTGGGCTAACTCAACCATGGCCTGGCCAAAAACATCGGTATAAGTTTTCTTTCCGATATCGTTTGACTCACCAGTCACCTTGTCAAAAGCGCCAATCCCGTGAAATTTGGGCGAATCCTCTTCCGCGAACTTATATCCTTTCCCCTTCTGGGTCAGAAGATGCAAGAATATCGGTCCCTTTAGATTCTTGAGGTGCTCTAAGATTTTTAAAAGTTGATTTATATCATGCCCATCCAGAGGACCAAAATACCTGAACCCAAATTTCTCAAAGACTATCCCGGGAAC
>MEWM01000076.1:193-5078 GCA_001775355.1 candidate division Zixibacteria bacterium RBG_16_43_9 | reverse complement strand
ACCCTTGACAAACCCTTTCTGGATTTCTTAAAATAGATTTATCTTATGAAATTTATCTGCGATGATAATTTAGGGAAGTTAGCCAAATGGCTCAGAACCTTAGGGTATGACACCCTTTTCAGCCGGGAGATAGAGGACACCGAGTTAGTTTCAACGGCTTTAAAGGAAGAAAGGATAATCCTGAGCCGGGACCAGCAGCTTAAACGGTTCAAATCCGCAGAGAAAAAACTTTTCCTCCTCTCTTCAAATCAGCCCCTGGACCAGCTGAAAGAAGTTCTGAAAAAGTTCAACCTTAAACCTGAGGAAAAAAATCATTTCACCCGCTGTCTGGTCTGCAATCAAGTATTAGTTCCGGTTTCTAAAAAAGAAGTGGAGAACAAAGTCCCGCCCTTTGTCTTCAAGACCCAGGAGAAATTCTTTTATTGTTCTAAATGCGATAAGCTCTTTTGGGCAGGCACCCACGTAAAGAATCTGAAGAAGAAAATAAGCGAAAAAGGGCTGCTGTAGTTGCTCGATTCATTGAGCTTTTTTTATGTTGCGCCTGGTCCTTGCCTGATAAATCAGGCAACTACAGTCTCTTGTCTTGACCTACACTTTTGAGAATGGTAAAACAGACATTCCTGTCTGTTCCTGTAGGTCAGACAAGAATGTCCGACCTACCAGTCATCCTCCCCCAACCCCTCGGGTTGCGGATGTCTATTTGCCCGATCTTGCTCCTGGCGGATGTTATCATCCGCCAGATCATTTTTTGTCGAGGATGAGAACATCCTCGACGAGCGAAGGAATCTGAAGAAGAAGATCGTTGAAGAAAAACTGATTTGAGACAGGTAGAACAGACATTCCTGTCTGTTCCTGATGGTAAGTGAGACGATTTCACATTGCGAACTCACCCTGAATCCCTCTCTTAGAAAGAGAGGGACTAAAGCTCCCCTTCTCTTCTTAAGAGAAGGGGCTAGGGGATGAGTTCGAAACCGCCCGTAGGGCAGCTACCAAATCTCTTTCCCCTCAAAGGATGTTGATTCGCCCGATAAAACGGGCTACTATCCGAATGGATCCATCCTGGACAGAATATCGATTTTTTTGATTATCTTTACCTGCCAAACCTCTGCGGGATTTAACCTGATTTTCCAGTTCGGAAACAAGACCGAGCTCTGGTAAGTTTTTTCAAAACCGGACTCAGATAAGGAAACAGTATATATGGGGAATTGCCAGATATTTGCGGGTTTATTCAGCTTCAGGTCTATCTGGAGACCTAAAGCTTCATCCTTTATGCCAAAATCCGAGATATTCTCATCTTCTGTCTTCAAATTGAGCTTTCTATCTTTTAGTTCCAGACCTTTGACGTAAAAGGTTTTCCTCCCGTCATCAGATGAAAGCATCCCGAAGTTTAATTCTACGCCGAACCATAAATCCACTACTCCTGAGTGATTATTCCTCAATTCATAATTAATCTCAAGCTCTTTGCTGTTACCTTTGAGGATAATTCTCTTTGTCAAACCGATACTTGCCCTCTTATCATCCACCCACACGAAACCGTTCCGGGAAAGGACTAATTCAAGAGAACCTTCTTTTTTATTGATCTCATATTCATAAGGTTGATTGACAAAGTCTCCCTGCTCTGGATACTGACACCTGACAAAATCATCCAAGCTGGCATCTTTGCCCAGGAAATGATCTATAAAGGAACCTCTTCTATACCAGTCATAGGTCAAAAGCTTTTCTAAGCCCTCCTCTTTGATGCCCAACAGATCGTGAATACTGGCGAACTTTTCAGTTGGGTCGATCTGGGTATTCTTTATCTCAGAGATCTTCCTATGGTACCCCTCCTGGTGCCGGGATAAGATGTTCAAGAGATTAAAATCCTTAGGCTTGAAATCCAGCTCATACAAAGTCCCGCCAGTAAAAGGTGAAAAGTACAAATTGAAGACCGGAGACTCAATTATGACTTCCTCTTTGCCATCCTTGTCAAAATCCAAAACCTGGGAATCCACCCAGTTCTCGTCTTGATGACACAGTTGATCAGCAAGCTTATCTGCTTTAATCAAATGCTCATAAATCGGCTTCCTGAGATTAGAAAGGTATAAACCACCAAAGACCCCGTGCCAGTAAGGGTCATTGCACTGGCTTTTCCAGTACTCATCTTTGATTGGAGCAAGTTTTCTTTTATCTAAATCTGAGGTTTTCTCTAAATCTTTGATCTTCTGACTTAGATAGAGCATCCGCTTGTGCATATGATTGGACTCCGGATATTTGGCCAGGAAATTCCTCCAGAATCCTCCCCGGACAAAAATGCCGTATTTCTCAAAAAGGTCTTGCTCTTTAAGGACCTTCTCGAAATCCTCAAACTCCTGGAAAGCTTTGGGCAAAAGCGCCCAGTGCATCATCTCATAATATGATGCGGTGGGAAGATAGATTCTGCCGAGAGGGGATAGCTCCTCCAAGGCCTGGCTGAAATGGACCATCTCAATCCAGTCTGAATTCTCTTTAATTTTCTCGAAAAATCTCTCCAGCCACCTATCTTCGTAACAGTGCTCGTAAGTCATGGGCCAGATCCCGAATTTCTCACCATCGTCTGCATAGACTATCAGTTTATCCCCATCCTTTGTAGCCAGACTTTTGAGATAGTCGATGATCTCTTCTGGCTCTTTAAAAGGGATATAATACCTCAGCTTTTTGCTGATCGGGAATAAAGCTAAGGTGGAGCCTTCCTCCTCGGTCAGGTAATAACCTAAAAGTTTTTCGTCCTCCAGGCCTGAGTATCTGAAATGAGAATCGTCCAAGAGCACAAATTTAACACCGGCTTTGACGAAGGATTTGGGAAGGTGAGGCTCCCACACTCTCTCTGCTACCCACATCCCTGACGGGGCAAAGTTGAAATTTTCCCGGATAAAAGAGCTTAACTTTTCGATCTGACCGATCTTGTCCTCATCCGGGATAGAGGGAAAGATCGGCTCGTAATATCCTCCGGTTAAAAGCTCTACCTGTCCGCTTTTCACCAGGGTTCTGAGTTTTTCGATTAGTTCCGGATGGTTTTTTAGAAACCAGTCATAAAGTATTCCGCAGTTGTGTAAGGAGAGCTTAAAAAAGGGGTACTTCTCTAAAAGCCCCAAGAAGGGAGCATAACATCTCTGAAAGGCTTTCTCGAATATATGCTCAAAATTCCCGATCGGCTGGTGATTGTGAATCCCGAAGGCAAATTTTATTTTCTTCAAAACAGGCTAACTTTTAAATATTTTTTTGGATTCTTTTTGATATCGGTTACAAGCTCATCCAGATTATTTGTGGTCTTCCTGAGATCGTTATACAGGGTGCTGTCATTGACCAGCTTACCGAAAGTTCCCTCGCCGGATTCTATTTTCTGAGTCAGGTTCTTTAAAGATACTGAAAGAGAGCTTAAGGTAGTGGTGATAGTATCTAACCTGGCTGAGGAACTGGTGAAATTATCTACTGAAGATTGGAGCTTTGCTTTATTTCTCTCCACCAGGACTTTAAGCTCGGATGAGGTATAGGATAGATCAGTTGCCGTTTTTTCGAGTTTGTCTTTATTCCGGTCTAAAAGGGTGACCAGGTCTGCAGACAATTTTCTCAAATCCTTTATGGTTTCCCTGAACGACTCCTGGGACCATTCGGTTCCAAAAATCCCTTCCAGATGAGCTACCAAACGCCTGATCTCATCCAGCATCTGTCCTGCCATCCCCATCACCTCCGGTATTCCGGTATCATAGAAACCCTTAACCGGACTGGAGAGATCCAAAAGCTCTGGGGAATGACCGGGTGATACATCAACAAACCTCTCTCCCATCAACCCTATATTCATCACTGTGAATTTGGCGTCTTTTTTCAATTTCACATCTGTGGTCAGATTAAAGGTCACCAGCACATCCCCTCCCGAGAGGATGATGCTTTCCACTGTGCCCTTCTTTACCCCTGAAACTGTTACCGGATCACCTACCCCCAATGCTCCCACATTAGGGAAAAGGACTCCGTATTTATATCTTTCAACGTTAAACCGGTATTCCTTTATCCAGATAATACCCAGGAAAAGAATAATCGCAGCAATAGCCACCACAATTCCAACCCTTAACTCTATTGTGCGATTATCCATAACCCTCTTTATTATAAAGATAAGACCCTAAATTCGTTGGGTAGTCTTTTTAGATTGTCGGCAATTTCTTCTATTCGATATCGCTCTCTAAATATTCATCCACCATTTTTTTTCGAGAGATTTCTGCTGAAAGTCTTTTGGAGAACTTCTTTGCCGCATCCTGTCCATACACTTTAAGCATATGATTCATCGCTATCACCTCAGAGATCACCGTGATATTTTTCCCGGGAGAAATAGGTATGGTCACCGCTGGTATCTCAACCCCTAAAATGCGGGTGAACTTATCCTCTATCCCCAATCTTTCATAATCTAAGTCATTATCCCACAAGACCAACCTGACTTCTACCTCGATCCTTTTCTGAATCCTGATCGCCCTTATCCCGAAAAGCGATTCCAGGTCTATTATCCCGACCCCCCTGATCTCCATATGATGACCTAAAAGCTCACTCCCAGTCCCTACGATCACCTCCGGAGTCTTGCGGATGACTTTGACAATGTCGTCTGCTACTAAACGATGACCTCTCTCCACCAGGTCCAGCGCGCATTCGCTCTTCCCTACGCCACTTTTACCGGTATAGAGTAACCCGACCCCGTACACATCTACCAGGGTCCCGTGAACCGTGGTATTAGGGGCAAAGATGTTATCTAAGTAAAGGCTTAGCCGGTCGGTCAGCTCGGTGGTGGTAAGCCGGGACTGAAAAACAGGGGTCTTGGTTTGGTTAGCCATCTCCAAAAGCTCCGCAGGTGGATAGATATTTTTGGAGATTATGATGCAGGTTA
>MEWM01000076.1:0-117 GCA_001775355.1 candidate division Zixibacteria bacterium RBG_16_43_9 | reverse complement strand
CTCACCGATGACCTGGGTCCTCTCATAGGCGAATCTTTCGGTGTACCCGGAAAGGGCTAAACCTGGCCGGTGGACCTCGTTATTTGGAATCTTTTTCTTAAGCCCGTCCTCGCTGGT
>MEWM01000075.1:16887-17120 GCA_001775355.1 candidate division Zixibacteria bacterium RBG_16_43_9 | reverse complement strand
GATCGGTCTCTGTGTTGCCAAGGGGTTATCCTATTCTTTGAAAAAGCCGCTCATAGGGATAAATCACTTAGAGGGGCATATCTTCTCCAATTTCATAGAGCATCACGAGCTTTTTCCTCCTTTTGTCTGCCTGGTAGTATCAGGCGGGCACTCCACCCTGGTCCATGTCAAAGACAAAGGTGATTACAGAGTCTTAGGGAGAACCAGAGACGATGCTCCAGGCGAAGCATTTG
>MEWM01000075.1:15206-16828 GCA_001775355.1 candidate division Zixibacteria bacterium RBG_16_43_9 | reverse complement strand
ATGCGAGTCTGGGGGAGTCAGATTTCCCAGGGCTTTTTTAGAGGAAGGTAGTTTTGATTTTTCCTTTAGCGGGCTCAAAACCGCTGTGGCTATTTATGTATCCAGGCTTTCGCCACAGGAAAAAGAAAAACAAAGAGCAGGCATAGCCAAGGGGTTTCAGGAGGCGATAGTTGACGTTCTGGTTGACAAATCTCTGAAAGCCGCACTTGAGCTTAAAGTCAACCAGATAGCTATAGCCGGGGGTGTGGCGAATAACAGTCGTTTAAGACAGAAATTAAGCTCGGAAGCTATAAAAGAAGGACTGGAGCTATATATTCCTTCTCCTATCTTATGCACTGACAATGCGGCTATGATCGCAGCGGCTGGATATTTTCATCTTCATAATGGAGAGAATTCTCCTTTAGACCTAAATGCCTATCCTCATCTTTCCTTAGAGCAAAAAGTATAAATTTCATTATCAAAATGAAATCGACCCAGGTTGAGGGCAACCTGGGTTGATTGTTGGTAGGTCAGACATTCCTGTGGCTACGAGCCCGCCCGCCCGTAGGGCGCCAGGCTTTGCTCTTTGACTGAACAGACAAGTCCAAGAAATGGATCCATAGGAAATGTCTGTTCTACCGCTCGGTAGCCCCTCCCTGCCCTCAAGTCGGGATAATAGATACATACCCTCGATTTTTTTCCTTAACGATAGAATTTTTCCACTAAGTATGTCGATAAAATATATGAGCTAATCTAAGGAAAAGCCGCTTAGAGTGGGGTAAATAACTATTATGGGAATATTTAAGAAAAAAGGCCTCTTAGCTTATATATCCAGAAAAAAAGAAGAGATCCTGGATGCATTAGGCGAAGAAGTCCTGATCCTGGATACTGCCTACAAAATCGTTTATGCTAATCAGAAATTTCTGGAGAGCAGGGGTAAATCTTTGAATGAGGTTATTGGTAAGTATTGTTACCAGATCACTCATAATCTGGATAAACCCTGCCATATGTTAGATGAGGTCTGCCCACTAAATGAGGTCGTTAAAGGCTGTCCCTCACTCAGGGTCATCCATCGACATAAAGGCAAAGAGGAGGAAAAAATTGTAGAGATAACCGCTTCTCCTTTAAAGGATAAAAAGGGAGGGTTGATAGGGATAATCGAATTGTTTAGAGACATCTCTGAGAGGGAAAAGGAGAAAAGGGAATCTGAAGAAAAATACAGAAATCTAATCGAGAAATCTAATGATGCCATCGCCATCCTGCAGGAGGATCAGATCAAACTGGCTAACCAAAAATTAACGGATTTAATCGGGTATACCTTAGAGGAGTTGAAAGAGATTGATTTCAAAGAAAGAATAGTTCCGGAATGCCGGGAAATGGTTGTGGATAGATATGTAAGAAGACAAAGAGGGGAGGAGGTTCCGGACCATTATGAATTTACTATTCTGGCTAAAAACGGCCAGAGGAAAGAAGTGGAGATGAGGGTTACCCTTATAGAATATCAGGGAAAGGTTGCCTCTTATTGTTTTTTGAAAGACATAACTGAAAAGAAAAATGCTGAAGATGAGCTGAAGAAAATTAAAGACTATCTGGATAATATTATCAACACCTCTCAGGTAGCAATAACGGTAATCGATAATGAG
>MEWM01000075.1:9581-15182 GCA_001775355.1 candidate division Zixibacteria bacterium RBG_16_43_9 | reverse complement strand
GGAGCAGAGAGGCTTACCGGTTATAAGGCGGATGAGGTTATCGGCAAAAAGAAGATTTACGATTTCTGTGCTAATAAAAAAGAGCTCGAATATATACGGGAAAAGCTCTCAGGGGATGGACTGATAGAAAACCTTGAAACCACTTTGCTTAAAAAAGATGGTAGTCAGATCGCTATAAGCATATCGGTTTCCTCATTGAAGGACCGGCAGGGGAAACTCATAGGGTCCATCGGAATAAGCACGGACATCACCGAGCGTAGAAAGGCGGAGAAAGAAATTAGCAAGCAATTCGACCAATTACAGACGATTTACCAGCTCACCGGTTCTGTCAGTCGTGCACAAGAGATAGAGGAAATTTACAATGAGACCTTGAATGCTCTGGAACGCACGCTAAAGGCTGACCGGTCAGCTATTCTCCTTTTCGACCCGGATGGGGTTATGCGATTTAAAGCCTGGCGAGGACTTTCAGAAACTTATAGAAAAGCAGTCGAAGGCCATTCGCCCTGGTCGCCTGAGGAAAAGAATCCTCAATCCATTTTCATCCCCAAGGTAGAAGAGGAGCCAAATTTAGAAAAGCTACTCCCAGTTATCCTGGATGAAGGTATCCGAGCCTTAGGATTTATCCCTCTTTCATATCAGGGAAGGCTACTGGGCAAGTTTATGGTCTATTATGATGTCCCTCATCAATTTGGCGAGGACGAGGCTCGCTTGCTCCAGACTATTGCAGGTAACATCGCCTTTGTCATAGAGCGAAAAAGGACAGAAGAGGCTCTGCGAAAATCGGAGGATAAATACAGGTTTCTATATGAAAAGAGTTCCACAGTTAACTTGATAATTGGAATCGATGGTAAAATAAAAGATATCAACGAAGCGATGATTGAGAAATTTGGTTACTCAAAAGAGGAAATCGTTGGCAGAGACGCGCTGGAGTTTGTTGTCCCTGAGCAGAGGGAAAAAGTGGCCACGCAGTTGGAAAGAGATTTCAAAGGAGAATACACCCCCGAGATCGATGTAGATATCCTTACCAAGGACGGATCGATTCATACTTTGCTCTTCTCGCCCGGAGGGGTGATATTATCCGAAGGAGGCCAACCTGTCGGTATCCTTATCACCGGGATAGACGTCACCGAGCGAAAAAAAGTGGAGGAGGCACTGCGGGAAAGCGAAGAAAGATTGGATGCCATAATAGATAATACTCCTAATGTGGCTATCGAAGGGTATGATATAAACGGAAGGATAATATACTGGAACAAAGCGGCTGAAAAGTTGTTCGGCTGGGCACAGGAGGAGGCATTAGGAAAAACTTTAGATAAATTGATACTGGATAAAAAATCCACAGATGAGTTTCATAAAGTTTTAAGAGATGTGGATAAATCGAATAAACCTTTTGGGCCCTCTGAATGGAAATTCAAAAACAAAGAAGGGATTGAAAGGACAGTTTACTCTACAATATTTTCTATACCTTCCTCTGACGGTAAAAAGGAATTCATCTGTATGGATATCGACATCACCCAGAGGAAAAAAGCAGAGGAGGAGATAAGATATTTACAAGAGTTTAATCAGGAGATCGTGGAAAAGCTCCCCATCGGGGTTGTCAGGCTGGATAAAGAAGGAAAGATCTCCTATGAAAATCCCAAGATGGGCCAGATTATGGGGACAGAAAAAGGTGGAAAGTCTAAAGCCCTGGGGATGAAGATAACCCAGATGCCTAACGTTGTTGAAAGCGGTGCAGTTAAACCACTGGAGAATCTCTTAGCCGGAACCCCTTTTGCCTACCTGGTTATCCCGTTTATTTCCCTATATGGGAAAAAGACTATACTTTCGGTAAATGGGGTGCCTCTGTTTGACCCGCGGGGCAATCCAGATGGAGCCATACTTTTAATCGAGGATATCACCGAGAGCAAAAAGATCGAGCAGAAGATAATCCAGGCGAACAAGGAGCTTTCAGCCTTGAATGCCATCTCCTCCATTACCAACCAATCTTTGAACCTGGACCTGATCTTAAATGAGACCTTGGATAAAGTCTTAGAAGTGACTGATTGTCAGGCAGGAGGAATTTATATCTTGAATCAGGCCGACAAAATGCTGGAGTTAAAGTCCTGTAAAGGTCTTTCATCCGAAGCGGTGAAAGAAGTTGATAAGCTTAAATTGGGTGAGGGGTTTTCCGGCAGGATAGCTTCAACCGGGGAACCGATAACAGTTGAGGACATTAGCCAAGATCCCAGATTGACGCGTATGGTCATGAAAAGAGAAGGGCTTCATTCTTATCTGGGAGTCCCTTTGAAATCCAAGGGAAAAATATTAGGCACCCTTTTCGTTATCACCCAGCAAGATCGAAGATATAATTCGGATGAAATTCAACTTTTAGCTTCGATCGGTAACCAGATCGGGATGGCAGTGGAGAATTCACATCTTTTCAAAGAAGCAGAGCAATGGATCATCCAGTTAGAGGCTATCAGAAACATCACCAACCGTTTGAATAAATTGAACGACGTCAAAACCGTGGCTTATGCGGTTATGGATGAGATCAAAAAGGTTATAGAATTTGATAACTGCAGGGTCTTCCTTCTGAACGATAATAGAGAGGAGCTAATTCCAATCGCCTTTGGGAGCGAGGTTGAGGAATATCAAGGCGAAACCGAGGAGGTCTTACACTTAAGGGTGGGAGAAGGGATAACCGGATGGGTTGCTCAAACCGGGGAGGCAAAGATAATAGATGACGGTGAAAGGCATCCTCACTCGCGGCATGTCCCTGGCTCACCTTATGTGGATGAATCTATAATCGCCTCTCCTATGATCTATGAAGGAGTGGTCAGAGGAGTTATTACCCTCTCAAAGTTAGGCTTAAAACAGTTCAATCAAAACCATCTTAATCTTCTGAACATACTTGCCAATGAGGCCGCGGTATCAATTGAAAATGCCAAGCTCTTCGAGAGTTTGAAACAGGCTTATGCCAAGCTCAAAGAGGCTCAGGAGCAACTGATTCAATCTGAGAAGTTAAGAGCTTTAGGCGAGATGGCTGGAGGGGTTGCCCACGATTTCAATAACCTTTTAGGTGCCATCCTGGGAAGAGCACAGCTCTTACTCCTTTCCGCCAAAGAGCAAGATACAAGGAAAGGGCTGAAGGTAATAGAGAAAGCTGCGCTGGATGGTGCGGAGACAGTCAGGAGAATACAGGAGTTCACCCGGTTAAGAACTGATGAGAACTTCATTCTGCTCGATATAAATGAGATCTTAAAAGAATCCCTGGAGATAACCAAGCATAAATGGAAGGATGAGGCACAGAAGAAAGGCGTTTCAATCCAGGTCGAGACATCTTTAGGCAAAAATCTACCTCCTATTGTTGGAAACCCTTCTGAGCTTAGGGAGGTTTTCGTCAATATGATCCTGAATTCGTTTGATGCCATGTCAAAAGGGGGCACTCTTTCCGTTTCCTCCCGGTCAAACGAGAATTACGTTTTAGCTTCTGTTAGCGATACCGGGATAGGGATGTCTGAGGAGATCCAGAGGAAGGTTTTTGATCCTTTCTTCACCACCAAAGGTCCTAAAGGGAATGGCTTGGGCATGAGTCTGGCTTATGGTATAGTGGTGAGGCACAATGGCGAAATCTCGATTGAAAGCCAGGAAGGGAAAGGGACCACTTTTAGCGTAAAGCTGCCTATAAAGAAAATCGTGGATAAAAAAGGAGGCAAAGAGGAGAAAGCAGAAGAAGGGTGTAAAGAAAATATCCTGATAATCGATGATGAACCTGCAATCCGGGAGTTGCTTTGCGACATTCTTCAATCCCGAGGATATAGGGCTGTAGCCGTGGATGACAGTTTGAAAGGGGTGGAGCTTTTCGAAAAGGAGGAATTCGACATCGTGTTCACTGACCTTTCGATGCCAGAGATGTCCGGATGGGAAGTGGCGGACAGGTTAAAGTCTATAAACCCGGAGGTGGTCATCGTGATGGTTACCGGCTGGGGAACCCAGGTAGATTCCAGGAAATTAAAAGCTCACTCGGTAGATCTATTGATGGCAAAACCCTTTGAGGTAAAAAAGCTTTTTGAGATCTTAAATGACGCCCAGAAGATTAAAAAGAAAAGGGAGGAGAAGAAACTGGAAAAGATCAACGCTTAGTTCTCGTCGGGCCAGTCCACCTGAGGCGGACGACGTTCACAGATGATAACAATTCAATTCGATTAGAAGCCGTGGTAAAAACTCCACGGCTTTTTTTGTTGACATTTCTCTATCCAAAGATGAAATTAGAGGTGAAAAGAATTCTTTAATTTATGTGGTAGCGTTGCCTCTCCTGAGGCAACGAGTTGTCGTCCTCACGGGAGTGAGGACGCTACGGAATAAAAAATGGAAAACATAACCCAGATTCTCTTCAGCTTATTCTTAATCTTTGCCTCAGCTAAGCTCTTAGGCGAGATTTTCGAGAGGTTCAAACAGTCCGCGGTGATCGGCGAAATTTTAGCCGGGGTCATTCTGGGACCCCAGGTTTTTAATCTCATCGGCACCTCGGAGATATTTCCGGTTTTAGCTCAGATCGGAGCGATAATCCTTCTTTTCACTGTCGGGCTGCAGACCAAGGTCGAAGACATTATGACCGTGGGGAGAACTTCCCTGGTAGTTGCCTTCCTGGGCGTGATCTTTCCCTTCATCTTTGGATACCTTTACGTGCTGATAATAGATCACACCACAGTAGAGGCGATGTTCATCGGTGCGGCTATGGTGGCAACCAGCGTGGGTATCACTGCCCGGGTATTTGCGGATCTCGGTATTCTGGACACGAAAATTGCCCGGGTCATCTTAGGGGCGGCAGTGATTGATGATGTAATCGGGCTGGTGGTCTTAGCTATTGTCACTGGCTTGGGCAAAGGGACTTTATCTTTAGTCAAAATTGGTCTAATTACTTTAGAGGCAATTGGGTTCATAGCCTTTCTGATAATAATCGGCAGAAGGGTGGTTTACCGGATGATTCCAAGAGTCGCAAGTTTTCGTACCAGGGACGCAGTCTTCTCCCTGGCAATTCTTTTCTGTCTTTTTCTATCAGCGGTTGCCAGCTACATAGACTTGGCGGCCATAGTTGGAGCATTTTTAGCCGGGATGGTTCTTTCAGGGCTGAATTTAGAGTATAACCTATCGATAAAAACAGAATCTCTATACAACTTCCTGGTTCCTTTTTTCTTTGTAATCTTGGGAAGCTGGGTTGACCTTTCCATATTTGCCAAGCCAGCGCTTTTATGGGCTGCCCTGATTATAACCGTTTTCGCGATCTTAGGAAAACTCATAGGATGTGGCCTGGGTGCTCTAAATTTAGGGAAAAAAGATGCCGTTGTGGTCGGTTTTGGAATGGTGCCTCGTGGAGAAGTAGGGATGATCATCGCTTCGATCGGCATGAGCATGAAAGCTATAACTTCTGACCTTTACACTGTGATCATATTTATGGTAATGGCAACTACCCTGATAACTCCTCCGATTTTGAGGGGATTGACTAAGAACGTGAAAAGAGAGACTTGAGACTGTAGCGTTGTCTCTCCTATGGTAGCGAAGGAAGATATTTTCCTCTCCCCTTTTGGGAGAGGATTAAGGAGAGGGGTAAATAAAAAGATATTT
>MEWM01000075.1:350-9555 GCA_001775355.1 candidate division Zixibacteria bacterium RBG_16_43_9 | reverse complement strand
TACGAGCCGTAAGGCTTTTATCGGCCATCGAGGGAGGGGAAATAGTAAATCGTCCTCACGGGAGTGAGGACGCTACAGCTTGACTCCCAGTTTTAAGGAAGCTGGTTCAGAAAGTGGGAAGTGAGACGGAAGACGAAAAACGAAAAAATGTCAGAATATTCAACATTTAATTCGAGAAGATAACTTGGAAGCAGAGAAAAAACTAAAAATAGCCTTGGGTGCCCTTCTGATTGTGATCGTAATCGGTACCCTGGGATATAGTTTGATAGAGGGATGGGATATCTTAGATTCCTTGTATATGTCTGTTATAACCATATCCACTGTGGGATTTCAGGAGGTGCATCAGCTTTCCTCAACTGGCAGGGTATTCACCATATTTTTCATAATCTTCGGAGTAGGAACTACACTCTATGCAGTTGGGGCTGGAGCGCAATTGATGTTAGAAGGGCAAATCAGGAGTATTTTAGGGAGGAGAAAGATGAGCAAAAAAATTCAGGAGATAAAAGACCATTACATAATCTGCGGATACGGAAAAGTAGGCCAGCAGATCTACAGCGAATTTTCCTCGCGCCAGGTGGCTTGCACTGTGGTGGAGAAAAACCCGGAGGTGGTTGAAAAGGCTATAAAAGACGGGGTTCTGGTGATTCAGGGTGATTCAACCTTAGATTCGGTTTTAGAGGAGGCAGGGATAAAAAGGGCAAAAGGGTTAATCTCTGCTGTGGCATCAGAGGCAGATAATGTGGTCATCTCCCTTTCAGCCAGAGAGCTGAATCCGGAGATAGTTATCGTGGCACGGGCAGAAACAGAGGAGTCGGAGAAGAAGCTTTTAAGGGCAGGAGCAAATAGAGCCATTTCTCCGCATACCTTGGGAGGAACCAGGATGGCGCTTGCCGCTTTAAGGCCTCACCTGGTCGATTTTATGCAGGTGGCAACCTCAGCCCAAGGGATGGAGATGAGGATTGAGGAATTAGAGGTTAAAGAAGGAAGCACTATTTCAAATTCCACCTTGAAAGATTGTGAGCTCAGGTTGAAAGTAGGAGTAATCGTCTTGGGTATTCACAAGAAAAGCGGACAGATGCTTTTTACCCCTCCGCCTGATGCGAAGATGGAGCCAGGTGATACCTTAATCGCTATCGGGAAAAGAGAGGATTTGGAGAAGTTGGAAAAATTGACCAGTAGTTGATTGTTGCATCTCCACCATTGTCCAGGATGAACTAAGTAGTCCCCTCTCCCCTTTTGGGAGAGGGCTTCGCCGTGAGTTCAGTCGAACGGTTAGGGAAAGGGGTCGCCCTCCCCCCTCCTCTACGAGGAGCGAAGCCTCCGTAGGACCGTAAAGCTTTTATCGGCCATCGAGGGAGGGGATAACAAAGAGGAAAATCTTATGCCAGAGATAAGACAGAACAGAGCTACCAAAGAGTGGGTAATTATTGCCACAGAAAGAGCGAAAAGACCGGATGATTTTAAAATCAGGCAGGAGAAAATACCTGTTCCGGCTTTTGACCCGCACTGCCCTTTCTGCCCGGGAAATGAATCTCAGACTCCTGGAGAGATAGTCTCCTTTCGCCAGGCAGGAACCAAGAAAGACGGACCAGGCTGGTGGGTAAGGATAATTCCGAATAAATTCGCGGCAGTCAGCCCGGGGGTTGATCTAATGAGGGAGACAGAAGGGTTTTTCCTCAAGATGGGAGGATACGGAAGGCATGAGGTGATAATCGAATCTCCTCAGCATAATCTCTCTCTGGGAAATATGGGTCTAAAGCAAGTAGAGGAGGTATGCTTAGTTTACCGGGAAAGATACAGAGAGCTTTCCGCAGATAAAGACATCAAGATAGTCATAATCTTCAGAAATCATGGAAAAGCAGCAGGAACCTCTCTGGTACACCCCCATTCCCAGTTAATCGCTATGCCCCTGGTGCCAACTCATATCAGGCATCTTCTGGAAGAAGCGACCAGGTATTATGACGACCACGGCAGTTGCGTTTTCTGCGATATGATAAAGGAGGAGCTGGAATTCAAAAAAAGGGTGATTTTAGAAACAGATGCGTTCGTAGCCTTTATGCCCTTTGCTTCTCAGGTTCCTTTTGGGACCTGGATTGTTCCCAAGGAGCACAATGCCGGCTTCGGAAACATAACCACAGATGAGGCCAAGAAATTAGCCTTTATCCTCAGAGAGGTTTTGAACAGGCTTTACACAAAGCTATCTAATCCGGATTATAATTTAGTCCTTCACACTGCCCCGATAAAGGACTCAAACGAAGACTTTTACCACTGGTATATCCAGATTCTGCCGCGCCTGACCACACCAGCAGGGTTTGAGTTAGGCTCAGGGGTTTATATAAACACTTCTTTGCCAGAGGAGACTGCGGAGTTTTTGAAAGGAGGAGGTGAAAATGGAGTTCGTAGGCGGTCCGCCTGAGGCGGAACAGCCCCGCAAAAAGAGTTTTACACAATACGGTCTTGCAAGAAAGGCATATATTCCCTATATTATTTTTTCATTATATCCCAATCAGTTCGATGGTAACCAAGTTATACGCAATTCAAGAGATATTTTTTTTATTCGAAAGGAAATTTGACGGGCTTTTAAGAAACATTTAAATATATAAAGACACTTTTCACAAAGGAGGAGTAAGAAATATGGAACAAATAAAAGAGTTAATTAAATATGCTGTTAGAGCCCCATCTGGTCATAATACGCAACCATGGAAATTTATTGTCTTTGAGAGTGAAATTCAAATTCATCCAGACCATACAAGGGTGTTGCCTGTTGTTGACAGCGATAACCATGCTCTGTGGATTAGCCTTGGTTGCGCATTAGAAAACTTGGTTATTGCCGGAGGAAAATTTGGTTTTAAAAGTGAGGTCAATATTTCTTCCGAAGACAAAGATCGAACATTTATCAAGGTTAAATTGTTTTCTCTGGATAAGCAGAGGCCTGACGAACTATTTGATTATATTGGAACAAGACAGTCGACCAGGAATGAATACGAAGCGATAAACCTTAGCGTACAAGATTTAAATGTCTTGAAAACGTGTTTTGATATTCAAGGAATTAATGCTCGTTTTTTTTCACAAGACGAAATCAAAGTTTTGGAACCATTCATCATTGAGGGTAGTAATCTTCAATTTAAAAACAAAAAATTCGTTACCGAGTTAGTCAGTTGGTTTAGATTTTTTGAAAAAGAGGCAAAAGAAAAAGGCGATGGTTTGTGGACCGCATGCATGGGGCTTCCCAAGATGAACAGATTCATCGGAAATATCGTAATGAAGCACTTCGTTTCGGCAAAAAGTGAAGCAAAAAGATGGAAGAAATTGATACATTCATCCTCTGGTTTGGTATTATTCGTTGCCGATAAGAACGATATCGAACATTGGGTTAATCTTGGGCGCGCATTTCAACGATTTGGTCTTACTGCAGCAAAACTCAATATAAGCCATGCACACGTAAATATGCCATGCGAAGAGATTGAGGTTAGAAAACAAATGACAAAAAGCCTTGACCTGACAGGAAAACATCCTCTGCTTTTGATTCGTTTCGGTTATTCAGATAAAATGACATATTCATTTAGAAGACCGGTTGAGGATGTAATTTTTAAAAAAGATGCATACATTTAGGAGATGAATATGATAAAAGTATTATTCTTAGCTCGCAGGGTGGGTACCTCGGAGGCAGAAACAACTGCATGACTACTCCAACGTTATCTGAAATCCGCCATTATTACGAGAGGTGAAGATGATAAAAGTTGTTATATTCGTTCTGGGGATAATCGTTGTCATGATAGCATCGTTTATTATCATAGGTAATATTGCCTTCAAGAGTAAAGTAAGTAATGAAGTAAAGGAGCTTTTTAAGAAAAGCCAAGAAACAGAACTAAAGGTCGTTACTGAAAAGGAGATAAAATACCTGCCTGAGCCGGTTCAAAGATATTTGAGATACTCACAGATAATAGGCAAAGAGGAAATAAAAACGGTCAGATTAAAACAAAAAGGTTTTATCAGAACAAGTGAAAAACAAAAATGGATGTCTTTTGAAGCTGAACAATATTACACCACAAATCCACCTGGTTTTATCTGGTTTGCGACCGCAAAAGCCGCTCCATTCCTTTCCATAAAAGTAAGAGACAGATTCCACGAGGGCAGAGGAAACATGCTGGTCAAACTATTCGGTCTCAAGAAAATCGCAGATGCCACCGGACCTGAAATAGATCAGGGAACCTTGATAAGATACCTCAATGAGATGATGTGGTTTCCATCTGCCTATCTGAGCGAATATATCCAGTGGGAGCAGATTGATTCCAATTCTGCAAAAGCAACCATAAGTTGTAAAGGAGCGACAGCTTCTTCCATTTTAAATTTCAATGAAAAGGGAGAATTGACGAATTTCGTGGCACAACGATACAGAGATATTGGCGGAAAGTTTGTAATGGAGACCTGGTCAACTCCCATTAAGGAATATAAAGAGATAAATGGCAGCAGAATACCGGTCAAAGGTGAAGGGGTATGGAACTTGAGTTCCGGTGATTTTTCTTATATAAGATTGGAGATTACAGATATTGAATACAATAATCCTTCAACCTATTAGTTTCGAAAGTCGGGTGAAGCTGGCACCTGGCAAGAATGGTGTCAGGAGCCTAAGGCTTCTGACCTACACGCTCCTACAATCTTCCCCTCTCCCCTCGTGGGAGAGGGTTAGGGAGAGGGGGAAATGAAGATGATTTCACCCTCCCTTTGTCCCTCCCATCAAGGGAGGAATTAAATCGTTAAGTTTCCATAAGTAAGGCTACCGGCTCTGCAAGGAAGGTTTTATGCCAGAAAATCCAAATGAATTAGCCAAAGAAATCATAGTTGAAGAGAAGATCACCTCTGCTGAGGAGAAATTTGAGTTCTGGAGGGGAAGAGTAGGGATCTTTTTAGGACCTGCTCTTTTCATTTTAGTTTTATTATTGCCCTTTCCTGCTTTAAGCTCATCTGCTCACAGGCTCCTGGCTGTTTTGGCCCTGGTGATAACTTTCTGGATAACTGAGGCTATTCCGATTCCGGCTTCAGCCCTCTTAGGGGCACTTCTTTGTGTGGTCTTAGGAATAGGAAAGGATAAAGAGGTCTTAGCTCATTTTGCTGACCCGATAGTCTTTCTTTTTATCGGTAGTTTCATCTTAGCTGAAGGAATGAAAATTCATCGTCTGGATAAAAGGATTTCCTATAAAATCCTTTCCTCTTCCTGGATAAAGGATAAAACCTCCAGGCTCCTTTTAGCCATAGGGTTCATCTCCGCAGTTATCTCTATGTGGATCTCAAATACCGCCACTGCAGCTATGGTCTTTCCTATCGTCCTGGGCATCTTGAGGTCCTTAGAGGACCTGGAAACTACTGGTTCGGAAAAGGTCTTCTCAAAATATAATACCGGAGCGATGCTTACCGTAGCCTATGCCGCCTCGATTGGAGGGATTGCCACACCAGTGGGCACACCTCCTAATTTAATCGGAATAGGTATGATCCAGAACCTGATAGGGTATAAGATTACCTTTTTTAAATGGATGCTTTTTGCCTTGCCGATTACCCTGGTTTCGTTTCTGGCTCTATACTTTTTGATCCGCAGGCTTCATCCCACCAAAAGAAAAACGCTGCCGGATTTAAGCCAGTACATCATCGAAAGGAAAAGAAGCTTAGGGCCCTGGAGTCCTGGCGAGAAAAATACTCTGATCGCCTTTCTTGTGGCGGTTAGCCTCTGGGTGCTCCCTGGATTTTTAGCTATATTCATCGGCTCTGAATCAAAAGAAATGAATTTTTTTTCCACTCATCTTCCAGAGGGGATCGTGGCTTTGATAGCTGCATCTCTCCTCTTCATTCTGCCCGTTGATTTCAAAAAAAGGAAATTCACCCTGACCTGGAAAGAGGCAGTTAGAATCGACTGGGGGACAATACTTTTATTTGGCGGAGGGTTGACTCTGGGCAGCCTGATGTTCTCAACCGGACTGGCTGAGGCTATAGGCAATGACCTGATGAGCGTGTTTGGTACATCTTCTCAATGGGGAATCACAGCCATAGCCATAGGTCTGGGGATAATAATGAGCGAGACAACCTCTAACACCGCCTCAGCCAATATGGTAATCCCCATAATGATTGCAATCTCCAAATCTTCCGGGGTTAGCCCCCTTCCCCCTGCCTTAGGTGCCTGCTTAGGAGCGTCTTTTGGATTTATGCTTCCGGTCTCAACACCTCCGAATGCGATCGTTTATTCTTCAGGAATGGTCCCGATAACCAGGATGATTCGAGCAGGGGTATTTTTTGATATCTTAGGATTTCTGATAATACTTTTGAGCTTGAGAGTTCTTTGCCCGATTTTGGGCTTGATGTAAATGAAAATGTAGTTGCTCGATTTATCGAGCAAGAAAATCCCCTCCGTTGATGGGAGGGGATAAAGGGGAGGGTGACCCCTCTCCCTAACCCTCCCCCACAAGGGGAGAGGGAATAATAGCCCAATGAATTGGGCAACTACTCCACCCTTCTTCCCAGGGCGTCCAATTGGACGCCCCTACGCGGGTTTAAATCTAAAACGGAGGATTTATGGAAACTAAAATCTACAAATTAAAAGTTCCTGAAGGTACAAACGTGATCTTGGGGCAGACACATTTTATCAAGACCGCTGAGGATTTATATGAGGTTATGGTAAACTCTGTCCCCGGGATCAAATTCGGCTTGGCTTTTTGTGAAGCCTCAGGTCCCTGCCTGATCCGCCCTGAAGGGAATGATGAGAAGCTGAAAAAACTGGCTGAAACTTCTGCTCTTGAGATCGGAGCGGGTCACACCTACATCATCTACATCAAAAATGCTTTTCCCATAAATATCCTGAACGCCGTAAAGAGCTGCCCTGAGGTCTGCAGTATATTCTGTGCTACTGCTAATCCGGTCGAAGTAATAATTGCAGAGACCGAACAAGGCAGGGGTATTCTTGGCGTCATAGACGGCTTTAAGCCAAAAGGAATCGAAAAGGAGGAGGATAAAAAACACCGGAAGGAGTTTCTGCGTAAAATAGGCTACAAGCTATGATCGAATACTCAAATGGAATTCATATCAAAGATACGCTTTTCTGGTTAGATGCCCGGAAAAAGAGCGAATTCTCCTTTATCTCGCATGCGCATATTGACCACGTTGCCAGGCACAGGGAGATTTTAGCAACTGAGGAGACCAGAGCCTTATATGAGCATCGCCTGGGAAAGATTAAAGCCATAACCTTAGGGTATAACGTCCCTAAGAAAGTAAAAGGGGTGAAGGTCGAGCTTTTTCCTTCCGGGCATATCCTTGGCTCAGCCCAGATTCTACTTGATATATTCGGGACAAAGATAGTCTATACTGGCGATTTCAAATTAAGAAAATCTCTGACTGCCCGTAGGGGTGAGGTCAAGAAATGTGACATTTTGATTATGGAATCTACCTTTGGTCTGCCACGGTATGTTTTTCCACCCGTGGAGGAGATTTATCACAAGATTACAGACTTCGTGGAAAAGGGTTTGAATCAAAAAAAAGTTCCTGTGATATTGGCGTATTCTCTCGGAAAGGCCCAGGAGGCGATAAAGCTTTTAGGGGATAAAGGTTTTAAACTGAGCCTGCATGGTGCGATTTACAGTTTGGCTAAAATCTATGAGGAGTTCGGGGTGAAGTTTAAAAACTACGAGCCGTATGAACACGGAAATCTGAAAGACAAGGTTCTGATTTCTCCTCCCTGGAGCAGAAGGCATAAAATGGTGGATGAGCTTCCGCATAAGAAAATCGCCTTTTTATCTGGCTGGGGAATGGATAACGGAGCAAAATATTCCTACAACGTGGATGAGGTCTTTCCTCTCTCAGACCATGCGGATTTTAAAGAGCTTTTGGAATATGCGAAAGAATCAAATCCTGAGAAGATTTACGTGGTGCACGGCTTTAAGGAGTTTGTGGAACATCTAAAGAAATTAGGTTTTGATGCAGAGGAGCTGAAAAAAGGGACAAAATTTGATAAAGGATTTAGTAAGGAGATTTTGTTGAATTATGATTTGTTTAGGTAGGAGTTAATGAGTGGAGTGTCAAGCTTCAGCTTGACTTAATATTTTTCTATTAAATAACTCAGGTAAACCTGAAGGTTTATAATCCAGATTCCCCTCTTTGATTGAGATCGCTGTCGGAAGTTTCCTCCAGACAGTATTTGATTTTGTCAGGTGGTAATTCCTGACAATACTGAAACGCTCTGTTAGGCGATGGGCAGACTATTTGATAGCTGAGATTAACTGCCATAACACACCACCAGCATCCATAAGCATATCCATACATTCTTCAAATGCTTGTTTAGGCATAAAACCAACATGCGCAGCAGGATTTCGGTATGATTGGGTGAGTGTGGACACATGCGCCACAAATCTCTCTTGATTGAGAAAATAATCCCTATCCCGACATGAGGAAATATGAGCGTCGAGGATTTTAAGGAATTTGCTCTCTTGGATGCGTTTTTTACTGTGAATGAATGTTGTCAAAGTGTATGCAATCGTACCCAACTCTGGTGGCTTCACTTCACGTCCAAAAACATATTTTGCCATACGTCCAAAATCTTTATCCTGACAATCCATGCGAACCTCACTTTCAACATGTAACGTAGCTCTATTTTTCATAGGTTCCACGAATCCAATTATACATTCATGTTCAAAACTCTTGACCAACTCAATTATCAGTGGAGAAAAATCGAGATCGTCCCTGTCTGCCATTTGTTCGTAAAGATATTCCGCCGTACCAATAAATCGTTTTGTTTCTGGAAACAGGAATTTCCAGTATTGCTTACGCCTTCGTGTGTCTTTTTCTGCTGCTTGGGCAGCCATCTTTGCGGAGACTTCTTTCAAAGTTAAGTCGTGAATCTGCTCCGCCTTTAACCATGGTTCGATATCTTGTGATTTGATCTCAGCAAGTGATAGAAGAAGGCCATAACACGCATTGCAGATAATACGAGGGCGCTCTAAGATTACAATAGCTTGCAACTTACTGATCTTGGTTTTTCGGCAGCGCCAACATTCGAATGGTGCATTTGAATCATAGCGAATAAGCTGTAACTTGTGTTTTGGTGGATAACGTTTAACGATAGTAGCCATCTCATTCACCTCCGGTCTGTCTTTAGCCTTGAGATCGCTGTCGGAAGTTTCCTCCAGACAGCATTTGATTTTGTCAGAAAATAACTCCTGACAACACA